>DASRXU010000291.1:0-39200 GCA_035687365.1 Planctomycetaceae bacterium | reverse complement strand
CAGTGAACGTCTGGGCCGTCATTTCGCCCGCGTCGAGCCTTCGCTTCTTAGCGGTCAGAAAACGGTTGCAGAGTTCCTTAATGGTCAGCGCGTCGGATTTGGTGCGGGGCGTCCGGCCAGCGTACAGGTCGTCGACCTGCGCTTTGTAGATCTCGAGGGCGTCTTTCCAGCCGTCGCCCTCAATCCGGGTTAGACTACCGTCGACTACCTTCCCCCATCGGCCGAAATAGTGGATTTTGCCGAGGATCTTCTTCTGCCAGCGGCCGTTATTCGCGGCGCCAAGCGGAAATTCGGGATAGGGTTTCGGGGGACGGTCGATCGACGATTTACGGGAGCGCCGAGACCGAGTAGATTGGTCGGACATGGGCATCGACTCCTGACAAAGGGTTCAGTCGGTGTCAGCCTCCGGCGGGTCACAACCGCCGGGGGCATTTTCACAGTCCGAGATTGTATCGGTAGTCCAATCGGTAGTAAAGCCACTGGGCTTCAGGAGAAACGGTTAGACGTAACTCATTGGTGCGTAATACTCGCGGACGTGGCGGAATTGGCAGACGCGCAGGATTGAGGGTCCTGTCTCCGTTTACGGAGGTGAAGGTTCAAGTCCTTTCGTCCGCATTGACATAATGGCATGGCCCGGAGAGTTTTTGAACGCTCCGGGCCGAGTCGTTGAGGGACCGCTGCTACCGATGAGCAGCTTGTCGCAAAGGCGGTTTTTTTGCGGGGATCGCGAGCGGCTGGGTCGCCCCTTCAGGACCGACGAGACCCCGGAAGATGCCCCGGGCGACCACTGACGCGGGCTGTTACTCGGTCGATTTGCCTTCGACAATATGCTTGCGAATGTCTTCGAGGAACAGCCTCAGTTCATCGTCCGTCGCTTCGGCATCGATGTCGGACATGATCTCGGCGATCACTTCGCTTTTGGTCATCTGTGCCAGCGGCCTACAGCCGTCGGTAGTCCAAATGTCGCAGACCAGTTCGCGCAGCTCTTTGGCTGAGTACTCGGCCAGCGATTCGGTGTATTCATTCGCTCGGTACTCGCGCAGTTGTTCGACGCTCATCGCCTCTAACTCGGCTCTCACAGCCTTGCGCGTCGTCATGTCTGGTTCCCAGCCCGCCTCAGGTGAGTCGTCGACGTGGCAAATTTTTACCACAGCCCGGATTAAAACACAGCTGGCTATACATCGTCAATACAGCCCAAGCGGCCACCAACCCGGTAGTATTGCGACGAAACCGGGGCAGTCAATCCGCGGACCGGACAGCTGTCGGGAAACAATCAGGCCCTTTAGGCGCCGACCCCAGCGAGATGCGGTGCGGATGCTCAGGGATGCAAGAAGGGCAGCGGATCAGGCTCTCGGTCGAGAACGTGCCGCTCGACGAGCAATTTGGCCAGTTCGTGCATGTGCCCGTTCACATAGTCGAGCAGGACTTGGTTGGCCTTCGGATCCCAGCCGTAGCTGACAAGTTCGCGATAGACATCCTCGGCCGGATCGTGCCGGATGAGTAGGCGGTAAAAGCTGATGCAGGCGCCTGTTCGCTGAGCTCCGGCGGCGCAATGGACGAGCACCGGCCGCCCCTGCAGCTCCGACTCGACCATTGCCTGAACGGCCCCGGCGTATCGATCGATTGGGCCCGTCGCGTCGCCGCGCAGGGGAAATCGCAGATGCCGAACCCCTTTTTCCTGCGAAGCCTCAACCTCGGCTCGCTGATCGGCGTCGTTCGGGTCGAGACCGTTCAGATCGATGATCGTCCCGAGTCCGTTTCGCTCGATTACATCGCCAATTAGAAACCTGGAAATCTGTCCGCTGCGGTAGACCTTCCCCGGGACGACCGTCCCAAACCGCTTGACCACGAATCGATCGCGGAGAACCAGGCTCCAGAGGGCGATGACCGCCACGATGACCGCCAGAGCGACAGTTGTGAGCGCGAAGGCTCGCAGTAGCTTTCGTCGATCTATACGAACCTGAAGATCCCGCGCCCTTGAGTTCGAGTCTTCGAGCCGCGCCGGAGCACTCTGAGCACTGGAGTGAATGTGGGCAAATCTGCCTGAAAGCGCGGCTTTCGTTCGGCCCGACATGGGAATGGACCTGTTGCTTCAGCACGACAACTTAGGCGGGAGCGTCCGCAAGACGCGACCGCTTTTCAGCGTGTCGAGACAGCGCACTCCCGCGAAAAGAACGGCGCGGGAGGATAGCGTACCCGCCGGAAGCGGCACAGGTCACATTTGGGGAGACTACGCCTTTGGAGCGTGCGAATCAGCGTTCGGTGCGACTTTTCGCGTCTGAACGCTGCAGCGTCGCTTCCTCGCTCCGCGTATTGCGATCCGGAGGGACTGCGCGGCTGGCCTCAATCTCCGAAACGGTCTTCCGAATTCCGTTCAAAAGCTGCGCGGTTTGAAACCAGGGGCTGACGGATTTCATTCTCGAGAGCTCCAACTTCGCACCGGTTGCCGATCCATGTGCAGGTCGATTTCGACCGTCCGAGTTATGTTACAGAGGCGGCAACGGTGAAGGAAGCATTTTGCTTGCCAAGATCCCCAGTTTCTCGAAATTCGTTCAGCCTTGACGAATAAGCGAAGCTTCCGTTTGCTTGGCTATTCTTTTTCGCCTTAAGGCCCCAACTGGACGTCGTTTAGGCTACTTCGAAAGGGTGGAAGCCGGGCCGACCGATGTGACTCGGTCGGACCGGCTTCCGGAATCCCTCTCTCCCTAACGAAACCTGCTAGACGCGTGTATTTCCTTGATGGGGGGCTCCCCCCTATTTGCGATCTACCGAAGTTTGAGGCTCGCCACGCCGACGATCGCTAAGAGTGCCGATCCGATCCAAAAGCGGACGACGATCTTGATCTCGTGTTGGCCCTTCAACAGGTAATGATTGTGGAGCGGACTGCAGGCGATCAGCCGATTGCCGGTCAACTTGAACCAGCCGATTTGCATCAGGACGCTGACTGTTTCGATCACGAACACCCCGCCGACGATCACCAGCAGGGCTTCCTGCCGCGAGATCAGGGCGGCCAAAGCCAGCAAGGCACCGATCGGCAAAGCACCCGTATCGCCCATGAACACTTGAGCCGGATAACAGTTGAACCATAGAAACCCGAGCATCGCCCCGACCATCGCGCCGAGGACCACACTCAGTTCGCCACATCCGGAAATAAACGGAATCGACAAATAGTCGGCCATCGTCCGGTGCCCGGCGAGATACGCCAGGGCCACGAACGCCGAGCCCGCGAAGACCGTGCAGCCGCCCGCCAGCCCGTCGAGTCCGTCCGTGAGGTTGACGGCATTCGAGGTCCCAACGAGCACCAGCATGCTCCACGCAATGAATGCTCCGCCCAGCCACAGACTGCCGGCTCCCAATGGACCGATTAGTTCCAAGCCGTGGGGCACCGTTCGCTGATGCCAATACAACAGCGAGCCGATCAATAGGGCGAACAGGATTTGAATCGAGAGCTTCTGTTTGACACTCAGGCCGTTGCGCGGCGTGTTGAGCTTGATCCAGTCGTCGCAAGCACCAAGCGCCCCGAACGAGAGCGTCGTCAGGAGCGCCAGCTGTGTGTAAAGATTCGTCAAATCGCCGAACAGCAGCGTGCCCACGACGATCGAAGCCACGATAAACAAGCCGCCCATAGTCGGCGTCGACTGTTTGGCGGCTTGAATCTCGTTGAGCCGCTTCGAGGCGCTGGCGATGCGTTCCCGAAATCGCCCTCTCAGCCAGCCGATGGCCAACGGTCCCAAGGCAATCGCCATCACAAACGCCGTCACGCTGGCGAGGGCCGTTCGCGCCGTTAGAAAGACGCGTGAATCGCCCGCGGTGTGCAGCTCCATCTGCCGCAGCATCGGAGCGAACCAGGTGATCAGCCAGACGAGCATCGCGTTTTACCCATGACTGCGAATTGGCAAAGTCGACGTGCTCTTGGCGGCCGGCTCGTTCAATTCGCTCGGTCAGGTTGATGTTCGACATAAACCTTGGAACGACAAAGGCAGGTGAATCCCCGGGCGCCGAGGTACACCCTCGGCGCCCGGTCTGTAGGTTCTGCTGCGAAGCGGACGATTGGAGTGATTGACCCAGAAATCACTTGTTCCAATTGCCTGAATGCTTCCACCCGGCCGAAGCCGAACAGTACGCCGGATCCCCGCAAACCCTAAACGTACACAACAGAACCTCAAAAACTATGCGCAGGCCCGCGTGCTTGGGCACGGGGCAATGTTCTCCTGAAGACTCATGTGAGAGATGAGTTGTTCGACGACGCGCTCCATTTGCATCGAGCGCGAGCCCTTGACCAGCACAACGTCGCCCGGCTCCAGCCAGCAGTCGAGGGTCGCCCCGACGACGTCGACGCTGTCACACAAAGCCAGTTGTTCGGAATGCATCCCCTCGCCGCGAGCGCCGGCGAGACAATCGGCCCCAAACTGGCCGAAGGCGATCAAACGATCGATGCCCAGTCGGGCGGCCGATTGCCCAATCGAGACGTGCCACGCTGCCGACTCAGCTCCCAATTCGAGCATGTCGGCCAGCACCAGAGTTCGATGTCCGTCGCAATCCCACTGAGACAGCAGGCGGCAAGCCGCTTCGGTCGAGCTGGGATTCGCGTTGTATGTATCGTCGATCACGGTCCATGGGCGGTGCTGCCGGACCTGGCAGCGGCCGGGGGCGGGAACGAACCGCGCCAGGCCTTCGGCAATGTCTTGGTGTTTGATTCCGACTTCTCGGGCAACTGCGATCGCGAACAGACCGGCAAAAACGTGGTGGCTTCCGATCGCCGGAATTCCGTAGGTCAAGCCTTCGACGTTGAATCGCACCGCATGGCGGTCGACTTCGATCGACGTGGCTCGCAGGTTGTTGTTTTCGGCTTCCCCAACCGTAATCACCCGGCACCGAGCCCGGGCCGCCGCAGCGCGGCAGCGGGAATCGTCGCCATTGATTACGGCGAATCCGCTCGCAGGAAGGGATTCGAGGAGTTCTGCTTTGGTCGCGGTGATCGTTTCGATGCTGCCGAAACCGTCGAGATGTGCGACGCCGACGCTGGTGAGTAAACCGACTTCCGGTCGAGCGATCGCTGTCAGTTCTCGAATCTCACCGCGATGTGACGCGGCCAGTTCGAGCACGGCAAACTCGTGCCGACGTTCGATGTCGAGCACGCTCAGGGGCAAGCCAATGTGATTGTTGAAATTCTTGCGGCTGCGGCAGCCCTCGAAGGTCGAGCTCAGCACGGAATGCACGAGTTCTCGCGTCGTCGTCTTGCCGACTGTCCCCGTGATCCCGATCACCAGCGCGTCCATGCGCTGGCGATATGATCGGGCAAAGTCCTGCAATCCTTTCAGGACATCAGGGACGACAAGCGTCGGAATCGGACCGGCGCCCGTGTCGTCTTGCGCAAGCTTGTTTTCTTGGACGACGCACGCCACGGCACCGCGGCCGATCGCGTCCTGGATGAAATCATGTCCGTCGTGTGAGGGGCCCTGGAGCGCCCAAAACAGGTCGCCGCGGGAGGCCGTTCGCGAGTCGGTCGTCACTCGATTGAACGCAATCGCCGCGGGATCACGGGCAATGGCCCGTCCTCCCGTCGCGTTTTGCAGTTCGTCGAGTGTGACGCGTTCCATACGATTCGATCCTGCAGCGGGCCCGAGGGCCAGCAGCACGAACAAGCGAGAGACGAGTTTGATCAGTTCCGGCAACATGAGTCGTAATCTTCAAACGGTTGTACGCGGGCTGCTTAAACGGCTGCGGCAGTGACGCCGACGGCCGGTCGCCGTCGGACGAGAACCTCCCGCACGACATCGCGGTCCACGAACGGCACTCTTCGGTTGCCGATGATCTGTTCGCGTTCGTGTCCTTTTCCGGCCACGAGGACGCAATCGCCCGGTTCAGCAAACCCGAGCGCCCGGCGAATCGCCTCGGCTCGATCGGGTTCGATTACCGGTTCATGAGCCGTCGACGGACAGCCGCTGACGACTTCGCGAATGATTTGTTCGGGATCTTCTGAGCGAGGGTTGTCGCTGGTGACGATCGCCAGATCGGCTTCACCGAGGGCGCGGCCGATCAGCGGACGCTTGGTGCGGTCGCGATCACCTCCGGCGCCAGCCACGCAGAGCACGCGACCGTGCGACAGCCGCTTCAGAAAACTGATTGAGCGACGCAGGGCATCCTCTGTATGGGCGTAATCGACGAACACGTCGAACGGCTGTCCGCAGTCGACCCGTTCCATACGGCCGGGGACGATGCGCAGTCCCTCGATTCCCGCTTTGACTTCCGCGAGCGAAATACCAAATCGTTCCGTCGCTGCCGCGGCAGCCAGACAATTCGAGACATTGTGCCGGCCGACCAGCGGGGTGGTGACTTCAATTGAATCCGTTGCACGGCGAAGCAGGAATCGAGATCCTCGCAACGATTCATTCAGGATCGTGGCCCACACGCGAGCCGGACGCTCGAGCCCGTACGTCACAACGCGAGCGTCGCCCGCCACGCGCCCGACCAACGCCGAGCTGTGCGGGTCGTCGGCATTGAGCACGACGAGCGCTTGTGCCTTCAGATGTGTGAGGAGCCGAGCCTTAGCCGCGCGATAGGAATCCGCATCGTGATGGTAGTCGAAGTGATCGTGGGTGATGTTGGTGATGACCGCGACGTCAAACTCGGTGCCGGCAATGCGTTCTTGTTCCAGCGCGTGGCTGGAGACTTCAAGGACTGCATGGCTCGAGTCGGCCGCGACCATCGCAGACAACCACTGAGCAAGCGACTGCGAATCGGGCGTGGTCATCTTGGACGGAGCCGAGTGCACGCCGTCGTGGTTTTCGATGGTGCCCAGCAAGCCTGTCCGCCGTCCCGACGTTTCGAGGATCGATCGGATCAGCCAACTCACGGTCGTCTTGCCGTTGGTTCCGGTGACGGCGGCCAACTTGAGATGTCGCGACGGGTAGGCGGCCAGAGCCGAGCACAATTCGGCGAAGGCCTTGCGAGCGTGAGGAACGACGCACTGGGGAATGTGTACGTTGGGCAGAGGACGCTGTACGAGAAGGCTGTTGGCTCCGCGCTCGATTGCTTCTCCCACGAAATCAGCGCCGTCCACATGCGTGCCAGGAACTGCCGCGAAGAGTGTGTGAGGTCCGCATTGGCCGCTGCACTCGGTGGCTTCGGTCACGCGGATATCCGCGCATCCGACAAAGCTCGCCGCAGGCAACAGCGTGCGAAGGCTGACGGGAACGCGCACGGGAAGGAACCGCGGGGACATACAGCTCTCCGCCGAGGGCGCAGTCGGGCCAGCAGCACGGAGGCCGGCGTCCGAGACGGGACGCTTGCGCGTGACTGCGTAGGCACGAAGAACTCTTCGGCCGGTTTCGCAAAAACTTTATGTGAGGTGGAAGAACAACAGAACGTTGAGGAGTTGCTGTTGTAGGAGTTGCTTTCGATCGCGGATTGAAACCGCGTTCAAGAGGACGGCATTCTCACCATTCCGCAAAAAGCGTCAAGCCGATTTTGGAGATTTTTCAGCGGGCTTGTAAAGCTTACAGAACATTTCGCGAAGGCCGTCGCGAGTGCCAATGAACACCATCGCAACAGCTCTGTAGCTACAATCAGCGAACGGCAATTCGCGATGCATATTCCGAACGACATTCTCAAGACCTGCTGGTTCCTCGCCGGTCCGACCGCGTGCGGAAAGTCCGACGTAGCGATCGTAATCGCGAAAAGGATCGGTGCAGAAATTCTGTCGATGGATTCCATGTCGTTGTATCGCGGCATGGACATCGGCACGGCCAAGCCCTCGCCAGCGCAGCGGGCGTTGGTTCCGCATCATCTCATCGACCTTTGCGAGCCGCACGAGGCATTCAGTGTTGCGCACTACTTGTCGGCGGCGAAAGATGCGGCAGGCAGTGTGATCGCGCGCGGCCGTGTACCGCTCTTTGTCGGAGGCACGGGGCTTTATTTGCGCGCTCTGCTGCGCGGCGTGTTCGATGGCCCGCAGATTCCGCCGGAACTCCGACGGCAGCTCGAGGCCGAACTTGGGTCAGCCTCACCCGAGCAACTTTACGAGCGGCTCGCTGCAGTCGATCCGTCCGCGGCACGGCGAATTCACCCCAACGACTCGAAGCGGATTCTCCGCGCGTTGGAAGTGTATCACGCGACCGGACGTCCGCTCTCAGAACTGCAGCGGCAAGAGCCATTGCCCGCGGAAAATCGGCCGGCGAACGTGTTTTGGCTCTCGCCACCGCGCCGTTGGCTCTACGAGCGAATCGACCGCCGGGTCGAGCAGATGTTCGCAACCGGATTGCTCGACGAAGTGCGCGGGCTGCTCGAGCGGCCATTGCCGCTCAGTCACACCGCTCAGCAAGGCCTGGGCTACAAGGAAGTGATCGCCCATCTGGAGCAGAACATGCCGCTGACCGAGACGCTGAACCTCATCCAGGCGCGCACGCGTCAATTCGCCAAGCGGCAACACACTTGGTTTCGCCATCTGGAAGAGTGCCGCCCCGTTGAGATGACCGGAGCGGAAACGGCGACCGAATTAGCTGAGTCGGTCCTCAAATGCGCAAGAGCGCGAGTTAACTCGTCGGATTCGGTGCACGGGCGAGGAGCAAAGCGTTAGCGCTTGAACGCGTCATACAAGATGTAAATGACGCAGGCTCCGATCAGCACCTGTTTCGGAATCGGCACGTAACCGAGGTAGGTCAGCGTGCAGACCGTGGTGAGGACAAAGTACCCCATTCGTCGACTTCCAAGCTCCGGCGGCGACTTCCGCGCACTGCTTTTGTCACGCTGTGCGCAGGCGCGGGATGTTACAAGTCAGCAATCCAACTGTAGCCCAAACCAAACTTCGTGCCGAAGCCGTTTGGAAAAATTCACCGCCCGGGCGTGGCGTTTGGGCAACATCGGAGACGCTCAACGTCTCGGACGATTTGCCGTCATTTCGCGATAACGCGGGTGGGACGTGCCGGTTCGGGGTTGGTGAAGCCGCTTGCCGACTCACGGGGCGAGAGATTAGGCGGCCCGCCGTTGACGCGTGGGGGTAGCGTCTTGAAGAAACACCATAGAATGGATGTTTCCGATCACGGGATTGCTCTCAAACCGGCCATCCTGCCGGGCAATCCGCATTGGGACCGGAGTCGTCGGTCCCAGCATGGTCGACACGATCTTCCCGTGGATTTCCGCTCCGGGAATCACGGTCAATCGGTAGCGCTTCAAAATCGAAGGAAGCATCGTTCGTAAAGTCGTCATCGCCAGCGGTGCCCCAATGCACATCTTGGCCCCGGCTCCGAACGGCAAATACGCATACGGAGAGACGGGCCCCTCGAGCCAGCGATCCGGCCGAAACATCTCCGGCTCGGGGTAAAGCTCCGGCATGTGATGCGTCACGTACTGGCTGAAGACGACCGGTGTCCCGCGGTTCAGCGGAACATTTTGCAGCATGGTCGGAACGGCACAGATCCGTTGCGAGTATGAGGACGCGGGAAGGATTCGCATGCTTTCTCGCAGCACGCGCTCCGTCAGCGGCATGCGGCCCATTTCATCATAAGTCGGGCAATCGCCTTGCATAACGTCGGTGATTTCGCGGTACAGTTGCCGCATGATCGCCGGATGCTGCGCCAAAAGGAACAGGGTCCAGGTCAGCGTGTTCGCGGTGGTGAGATGAGCCGCGCCGTAGAGCAAGGCGACATGGCCGATCATTTCTTCGTCTGAGACCCGATGCTCGGTCTCGTTGGCGCGAATCAAGAGCGAGAGCACGTCGTCGCCCGGCTTACGCGATTCACGTCGCAAGCGGACCATCGTGCGAATTTCCGCTTCCAGCTCAGCCGCGTAATCCAGCAAACCGTTGTAGCGATCGTTAATCTGCGGATCGGAAATGAACGCCCCCATCCCCGTCTCGTGGTTCATCTCGACCCACCGGTCGATCATGTCCCCGACCTTCCAGGCGAACTCGGGCTGTTCGACGCCGAACAACAAGGCGCTCGTGATGTGCAACATGATCCGCGTCATTTCGACGTGCATGTCGCGGACGTCGCCGACCTTCCAGGAATCCAAGAGGCCGCGCGTCAGTTCACAAATCGGACCGTGGTGAAAGGGAAGCGCCTTCCGCTCGAACGGTCCCTTGACGACCCGGCGATGCTCTTTGTGAGCTTCGCCGTTCATGCTCATGATTCCCGAGGTGAGCCTGCGCTGAGCCGAATTGCGCGGTCCTCGGATGGCGAAGAATCGCGAGTGGAACGTGTCGCAGTCCGAAAGAATCTGTTGATTCAGCTCAGGACCGAACACGAACACGATCCGCTGCGTGTTTTCCTCGAGTACCGCCAAGTTGCCGTGGCGGGCCCGCAGGTTGAGCATGCAGGCCATCGGATCTTCGACGAAGTCCAGCAGCCGTCCTTGCGTGACGGGAAGCGGTCCGCTCGACTCGTTAGCGTCGGCGGGGCGCGGAAAGATCTGCATGAACCCGCTTTCTGTCTCTCTCACTGATCAAAGTGGCTTCTTCAATGCGTTCGCCGGTCGATTGGGGCTGAGAGGCTACTTATTCCGAAGTCCCCTTGCCGTCAACGCCGGTTCGGCACCGGTCGAAATGAGTTCTCATCCCTTCAGACTTTATGATAGCAAATTTAACTAGGCTTGGCGCTCTGCGTTTTCTTTAACGGCGTCCGGAAGACCTCACTACCTACGCATTCAGCGCAACCTGTGCTTCAACCGCTCCAAATGGAACAGCAAGCCGAAGCTGCGCTAGTCGTTTTGATCGCAGTACGGACACGTTTCGCCGTAAATCACCTTTCCGCAGGCCGAACATTCATGCGGCCCGAAAAAGAACGGGGCCGGCGACGACGCGCGACTATAGGCAAGATAGGCGAAGATCAGAACGATAAAGAACGAAAAGAACCAGTAGCTCCACCCCAGCAGCTGCGACATCACGAACACCAATGAGACGCCGCAGACGAGGTACACGATCAGGTCGTGCCACCGTCGCTGTCGGATCTGGGCCTTTCGAAACGCGGCGCGGGCCTCTTGGTTGTAGTGAGCCCGCAGCAAATCGGACTTTTCGCGGGTGACGGTGGTTCGTTCTTCCGCGTTGATGGCCTTCAGCAGCCGTTCGGCGCTATCAAGAATCCGATAGGTGTCGTCGAAATCGAAGTCGGTCTGATGGGCCCACCGATTGCGATACTCGCGCAGCTCACTGACCAGGCTCCGTTCGGCGTGGTCGAGTCGGCCGCGAAACACGCGGTTCCACTGATCCCACATCACGGTCAGGAGCGCGTGCGCATCCCAACGAACGTCGGAGCCAGTCTTTCCGGCTCCGCGATCCTCGCGAAAGCTCTGCTGCGCGACGTTGCGCCAGTCGTCGTGATAAACCTCGACCAGGGACTGCTCGACGTAGGGCGCCAGCCCGGACGACAGCGAATCTAAAGCGCGCGTGACTCGTTCACGATCTTTTCGCATGGCCCAACCTCCCTCTAAGAGACCAGCCAAGTGTAGGTCACCCGGCTGACTCGGGCGGTTGGGATCCGGCCCAGGCACGCTGTCGCGCCGGGGACCAGCCGTAATGTCGATTTTCAGGGAAAAGTCGCTACAACCCGCTGGCAAATTGCGCGCAAAGCCGGCCGGATGCGGCCCATTTGACGTGAGAAATCAGCCGCTCAAACCCGGATGAAAATCCGCCGACGATAGAGCCACAGGCAGATCAGCCAAATCAAAAAAAGAATGGCAAATTCGTGCCAGATGGGTGTGTAAATGCTGTCTCGGCCGTAGAAAAAGTCGGTCACCGAGGCGTGACCCAACCATCGGACGAAGGACCAGTTGCCGACCGCCGGAAGCCGGTGTCCTAGCTTAACGACCAGCCCCTGCACACCCTGGTCGAACGTTCTGAGGTGGATGCGGAGCATGGCCGAGAGCCAGCTATCGGTGAGGTGCGCGACGCAGTAGACGAGAATTGAATTCATGCCGACGATGACCATCGGAAACGCCAGCCGACGAAAGCCTCGCATGTCGATCACCCAATAGAACAACCCCAGAAACCAAAACGCCCAGCCCGCGCTGAATACGGCCCAAGAAGGGGTCCAGAGCCGTTTGACGATCGGGCAGAGCGAATAACTCAGGCGCTCGAAATGGAAGGGCCAAATCGTCGTATCGATCGCCATCGAAACGACAAAGCAGGCGAGCCCGGCTGCCATTAGTGTCGCGAGCTTTCTGCCGGGCGTCCAAGGCCCACGCAACAGCTGGCCGGCCATCACGCCGAACAGCATCGTCACGATCGACGGGATGAAGCTGAGCGTTTGATAGCCGCCGCCGTTGATCCAGAATTTCTTGCCTTCCCACGGCTCACCAGGGCGCGGAAAGAGATTCAGAAAGACGCGATCGGCGGCGGCCGCCACGTTCGTGTGCTTGTTCCAGTGTTCGGCCAGCCCCTTCGGTCGCAAGCCCGCATCCGTGAACTGATTCCAGTCTTCTGGCTTCACGCCGTGTTCGGTGAGATACCGAATGACCGCATTTCCCTCGGCGGACGGCAGCGGATAGTGATAAAATGCGAACCAATAGCCGCCCAAAATCACGAGCACGGCCATGCATTGGGCGACGAAGGGAGCCCGCAGCAAGACGAACACAAAAATGTAGCCCAGACCAATCTGCGTGAGCACATCTTCAAAGGTGAAATGCGTCATCGACGAATGAGTCGAGCGGAGGAAGATTCCCAACCCGATCAAAATCAGCGAGCGTACGAGGGCGTGGCTGAACTGCAGTCCCCAAGACTCGCCGCGCGACTCCCGCTTGGCGTAGGAAAAGGGCATGGACACGCCGACCATGAACGTGAACGACGGCTGAATCAGGTCCCAAGCGACGCAACCCGTCCATGCGACGTGATCCAATTGCCAGGCGGCCGTGTTCCAAAACAGCTTCCAAGTCTTGCCGTACCATTTGTCGTCGAACTGGGTCAGCAGCTCGGGATGGCGTCTTACCAAGCTGGCGATGCCGAAGCCCTCAGACACCATCAGCAGCATGGTAAAGCCGCGAAAAGCGTCCAGTGACATCAGACGCTCGGGCATCGCCTTAGGGGCGACCCTGGCCGGTTTTTCCGCCGGAGGTGCTACCGGCTTGGGGGGCGGAGCGGCCGGCTTCGGTCCCTCTTCACGCTGCTTGAATGCCATGTCACGAACTCCTTGTTCGCGCCGGTCGCCGCGGCTGCGCCTTCGGATCAACATCCGGCCACAACTGCGACGGCGTATGCGCCTTCTTGGCGATTGACACGATTTTTTCGACGATCTCCGGGTGAGCGGCCGCGACATCGCGAGTCTCACCCAGATCGGTGGCTAGATCATACAACTCGACGTGCCGCGAGCCCATCGGCCTTATCACGCCCTTCCAGGTCCCCAACCGCACAGCCTGAGTTGAGCCTCGCTCATGAAACTCCCAATAGAGGAACTCGTGTTCCAATTGCGGCCCCGCACTGGCTTCTAACGACGGCAAGAAGCTGATGCTGTCGAGCCCGGGCGGCGGGGTCACTCCAGCCAGTTGCCCGACAGTGGCGAACAGATCGCCGAAATATCCAATGTGCGTCGACACCGTGTCGGCCGGCACACGTCCGGGCCACCGAACGATGAGCGGCTCGCGAATGCCTCCCTCGTACAAGTCGCGTTTGTGGCCGCGCAGCGGACCCATATCGTCAAAAAATCGGGGGTTGTGCCCCCCTTCCGAATGTCCGCCGTTGTCGGAGGTAAACAGCACGATTGTCTGATTCTCGAGTCCGTGCTCGCGCAACCGCGAGAGCAATCGCCCGACGTCCGAATCGAGCCGGCTGATCATCGCGGCGTGGCCCTTCTCGGGTTCGGGCCAACTCTTGTCGCGATACGCTCCGTAGTCGGGGATCTCCATTCCGTTCGGGCGCGACTCGTTGTTGGCGTGCGGCAGCGTGGACGCGAATTCCAGAAAGAACGGGCCACTCTTGTGCTCATCGATGAATTGCAGCGCTCGATCGCGAATGAGATCGGCGCTGTATTGAATTTTTTTCGTCGCCACGCCTGAACCGTAAGGTCCGCGGCCCGGCACCACGTTTTGCAACGGCTCGCGCGATTCGTCCGCAATCAAAAACGCGGGAAAATAGTTGTGCGCGTGGGCCTGATCCAAGTATCCGAAGAACCGGTCGAAGCCTTTGCGCGTCGGAACTCCGGCACTCCCTTCCTGCCCCAGTCCCCATTTGCCGAACAGCCCCGTGGCATAGCCCGCGGTTTTGAGCAGCTCAGCAACTGTCGCGTCATTTGCGCGCAAGCTGTGGTCAGAGTTGCCACGGATATAGCAGTGCCCGGTATGCAAACCCGTCATCAGCACACAGCGCGACGGAGCGCAGACGGTCGAGCCCGCGTAAAACTGCGTGAACCGGCGCCCTTCGGCCGCAAGCCGATCAATATGGGGCGTCGCAATCCGCTTCTGCCCGTAGCAACCCAGATCTCCGTACCCCAAGTCATCGGCAAGAATCAGCACGATGTTCGGCCGCCGTGCCGTTTCGGCTCCATCCATTCTTGGCGGATTGAACGCGATCCCTGGAACGACGAGCAGGACTAGGACGGAGGCAAATATCTGAGCAGACGGGCGCATGTGAAGATCGAGTTGGGCAGAAACTCTGCGAAGCGAAGTTGGCAGGAACACCGGCCGTTCGGCGTTTCGCGAGCGATTGTCGGACAAATGCCCGCGCCGGTCAAACCGAATGCCGAGTTGGGTCTCCACGCGTGGTGGTCTTCGCGCATAATCTCATCCAGCGTTCGACCGCATCTGATCAGGCAGGACGAATCTGCCTTTAGCTAGTGGGCGAGCTAACCCTCCGCCGGCGATTGAAGTCATCGCGGTCGGTCGGATTTCTTGGGCGGTTACAAATGGCGGACACTAGTTCAACAGCCGGGTCCCGACCGCTCCAGAATGAGCATTGGCTCGTGGGAAGTCCTTCGGGGGCCGCCACGGTCGCAGCGCTGTGGATCGGGTCCGCGGGCCTTCTGATCCTGGGCGTGATCCCAATCCTTTACGGAGCGCTGCACGCCGAATCGCGCGTCAGTCTCGCTGAACTCGGGGTGATCGCGACGGTGGAGACGCTCTTGATCGGAGTGAGCTCGGCGGTCGCGGCGATGCTTTTTTCGGCGCGCAATCTGCGCCTCAAGTGCACGATTCTGCTCGTCGCGCTGGCGGCGCTTGACGCTGCGGTCTCTGTCGCCGGCAGCTCCAATCTGATCTTGCTCGACCGGGCGATCGCTGGCCTCATCGAGGGCGCGATGGTCGCCGTCTCTATCGAACTGATCGCCCGCTCCCGCCACGCCGAGCGACTGGGCGGATTTTTCCTCGCCATGCAGGCCCTTGCCCAAGGCCTCCTCGCCCTCGGATTGGCTTGGTGGGTTGTTCCAGGAACGGGGGCGAATGGCGGCTTCCTCGCGCTCGGAATGATTTGCCTCGTCTCGATTGGGGTGGCCCTCCTCGTCCCCACGGAATACGGCGAGATGCCCAAGCAAAACGCGAGCATGGATGGCGTGTTCACGGTGAGAGCCATCCTCGCTCTCTTGATGATCGTTCTTTTTTTCATGTTCGTCGTCGCGGTCTGGACATTCCTGGAGCCCTTGGGCGCGAAAGTCGGCATCGACGCGCAAACCGTTGGCGTGCTGATCTCCATCGGCCTTTTCGTTCAAGTGGCGGCTTCGCTCGCCGCAGCGTGGCTCGAGGTGTATCTCGACTACCGCCTCGGCATTCTCGGCTGTTGCGTCGTTGGATTGATCGCAGCGGCGATTCTAGGCGCCAGCCCAACGCTGCTGATGTTCTGCGTCGCCGTCTTGGCCATCAGTTTCGTCTGGATGTTCATTGTCCCATTCATGATCGGCATGACCCTGGCGGCGGACTCCACGCGGAACACATGTTTGTTGGTTCCCGCCGCACAACTCTTAGGCGCGGCGTTTGGGCCGCTGGCTGCGACGGCTTTCGTCGAAGGCGACAACGCCAGCGCGGTGCCGCTGTTCGGGATCGCGATGACCGTGCTCAGCCTCGGGCTGTTCGGTCTGTTCCTGATCGCCGTGCGACGCCGTGGGGCCGCGTGAAACGTCAACTGCTGCTGGTCGGGGTTTTCAGACGGTCGCCAGCAGCCATTGCATCCAGCGGCTGAGATCCCGATCCTGTCTTGGCCAGAGCACCAGGTGGAAATGGTTTGGCATTACGCACAAGGCGAGCAGCCGCATGGGCAACCGTTCGCTGGCCTCGCCAAGTAGTCCGGCAAAAGCCGCGAAATCATCTGGCTCATGAAACATGCGTTGCTGAGCATCTCCGCGGTTGATCACGTGGTAACAGAGTCACCGGCCGATGCGCGTCCCGTGCGAAGCATTCGAGCTGACTAATCGCTGATCGCCAAAGCGTCTATAAAAAAGCAGAATATTCCCCTTTTTTCTGCCCCGCTGCGTCGGTCGACTCATTGCTCAAGCGCCTGACCAATGCGCGCGAGCTGCACTTCCAAGCCGGGTATCGCGATCTCAGACTTGCGTAGGTACTCCATAAACTCATTGACACTTGAGCGTTTGCTCTTGAAAAATGTTGGCATGTCGACCTGGTCAGCACGCTTACCCTTTGCTGCTTTGTAGAATCTCATTGCCCGTCCTGCCGCAGCATTGATCGCTTTCCCAAGTGGCCCAACGAGTGCCGTTTCTGCATGCTGGCATTGCTCCGAAAAAGCTCGAAGTCGTCCGTTTCCTTTGAGTGCCGGAGACAACCGTGACCAAAGAAACCGAATGACTAACCAGCGCGTCTCTCGCCGTCCGTCCTTTCGGCGAAGATGTCGACCGACTTGGTTCATCAGCCAATATCGCGCGAGGTAAAAGAACGGTTCAGGGCTCTTGAAGATGTCTTTATAGTTCTCCTCATCGAATAGCTTTTCCTTTGAGCTTCGAGCGATGTAGCCGTCAATTTCACAGGCGGCAACTGCCTGCGCGAAGTCTTCCTTCTTAATTGGATGGTATTGCTTCCCTCCAACAGAAACCTTCTGCTCGCTGGACGACTGTCGCTTTCGGATGTACGCGTATCCGAGCTTGCGCAAGCTTCTCTCTAACGCGACCTGAATTCGGTCATTTGACCTTAGGTCGGATTGTTTGATCGGACTCTGAAAATTTGTGCCTACAACGATGCTCGAGAGAAGGTCGTTGAATTGCTTGTCGCCACTGGACTGCTGTTTGACAGCAATGACCTTCACCATGACGCTGGCGTTAGCGGCAAGGCGAGGGTGCGCGGCCAATGTGCGCGTTGTTTGCTGTCCATTAATTATCTGCGGGTGTTTTACATGCAGCGTCTCTTTTCCATCACGCTTTTTACTTTCGGCATCGTCACACAAGATCGTGATGCCGTTGTTGTAATAGAAGAACCGATCAGGTTCATCCTGCAATGTCTCCTTCATGGCATCGTTGACGGGGGGGCTTTGGCCAAGGTAGCCGCGAACGTTTCTGGCAAATAGGCGTATCCTAGCCCTCTCATACAGCTCCGCGATCTTATCGCCTCTCATGCTCAGGACCCGACATTCGATACTGTTTTTCTCATCGTTGCGTTCCGCGATGGTTTTAACCCTTACTTGGTCTCCTTCTTCAATTTCAAGGTTGCACGAAGGAATCGACGGGGCAATGCCATCTAAGTAGTTTCGCATAATGACCGCAGCGCTTGCCGAGTCGACGATCTCCATCGAAACAAGCCTGCTAAGGTCGTCTAACCCCGCGGCAGCATCGTTTCGAATGGTGTTCGACACCCTGCCCAACGTGACGTAGTAAAGCAACAGCCGGAATCCTCCGCGCAGGAATCGGTTCCGCGCCTGCGGCAATCGGGCAGCCACCGTTGGCTCCATGCCGGCCAGCTGGCTCTTGAATTTGTCGTCGTCCGTTTGGCTCAGGTGCCGGGCAATATTCAACAGTCCAAGGACATCATTTCGATTCTCCACCTTTTCCCCAAGCGTTTCGCGAAACTTAGCTTGCACAATGAGCACGGCCTTTGAAGCTTCATCAATCCATATGGCGTCCGCGCCCTTGTCACCCACGCCGCCGACGAGAGCTTTGGCAGCCTGGTCCTCGTCTTCAGCAAGATGGGCGACTAGGAACCAGAGGACGAAAACCGCGTCTCGCTTGAGGTGAGGAAAGCGCGCTCGAATCTCCGCAATGGTGTCCTTAAAGTCGGCCATCGTAATTGCGGATTCTTTTTGGAAAACGAGATCTTCCTCTAACTCGGCTTTCGACCGGTATTTGGTCAATCTGAAAACCCCTCTTCGGGGGCGGTAAATGTCGTCGGGGTATTGAGTGTGCAGATTAAACGTATACCCTGTGAGAGTGCCATTGGGCTCTCCCGGAAATGCCTTCGTGAGCGCGGAGATAAGTTGCGAAAATCGCAAGCCAGCGGGTGTCGCTGCAAGCAACTGCTTGGCCTTCTGCGCAATCCGATCTCGCTTTGTCATGCAATTAGTTCCTCGGCGTCATTTCAGGCTAGGTTTCCCCACATGCGAGCCCAAAATATCCCTCACCGATATGTGACGCAAGTCGTTTGGTCGCTGCCTGTGACAGGGATTGCGAGGAACGGAAAAGGGGACATTTTACTTTTGTGAGTGCTTCGCAGGACGGCCGCGGGGCGGAGAGAGGATTCCAGCCCCGTTTGCCGTGCGGTCGGAAAGGGAAAGGGGACGCAGCTCTTTTCGTTTCGCTTGTCGCTTGAGTGGCCATGCGATTTTGGACGTCAGCCGAGAAAGTGGCGGTCATGAATCGCGGAGCGTGAGCGCGAGCCTTTTTACATCTTCCGCGTCGGGGCCACGTCCCAATTTCGAGAGCGGGGTCTCTGTGAAAATCTTGTGGACGGCCTGGAGCAAATGGTTCGAGACCAGGGCGCCCACTTTTGCAGAACCGACGACGGCGAAATCACCGGTATCAAAGTCGTCCATGTGCTCCGACACGTACTGAGCGATAAGGATCAGAAACTTCGCCCGCTCGTGCTCGTGTGCCCGGTCCGCGTTTGGATACGGCTTGTGCATCTGTTTCGACACTCGAAAGAAAAGCCCCTCGAAACTTTTGGGCCTCTTGCGACGGAGAAGCGGGGCGATGGCCTCGTAATCGGCAACAAAATCGGCGAATGGATAGTCGATCATCTGTGCCGCCCAAGATGCCTTGGAGCTGCACACCGCAGTCCGCGACCTTTGCAGAAGACGGCTCGGGAAAGTGCGGCCTGAAGTCTCGCGATCGGAGCGGGCGCCGGAGCCGAGAAAAGCCATTTCGGCACGCGCGGCGCAAACGGCACAAAAATGCCCCCACTTGGACTCGAACCAAGAACCTACTGATTAAGAGCCACCCGGTTGATGCGATTTTCCCGACGATTTTTCATGGTTTTGTACCTAATCAGTGGCTTAACAGAACCGCATTAGGTACAAGAAACTCGTCACATGTGGAAACCGACTGAGCCCAATTCAGAAGGATTCACAAATTGTAAAGTCGCACCAACGGGACTGTAACCATGAACTGGGCTGAACGTCAAAAGGAACGTGGGGTTCGCCTCGAACTCACACCCCATGACGGCCGCTGTTGGAAAAAGTTTCGGGACGGCAAAACTCATTACCTTCCGTTTCCGGTCACGAAGGAAGGTTACGAGGCTGCGCTCCTGGAGTGGGCTCAGCGATCAGCCCGTCTCAATGGTGAGCGGCCGAACGCAAAACTGTACCACCATCATCGAGAAGTCATTGGGCTCGTTCAGCAGTGGTACGACCATTTCGGTGTCGCCAAGGACGAGGCCAGATTGTCAAAGTACGTGGCTGAGTTCCTGGCATGGATCGAGGAGCTTCTGAAACAACCAGAGCTTCCCGGTACGATCCCCGTGTTGGCTTTCACCACAGCCACCAAGCGACCCGAGTTTTTGAACGAGTTCGGGACTGCCCCCGGAGCCTTCGGTTTGGGCTCTCAGTATTTCCGCTTGTCCTCAAAATGGCAGGAGCGAATTCGACAACTCGATGATGCGCCGGGCGTCACGAAACTTCCCCAGACCGTCCAGTTCTGGATTGAGCAGTACCTGACTCGGGTCAAGTCCCGTGCTGGCCGAGTGACGACGATCGGCACGGCCAAGGATCGGACACAGAAGCTCGGCAAGTACAAAGAATTCTCCGATACGTCGAAGCACGTCACGACGATCACGAGCAAGTCGCTGGAAGCGTACCATGATGTCCTCGACGAACAGCCTTTGGTGAAGAAGACGAAGGAGGAGTATTTCGCCGCCTTCCGCATGTTCGTGCGTTGGGCATCAGGACAGGACGAATGCGAAATGGTCCGTCCTGAAAACCTGGACTCCAAAGAGTTCTCATTCCGGGAACCGGACGGGACTGGCCGCAAGCGCCTCGCCAAGAAGAAGCTGCTCTGGCAACCTGAAGATTTCGAGACGGCCCTGAAGTCCGTACCGCAACCGTATCGCTGTTATCTGATCGTGTCCCTCAACTGCGGGTTTCGCTCGACCGACCTCAATGCCCTGCGCAAGGACGATCTCAACCTCAAGGATGCGAGGATCACGATCCAGCGAGAGAAGATGAACCAGAACGACACATCGCCTGTGGTGTCGTATCCGCTCTGGGCAACTACGGTGTCGCTCATCAAGGATGCGATGTCAGATGATCCGACTTTTGTCTTCCGGGGTCGCAATGGCAACCCGCTGATCGTGAAGAAGATCGTTGATGGTGAGCCCAAAACGCATGACAATCTGTCTCGCTACTGGAACAACAATCGGGACGATTTCGGCTTGGAGGGGAAGCGGCTCGATTTCATCCGTAAGACCGGGGCGACGGAGATCCAGCGCATCAAGCGGGGCATCGAGACGTTGTACTTGGGCGAAGCCCTCGATGAGGTGGCCAAGATCAATTACAGCTTCACCGATGGAGAGCCGTGCCCTGACCTCGACGAAGCGATCCAGGAGTTAGGCGTCCGCTTCGGGCTGGTCAAAGCAACCAAGAAGCGCAACGTCCAGATGTCGAGTGACGTGTTGAACAGGCTCGAACGCAAGGCCCGAGATGAGGGTCTGACCCTGGAGCAACTGCTGGCGAGTCTGTGAGTTTATTTTTGTAAAGGGTTTTTAGGGCAGGAAGATTCGTCCATTGCCGTTGCATTTAGTACATATTCGACTGCCTGAATAAATGGTTCCGCCTCCTCCACAAATCGGGCATGTGTGCATCATCGCAATGATCCCTTTCCACACGGCAAAGATGAACAAAGTCATGCCGATTAAGCCGATGAATCCTCCGATTGAAGCGGCGGCAGGGTTGCCTAATGTCTGGCCTAGAAAGTGAACGCCGACAGTCCCTCCACCGGCAACGCCCAACAGCGTCACGATTGATGCGAGCAAGTTGAGCAGCTTCACAGTGCTGGAATCGAGCCATTTCATGTCGGGCATTTTACTTCGGAAGAAGCGGCCTCGCTCCCCTTTCCCCCGTACTTTCGTAGGGGATTACCGCTCTGATCTCCAGGAGCTTTGACGATGGCAAAGGCACAAACAGCGATTTACGGTGTTCGAGTGGATGCGAAGGACAGCGCTCGGATCAAGATAATCGCCGATCAGCTTTGGCCTCTCTCACTGGAGGCCAAATCCGCTTACGCCCCAAAACTCACCGAGGAGCGGGCCAAGCAATTGGCTGTCCATGTGGCTGAAGATTTGGTCAAACTCTACCGCACCGAAATGATCGAGCCCGATACGATCCGTTAAGGCCCCTTACAGTTGTAAAGGCCCATCTCAGAAACCGCCTCTTCATGTGGCGGTTTTTCGTTTGCGGAGCGGCCCTGGCTGCTTCAGAATGAGCCGATGCGCTTCAAAAGTGCGGCTCTTGACCAAATCGCTGCCATGATCTGTGGGGATGGCGTGATCCCATTCCCATACAGGACAGCCAACGAGATTCGCCAGTTCTTCAGCGGTCTCGGCGTTGATTGCGTGCCCCAAGCGGGCAAGAGTCGATATCCGTGGTGCCTGGAGTCGGTGCAGGCAGTAAACCGACAGTCCCCGGAAGACGGGGCTGCGCTGTCGGATGAGATGCGGGCGATCGTCGAAGAATTGATGAGCCCCATTTATTTCGATAACTCCCCAAAACCAGAAATCAATTACGAGGAAGCGGTCGTTCGCATCAATCGAGTTCTGCGGCAGTACAGCTTGGAAGTCGTGCCGAACGAGAAAACAGGAAAGGCCACGCTCCATTCGGTGGACGGGTCGTTCATTTCTACGTCGATCGGGGCAATGGATGCCGTCCGCAAAATCACTTTCTCCCCAAGCGTGTTTCAAGCTCCTAAAGCGGACGTAGAAGCCGATCTAGTCGCTGTGATGATGTCGTTTCAAACGGAGTTCGACCCGGTGTATGAAGCGATCGGCCGGGCCTGTGAATCAACGCATCTCCGATGTAGACGGGCAGACGATATTTGGAACAACAGCACCATCATTCAGGACGTGTTCGAGTTGATTTATGTGTCGCACATTGTCGTCGTGGACTTCACTCGCCGGAACTCGAACGTGATGTACGAGACCGGGATTGCCCATACGCTCGGCAAGCATGTCGTTCCGATCACGCAATCCTTGGATGACGTTCCCTTCGACTTGCGACCTCATCGGGTTTTGGAATATCTCCGCAACGAGCAAGGATTGCGAACCCTTGAGAGCGAGCTTGCGAAACGGCTAACGACGATTGTCGAGGGGCACTCGTGGGCCGAATGACCTCGGTTCTCGTAGATTTCTAGGACAGCACATGCCGTTCAAGCCCCATGTCAAAACCACTGTTCCGACCTCCGAGACAGTGATTTGGCATTACCTGGATCTCGCCAAGTTCGTCTCGATGCTGGAAGACAACGCCCTGTGGTTCTCGTCGATCGCAGTCCTCGCCCAAACCGACCAATGGGAAGGAGTCTTTCATCGCAAACTCCGGGAAATGTGGCGGGAACAAACGGGAGGAGGAACCAACGATCTTGATCACAGCAGCCAGCACGTCCGGGAGCGGGCGTTTATCACATGCTGGCACATCAACGAAAACGAATCGGACGCAATGTGGAAGCTCTACTCGAAAGGCGGCAACGATCTTGTGATCCGATCGACGTTCGGGAAGCTCTGCGAGAGTTTTAGCGCTTGCGCTGAGACGATTTATGCGGGCGAGGTCGAGTACATCGATCACGCCGATTACGACTACAAGGCCAAAATGCTTGATGTCGCTCCAGGGTCAAAGATCCTAAACATCACTCCGGTCGTTCTCTTCAAGCGACTTAGCTACGCCCACGAACGGGAGCTTCGTGCTTTTTACTATACGGAGTCTCCAGCACGTGGCCCTGACACTCCGGGAATGCCCATGTTCGTCGACCTGAAAGCGCTCTTCAGTGAGATACGGGTCTCGCCACGGTCGGACGATTGGCTCCTCGATCTCGTCACCAAAATCATGGCGAGGTACGAGTTCGAGGTTCCGGTGAAACGATCGAGCATGAAGGACGAACCGGAACTCTAGGGCTGGCCGTGGACGAGTCGCCTTCACTCCTCGAACTTCAACTTGCCTTCCTTGAGGTCACTTTTCCGTTTGTGCTTCTTGGCCTTTCGGAATGTCACGTTCGTCTGACGGATCGGTGGCATGTCGATCTTGCGTCCATCCAAGAGTTCTTCAATCGTGAGAATCTGAATCCGGGGGTGGCCCTTCCGTGTCCAAGGCGACTCGTAAAATCCCGCCGATGCCGCTTCGGTAATCATTGCCTTCGTCGGTTTCTCCAGCGTGATGACCACTCCGATTTCTGCCTCTTCCCGTTTGATGACTCCGACCAAATCTCGAATGTGGGGAGAACTGACGCCTCCCGATTTCACAGAAATGATGATCGTTTTCGTCGCCCCACCTTCCGCCTCATCATGGAAGAACAATCGCCCGTCAATTCCCCGATCGGCTCCCTTTTTCCTCTCATCCATTCGTGCGCCGACCAGTCCAAGCGCCCACCATTGGAACTGATACCGGTCCTGTTCAGCCAAGGCTTGTGCATCTTCGACCGATTGAGGTTCGCCGATTACTTCGTATTCGATCCCATCCCCGAACGAATCACGCAAGCGATGACGAATCAAGCCGATCGCTAGATGGGTCACGTCAATTCCGATCCAATGCCGATCGAGTTTTTGTGCGGCAGTGATTGTAGTTCCGCAACCGCAGAATGGATCGAGGACAACTCCACCTTTGTCGCTGCTTGCGGCAATCAGCCGTTCCAAGAGGCCCTCGGGTTTTTGAGTGGGGTATCCGAGTCGCTCTTGGTCCCTTGGCGAGAGCCATCGAACATCGGCATCAATTCCCTCTTCGGTTCCAAAGACGGTTCCTTCGGTGTAAGGCTGATAGGCCCAAATATCCTGAACTGCCTGCCCGTCGTTTTCGGTCAAGTACCGCTCATACATGGGCCAAGCCTGCCCTTTGATGATCTGGATGCAGCCGAGTTCCAACATCTTGTCGAGCTTCTGGTGTTGCGTCATCCCTTCGAGGCTGACACCGATCTCCAGTAAATCAGCCACGACAGCGCCGGGAACTGCCCAATGTCGGCCTTTGGCTGTTGGATCAAATCCTTTCCAAGGTTTGCCTGATTCCCCGCCTCTCGTTCCCGATCCGGTGAGCACATTCCCGTAGTAGGCCGTTTTGTAGCCTTTGTCGTCTTTCTCAAAATACTCCTTGATGTGGCCTTTCATGTACGGCCGCTTCGGATTGTTCCAAGTGAAGGTGTCAGATTTCGTGTAGAACAAGAGGCTATCGTGGATCGGCCCATACCGGTGCAATTTGTTGTGCGCTCCGGTTCGCCTCCAAATGATCTCATTGCGGAAACAGCCCGGCGTGAAAACCGCATCCATGATCATTTTGAGGTAATGACTCGCCGATGGATCGCAATGAAGGTAGATGCTTCCCGTGGGCTTCATCGCCTTTCGCAATTCTTTCAGGCGAGGGGCCATCATCGACAGATACGCAAGCATGTCGCTTGTGCCGAGAAACTTCCGAAGGGCCTGGAGAGCGTCTGAGACCTTACCGCCCTCTTCGACGCATTCCGTCCAAGCTCTGGCAGCGTTCACATCCCACGTCCACGTGTCCTGAAACGCTCGGATCTGTGCAGCCGCTCCGGTTCCATCCCGCTCAGAAAACAGGACGTTGTAATCCTGATCGCTCTTGAACGGAGGATCGAGATAGACCAAATCAACGGATTCTTCGTCGATGTGCTCTCGAAGAATCTCTAGGTTGTCGCCGTAGAAAAGGACGTTATCTGCCACGACAATTCCCCGGTTCGGCTGTTGTTTGGCAACTTGCGAGGCCCGGCTATTGTCCACATCGGCCACACCACGTCAATCTGATCCTGAAGTCGTGGTTGGTCAGGCCGACTTTTCCAGTTGAACAAGCCTCTTGAACCGAACGTGCCTCTTGAGCTTCTTGGTCACGGCATAGACCTTGATGACCTCGCCCTTGATGTAGACATGACTGTCGTAGAGCAGTTGCTCCGCTAAGACCTGGAATCGGAAGAGCGGCACGTCCTCTGTAATGAACTGATTGCGAAGTCGGGCCAGAAGCTCGTCCAGTTGGGCCGTTTTGAGTTTGAGCCTTCGGCAGAGCGCCGACTTGTTCATTCGACCGCCCCTCGTAAACATCCCCGGCTCGTGCATCAGGGTGTCGACTAGCCCCCGGACTTCCGGGTCCGTCACCTTTTCGAGGAGTTCATTCACCTCGAACGTCTCAATCGCCTTGTTGAAGCAAATCATTTTCTCGCTCACCCCGTAGATATAGGAGTGGCGGGAATTCCCCGATCACGAAACCTGCTCGAAATGTTCGGTTCTGAACGAGCAGGTTTTTTCTTTGCGCCGCCCCTAACTAGGGGGTGCCATCAATCGCAGTCAACGCCGGGTCTGCAGGAGTTCAGAACTTTCACACGGGGACCGTCACGTGGTCTAGCACCACGAGTGCCACAGGTGCCAGCGACGGCTCGTATGCCACGGGCGGATCATTTGGATCGGGCACAGTCGGAGACTCGCTCGATTTCTGGAACTTCAACGTCAGCATTCCAGCCGGTCAAACCGTCAACGGTCTCCAACTCGACATCGTTGCTAGAAAAACACAGATTAGCGCAAGAGCAGTTAGCTTCACTTCCTGTAACTGTAAGATCAACGGCATTCTCGGTACGCCCACGGTCAACGTGAATGGCACGGCATTAACGACGAGTGCCGCAACTTACACTTACGGAGGACCGACCGATTTATGGGGTCTGTCAGGCGGCACGCTTTCACAATCCAATATCAACAGCAACACCGAAAACACCGGGCCGACCTTCGGAGTTTGGTTTACTGGTGGGGCTGGTGCTTCCGCAGCAACGCCCGATGTCGATGCCGTTACATTGACGGTCTATTACAGCCCGGCTTCAACGTCCGGTCCACCTAACCCGATCAATCTGTATGGTGGCAAAGTTGGTGGGTCTGAAATGCTTTACACGGGGCCGACGAAGACGATCACGGCCTACGGCTTTCGTTAACCGCCAGACCATACAAACGGGTCGCCGATGCGAACCATAAAGCTAATGCCTCCGGCAGCCGTCCCGACAATTTGACCAACGTCGCCCGACGAGAATCCTCCCGACATGGCATTGCCCGACATATTCTGTAGTGTCCCGGATCGCCCGCACCAAACCGGTTGACCGATAGCGGTCATTGAGCCGCTACCGACAGTCACGATCCCTCGATCGTAAATTTGTGCGACCGTACCCGACACCACGTTGTCATAGACGATCCCGATAACCGGCATTCGACCGCTTACACCCGCCATTGCGATTTGTAGGCCACCGGTCGGCGTGAACGATACAGCACGCACACCCGAAATCAATTCGACCGTAGTTTGTGAATAGATGGGAGCGAGGAAGCCCGTATTTCCAGATTGCGGCACAAGGCCGCTTGTAATCACTTGTGGCATTCCTGATGCGAGAGCAGACATGCCGATTGAACCGGCAGCGATGCTGCCAGAAACAACAGAGTTGTTGGCGAGTTGTCCAGAGTTCACCGCACCACTCGCAAGCGCAAATTGACCAATGATCCCCGAGGCGAGATTTCCACTTGTCACAGCCACATTACCGATGTAGCCGGACGTGATGATGCCCGAAGACAGAGAAGCCCCTCCACCGCCAGACCATCCGGCAAAGCCAGAAGCCATCGAGAAGATCGAGATCGAGCCAGACGCAATCGAGCCGCTGACAACAGAAGCGTTGCCGAGATATCCCGAACCAATGATGCCCGAAGTCAAAGTGAACGTCGCCGGGATCACTCCCGAAGCCAAAGCATTGAGGCCAATTTGACCACTGGCGATCGACCCACTGACAACAGAAGCATTGCCAAGGAAACCAGAAGTTACGGAGCCAGAACTGAGCGAACCGCCTCCTCCTGACCAACCAGCAAACCCAGAAGCCATCTGGAAGAAGCCAACAGCCCCAGAAGCAATCAAGCTCGTGACGATGGCTCCAGGGGCCATGTCGTTCGTCGAGATCGTTCCCGAAGCGATATTGAAGGCCCCGCCTCCCGCCTGCCCCATGACAGCGCCCGAAGCGACCTGACCACTATTCACCGCACCGGAAGCCAGAGGGAATCGGCCGATCGAACCCGAAGCATAAGCTCCAGAAGTCACGGATTGATTGCCGAGTAACCCTGAGCCCACGGCCCCCGATACCAAAGGATCGAGGAGACCGGAGCAAAGATGGTTCTGGCAGATTTGACCAGAAGCAATCGACCCGCTGACAACAGCCCCGTCGAAGATATCGAACAACTGCACACACCCCGAACTCAAATGAGCGGGGCCAATCTGTCCCGAAGCGATGCTCCCAGACACCACAGCGCCATTGCCCAACTCGCCGGATGTGATCGTGCCGCTGTTGATGACGGGCGCACCTGATGCGAGAAAAACACCTGATGCGAAATGCATGGGGCAAATTTGACCCGAAGCAACGCTCCCGGAGATCACACAGGCATTCGACAATTGACCGCTCTGCACACAGCCCGAACTCAAATGATTCGGGCCAATCTGCCCCGAAGCGATATTGCCAGAGCCGACAGCGCCGTACTGAATCTGCCCGCTGTTAACAGCGCCGGAAGAGAGGTTGAACTGGCCAACGATTCCAGAAGCCAACGCATTGGGTCCAATCTGGCCCGAAGCGATGCTCCCCGACACCACAGTGCCATTGCCGAGCATTCCTGATCGGACTTGCCCGGAGTTGATCGTCGGTGTCGACAGCAACCCGGAGACAAGTTGGCTCTGCGTGATCGACCCCGAAGCAATACCGAAGATTTGCCCTGACCACTGGATTTGAGAAATCCAAATCGCAGGGGCATCGAGGACAACTTCGGCTCCCGGTTGAAACACCGGATACGAGCCGCTGATCGAGGACTCCAGCAATCCGCCAGACAGAGGCGTGACGTTGCCGCTGGCGGCAGTCGCTTGGAACGTCGCCCAATTTCCAAAGTTGTCTCGGATACGGCCGAAGCACGGATATCCTGAGCCATTGGCCCCAAAGCTCTGATAACCAGAAGACACCCCGCCAGAATTGAGGCTGAAGGGTGCGCCTGAAGAATTGGTTGTCTCTCGAACCAAATCGAAGAACTGCGGAGCGAACGTCATAACGGTATTTAGTCCTGGCTCAGCAGAACTAAATACCCTTATGGCACTCGGATTTGGTCCTCTGTCGGATAAGGCGATCTCAGATACAGCTTTAGGCAGAATCTTCGTTGAACTCGGACATGGGGGAGTAATTTGTGGCGGGCTGGCGAACGTCGATGCCTCCAATGAGCGGCAAGTCGGCGCTGCGATTGTCTTCTACCACACTGGGGCGACCTACGAGGGACAATTCCAACTCGAACAAAGCCTGTCACTAGGGGGCCATCGCTCGGGTTCGATCAGTCCTCGTTGTGGCGTACTTGAGGCACAAGCCGTCCCTAATGTCGATATCCTCGACGCCTCGCATCAAATCGGCAGGGGAAACCTGACTGTCCTTGGGGCATCCCTCCTCTACACGGGTCCAGGAGCCACAGTTGGCGATCCTGTGCAGCCCATTCTTGGGATTCCCGTGACGGTCGAGGACTCGCTCAATCAGTGGGTCGTTGTCCAGCAAACCACGAATGCACCTCTTCAAGGTTCGGGCTCTGCCGAATTCCATGAGCAACTGAACAATGTTTGGGGCGCATCCAATGGCACCACAGCAGGAGAGACCACGTACCGGGGTGTCATCCTCCGCAACAACGCTCTCGACAATGTGACCTCGATCACGCTGAGCGTTAACACCCTGGCAAGCACCTCTTGTCTTCAGCCGATCATCGGAACCGGAGCCGGGAAACTCTGGGGCCAAGATTTCACGAGCTTCCCGTGGCAAGGCTGGATCTCGCTGACGAGTGGCGAAGCCATGTATTACTCGTCACGGGGCGATCAGTACCTCAATGTTCCGGCCGCTGGTCGAGGAGTCCTCGGGACAAGTGCCCAAGCGGGCTCCTGGACCGACACGATTACAGCCATACCGCCGATCATGCTGGCCCTTGAAACGCCATCGAGTGGCGCAATTCAGGGGCCGCTCGCAAACGAAACCACATCGCCGAGCGGCCTTACATTTGTAAATTCGGTCACGATTTCCAGCCTGACGCCCTGGCAAGAAATGGGCTTGTGGGTCCAGCGACAACTCCCGTCCGGGATGACAGCGGCTCCTTGGTTCGAGAATGACATCTCGCTCCAGTTCACCCTCGATGGTGTCACGTACAACGATTCGCTCGTGGGGGCCTTCCGAGTGAGTAACTCAGCCCTGGCGAGGTACGAAGTCTCGTACGCTGTTGGCCAACCGCCAGACCTCACTCAGCCCGCCAACGAAACTTTTTCGTCGTTGCCCTACACGACAACCGGAACTTTCGCAGCGAACGAGAATGTTTACCTGAGCACCAATCTCCGCAACGTGGAGAACCTCGTCAGCGAGAACACAGATTTTTACGTCCTGTCGATCGGGAGCGGAGGTACTCAGCAGAATTTGCCTCCCTCAGCGCCGACAACGACCCTCGATGCTGTCGGTACGGAGTTCCAAATCCAGAGCTATTACTTCGACCTCAGCGACCAAAACCCGGCCGATCAGTTCGCCATTTACATTTCGTTCAACACCGATGATCCGCTGAGCCAAACTCCGATCATGGTCGATGTGCGTGACCTTGGGCCGTACGACTACCTGAATTACGTGACGGCAAGCCAGACGATGGGCACGACTGCGTACGTGTGCGTGAAAATGTACAGAAGCTCGGACGGCGTTTATTCGCAGAACAGCAACGTCCTCAGCGTGACGAGTCAGGTCACAGACTTTGGGCCAGCACAATTGAAGGGCTTCGCCCGCTACATATTCGAACAACGCAACTAACGGAGGATCATGCCGAGCATCTTCAACCAACCAGGATCAGCCCCAGTCGTCCAATACAACAGCAGCATCGTCGAGACTGCCGAAGAGTGGGGCGACTGGCAATTTCTGCCGTACCTCGTTTGCAATGAGGCAGAAATCGCCCTGGCTCCTGACACCGGAAGAGCGACCTTCGACTACCGTACCGGTTTCATTGCTCCCGAAGATGATCCTGGCAATCCCAGTCAGTTCGATCCAGTGGATTTGGTCGACCAGTACGTCCGAGTCTCAATTCAGCAACCGTTCTCTGATCCTGTGCCTGTGTTTTGGGGCATCTTCTCCAGCCAAACCACAGTCAGCATGTCGACCACGAACGCAGCAGGCCCGCAGAATTTCCAAGCGCAGGGGATCGAATATCTCCTCGACCGTTGCCCGATTGCCGGGTCCAAGGCGATCAAACCGAACCCGAGCGGAGGCAGCCCCACAAATGTAACGGTCTCACTGAACACAGCGATGAGTTTCAACCGGAAACCTACGAAGGGCAAAGTCCTCGTTGGCAATCGCAGCAAGAACCTCGGACCCGATGGCGTGTACATGTTTTCCGGGTACGGAGCCAAATGGACCAACCTTCAGATTGCGAATCACCTGCTCCAATACTGGGGGCCTGACAATGTGACGTTCCAACTCGTGGGCCAGACCGATCCCCTCGACCAGATGATTGCGTATCACGACTTCAAAGAGGGGACAACTCTTTGGAAGGCCCTCTGCCAACTCATCGACCACCGGAAGGGTCTCATTATGATCCCCTACGTTGGCGATGACGGGACTGTGTACATCTACGTCGACACCGTTCAGGACGTGCCGATCCAAGTGGCTGGCCTGACGATCCCGCCCAACTCGAACCCTGTGCAGTTCACCCTGCCATCGAGCCCGCCCTACGACCAAATGGTCGACGATGTGCCGATCTCGAAAACAGACCAGACCAACTACGGCAACATCATCGTGCAAGGGGCGCTGGTGAAGATGATGTTCCCGGCGAGCTTCTACAACTCGCCCGCTTGGCAGCAGTTGATCTTCCCCCCGGATCAGGGGAACCTCCTGCACGCAGGAGATTACTACCAGACCCAGTACCTCACGGGCGTCCCTGGAGGCAACGGTACGCCTCAGCAGAACGATACGGAGCGTGCGAAGGACAAGTACAAGGATGTCTTCCAGCGCTTCAAGGTCGATTACAAGTGGGACGGGAAACTGATCAACTCAACACAGGCAGGAGGGAACGGCAAACCCGTCAACACCATGCCGATCCCGTACCCGGATGGGACGATCGACATCACTCCTCCTGACGGAGCCAAGCAGCAGTTGCCTACGGATGTACCCGGAGCCCAGTTCGTCTTCTTCGATCGACTGTACTACAAGCGACTGCCGATCAGACAGGGCGTCGACTACACGCAAATCCCGCCTGTGGACAACAACCCGGACCCGAACACGGCTGAGCATGTGCCGATGTTCGCCCTGTACTACGACAAGGACAACGGGGCGAATCACATGGCCGATACCATGTGGCACAAGATCGAGAGGTTCAACAAGGACAACAAGGCAGTCAAGAGCCTGACTCTCCACAAAGCGGACACCGAATTAGGCGTTCACATCGAGGCGACCCCGAACCATTACCTCGCCTTGAATCACTTTCAAAATGCGAACCCGACCAATACTCAGCCCGAACTCGACTACACGAACCTTGTCGTGGTTGGTGCGATGGACGTGCCGTGTCGCCCGACTGTGTTCTGGCAAAGTCCATTCGGGGGCAATCGTACGAAGATCGCTGTCCTTCCTTCGTGCCGGTTCATGTTCGCAACTCCCGGATGTCCGCTCGATGTGGACAACAACGGGAAGCTCGTCACGATGCCCGCCGACGATGACGGCTCGTACAACCCGATCGTCCTCGATGACGATCACACGGTTCTTCAGCAAATCGCTGTTGAGATGGCCGCTTGGTTCGGTGCTCCTCGCCAGACGATCAAGATCACCATCAAGCAGCCCGGAGTTTACGTACCGCTCGGCAGCTTCCTCGAACAAATGAATACGGCTTATTCGACGGAGCCGATCGGCACGCTGATCAACAAAATCTCGATCAACTTCGACACACAGGAGACGACGATTCAGACCGGTTTCGAGAGCCTCGATTATGTCCACCTCTTGGGTCGAGCCGAAGACCTCGACGAGGAAGAGGTGGCGCAGTGACAAACCTGAGAGACCTGGACGAACGACTGACAAGGATCGAGGAAGATTCGTACGAGGCTGTGCGCTTGGCGAATTACGAGCCCGGCGTGCAAGTCCAACTCGTGACGACGCAACAAGACCCAGACAAGAACTACCCGCCTGCCAACACGACGGGCATCAATCAGACGTATTGGGGCAAGCCACTCTCGACGGTTGCTCAGAGCAACGGAACTTCTGGCGTTGGGGGGCTCAGTGGGGCGGATGGACTCTACTTCACGAATCTGGGTTGGGGTTACATCCCGATCAACTCAACCGTAGAAATTGCGCAGGACGGACCAGCATGGTTCTGCACGATCAATTATCCGAACAAACTTCTGGGCACGTCCTCGATCGACATCAATCCTCAGATGGGACCGTTCATCTTCCCGAACCCGCAGATCACTTTGACGCTGCAGGACGGAACATTTCTGACAACGCCTTGCAACAACCCTTGGAAGATCATGGCCCCTGCTGGTTATCCCCTTCAGGTCGAAGCCTGTGGCTGGAGCGGGCAATTCAATTTGACGGGACCACAAGGAACGATCGTTCTTCCAGCCACGATCAACACCGACGTTGCTCCAGGGGGGACAGGCTTGGTAACCCCGCAGATGATTACCACGAGCGGGCTCTTCGCCCCTTGGACGGCAATCGGACAGGTCACAGCAAATGACGTGGCTGCGGTCGGTGCATTGTCGGGAAAAACTGGCTTCATCATGTATGTGGGTCAGTGGGTTCTCTTGCCCACGAACCCCTGCGCATAAAGGAACGCATGACGACTTGGGACAACACTGGAGCAGGAGGAGTCATCTTTGGCGGCAAGGCTTACGTCTCCGAAAGCAGAGTGACTCAGAATCCGCCCTGTGGCTGTTGCCGCAATATCCTCTGCTCCAAGAGCGTCAACGATAGCGGACTGCTCCCGTTCCCGCTGCCACTCACTTGGACCTTCACGATTCCAAGCGATAACGAAACGTGCTGCGCCTTCAATGAAACATTCGAGCTTTACTACAGCGGGACGATTACTCAACTGGGGAACCAAAATCAACCGGGAGTGATTGCGGGCTGTTTCCTCAGTTGGAGCGGTCCCAACACTTGCAACGGACCAAATGGCTTCGGACCAATGAGCCTCGTTCTCTCGGGTCTAGGCCCGCCAAGTTATCCCGTTGGAACCGTCGCCGCCGTGTTGACGATCGGGACTGGCTTTCAGAACGTGGCCTACGAAAGTCTTCACTTTCAAGACGGGACGTTCATCCTCGACACATTGATTGGAACTTCGGAGAGTTGCTCGCTCAACTTTGGTGGATCATGGAACGACACATTAGTTCCCACTCATACAGCATTTCCAGTCTTTACCTATCAGACTGTGAGGCATCCTTGTACGCCATCAACCAATTCGCCTAATGGGTCATTTGTCATTGGCTATCAAGGAGGAGCCGTTAGCACAAACAACTTTACCTATGATACTTCATCGGGAGATTTCTCGGGGACAATCTCAACGGGCGGAACATTTACAGGGACGTTCAACTTTACAACTGGGCAGATTGTAATAACAACTGCCGGAAACTTATTCACAAGCAGCCAGTCCATCAACTGCACCGTCCAATACAGCACTCCGAGCGACTATCCGGCCTCAATCACGCTCGAACCACAAGGCGAGCTTGATTGTCCGAGTTGCTCCGATGCTGGGAACACGTGTAACAACTTTCAGATCATCGTCACCAAAGACCTTGTCGTTGCTGGCGGACCAACAGTCCATCCAGGAGCTTACTCTTTGATTCTCGGAACCGGTTACACGGATGTTGCCGGAGCCGGTTACACGAGCATTGGTTGTGGCGTGTGTCAGTGGAATCAAGCTCATTTCACGGGAGGAGTCGGTTGGATGATGACTCAGGGGACGCTCTCCTACGGCATCAATCCAACGGTCGCTCAGATCACTGCCAGCGCCCCAACGCATCGAGCGGGAGCCGCTTCGGCGTTTGAATGTTTGTGGGTTTCCTACATGGAATGGGACATTGACACAGACTCCGGGCTTCCGAAATGCTGCGGTCCTACGGTGATTGCTGACGGGCTTACGATTTGGCCTTCACTCAATGGGGGTGGGGGACAGCGAAGGATCTGGAAGCCACGAATCGGAGGAGGAGTGAATGTTGGGGGAATGGCCGACGAGAGCTATGTAAAGGGGCAAAATTGATTGAGTGCGACCTGGAGAGGATTGAGGGCGGTTGGCGTTGTAAACGAGAAGGCTGTCCGCTGGTTCATTACAGCGATGAGAAACCGCTTACCCGCTGTCTGACCGATCCAGGAAACCCCTTCAGCCCGAACTACGTGAAACCGTCACGAGGCTTGGGCGATACCGTCGCCAAAATGATCAAGAAGTTCGGCCTCGCACCGAAAAAACCCTGTAAACCCTGTGAACAGCGGAGAGCCTGGCTTAATAACCTCGTGCCCTACGACACTACGCCGCCGCAATCGTAATCGTGCCGTTGTTGTTCAGCGTGTAGGTCACATTCGGCACGTCCGGGTGTCGAACGATTGTGATGTCCCAACCGATCGGCGTACCGGGATTGTTGGCCGCATCGATCGGCACAACCTGAAAGTCGTAGGTCTGCTGGTCATTGAGCCAAGCGGTTTGGAACAACGAGTTGCCTTTGCCCTTTTCAGGCACCGTCTGAAGTGTGGTCCAGGTCGACCCGATTAGCTGCTGAACTTGGTATGCCTGCGAATTCTGGATCTCCCTCCAGTTCAATGTGCATATCCCTGGAGCCGCATAATGTGGGATGCCATGATCGATGATCTCGATGAAGGGCGAGGAGCCCGGAGCAATGGCGACTCGAATTTCGCCCGTGCCTGTGGGAGACACGATCGGAGTGCCGACTTGCTGCCCAGCGACGTAACAGGTGAAAGTCACAGGAGGCACTCGCTGCGAACGGAATTTGATTTGCCACAGCGAGGCGTCGATTTGGTTGATGGCCGTCATGATGACCTGAGTGTCGTTCGTCTGAGCGAAACTTCCGCACTTGATCCCGCCTGAGCCTATGTTCGTGTAAACCGTCATGTCGCCCTCACCCACCAAGTTGAGAGGACACGGAACTCCCAGCCCAAGGACGTAAAGATGAGTTTCGGAAGTTCCGATACCTCCACGTCCTCGATCATCATGCCCGTATAGTCTCCAATGCCCCCGATTGCGATGGTCTGAAGAGTCCCGATTAGTTCGGCGTATGCCCCCTCCGCTGCTATCGCCTCGGTGTTCTCCGGGAAGATTGCCTCCCCATTGAGGACGCACGTTTTTCCCTTGGGAGGATCAATGCGCCATGCGGAGCCCTCGACACCCTTGCGAGAAATGTCCTCCAGGACGGTTTTCGAGACACCCACCTTCCCGTGGAGCGAAACAAACAAAAAGTCTCCGATCGCATCTGCCATGTCAGTTGTTCATTCCTGTTTTTGCTCGCCGATCCTTGAAGGATCTGAGTTGATCCTTGGATACGGAGAGGTGTTCCTTGGTGATTTGAAGTTGCTCCTCCTGCATCTTCAGTTGACGCTTCTCGATGTCCGTCATTTGCTGGCCCCCCGGATGAGCAGTAAGGATGTTCTCTCGGGTATTGGCGAGTTTCGCCGTCAGTTGAGTGACTTCTGCCTGAAGCCGTTTGACCTCCTGCTCTTGTGGGGTCGCTTCCCAAGCGTGCTCAATTCGCTCATGCCGCAGCGAAGGCACAGCAGGCGCAACCTCACCTCGCCAACTCACACCGGTTCGTTCTCGTGGTCGACGGGAATCGTTGTATTGCCTGATAGCTTCTTCGTACGCTGGCCCCAGCCCCGGCCCAAATCGATCCTCGGGGTGAGTGCCGTCGAAGATTTTCATCAGGTCTTGCCCACCACCGGCACGCATTCGCAGATCCCAGTTCACCAGCTTCCGACGAATGGCCGTGTAATTTTGGGCCTTCATCGCACTGTCCATGAACTTGATCAGATGCTCGTTCTGCTCAACGAGCCCGCCCCCCTGATCGAGTGCCGCCAACTGCTCTTCCAATTTTTCACGGGCTTCCGTCCTCGCTGATCCTCGACCAGCAATATCCTGTGCAGCCTCGATCCTCGACTTATCGCCAAGTCCTCGCACAAAGTCTGCCGCCTCTCCTTGTCGACCCAGCAAGGCCCGCCCCACGATCCCTTGCCGTGCCGGGAAAAGTTTGCCGAGCTTTAGCTCCCGCTCCTGGGGACTCATTTGGCCCAAGGCATCGTTCAACGTCGAGAAGGCCCCGATGACATTGCCCTGACCGAGCTTCTCGTTGAAGGCGTCAGAGACAGCCACTCCCATCGCCTCCTGTCCGGCTTCGGATTTGAGGTGGAGAAGGATTCGCTGAAGACCTTGAGCAGCCTTTTCCCTTCCACCAGCATGAGGAGCGATGGCGTAGATTTCGGCCAACATCTGGTTGGGGTCGACGCCCAATTGTTCGGCAGAAGCCCCCACCTGTTGCTGCATCGCCAGATAGTCCGAGCCTTTGTTGAGTCGCAATCGGCCAGCCACGTTCGTAGCAGGCACGGTTGCTCTGGCCATTTGGTCTCCACCGATTTGGTCGGGCGTATATCCCTTGTCCTGGAGTTGGCGCACCATCGCAATTCCGAAGTCGGCCAGTTGCTCATCGCCCATTCCAGGGATCGCACGGCCACCCTCGATGACTTGCTTCATCACTTCGGGCATGTGCTCCTTCGTGATCCCCTGTGAGAACAAGGCTTGATAAAGCTCTGTAGGAGCCTCCAATCCGGCCATGTTGTACTGACGGGCAATCGGCGTGAGGACGTTCTGACGAACCTCCTTGAAGTCCTCGTCCTTCATCAGGGCTTGCACCTGGAGCTTACGTGCAACCTTGTCGTACTCAACCTGCGTGCGAACGATCTCCTGATTCCACTTCTCTTGGGCCTCGATGAAGCTCTCGATCATTTTCAGAATGCCGCCAACCGACAGGCTGATACCAAGAGCGCTGATAGCGGACTTGGCCGAACTCATCGCCTGAGTCCAAGCCTCGTTCTTGGTTTTCAGTTCGTCGAGTTGCTTCTTCAGGGCGTCTCGTTCGGAAATCAGCCTCTCCGTAGCGACCTTGTTCTCCATCAACTGCTCGGTGACTTGTCGAATTGCCCCAGCCGCATCCCGCATCGCTGCGACTGTCGCCCGTCCCATCCGCTCCCCGCCCTGAGTGATTTGGTCGAATGCATCGGCAGCGCCCGTCGCATCGCCGTCGAAGATCATCGTCGACTTAGATTCAATTGCCATACGGTATATAGGGGTATGAGTTGCCCAATCTATTTCATCCCTGGCAAGAGACTCGTAATCGGTAATGCGAACCAGATTCCGAAGGAATGTAAGCTCGACGCCGTACTTGATGGCGTCGGGGCTTTTGCTCCGTTGTCCTGGCCTTCTGGTCCCGGAGATCAACCGGGAATGCTGCTCTTCGTCCAGCCCGCTCCAGAGAGCGGAGGTCAACAGGCCACTTTCAACTACGATCCCACAGTCCAAACCTGGAGACCTGTCGAGAGCGAAGACGGCAAAGTGACTCACTGGATCGGTTGGGAGATCGAGCGGCCCCCAACCAGCAGAGACTTGATTCGCCCCCAAATCACAGAAGGTTTGCCGTTGAACCTCAACGGCTCACCGTACGTGATCCCGCTGGCAAAACTTCCTGACACCGACCTCAGCCAACTGCCTAAACGATTCGTTTGGCGCAAGGGAGGAATTCAGCAGGTCGTCAAGGATCGCTATGCCGACATCTGCGTCCGATGTCAAAAGCAATTCGAGTGGATTCTGACCCACCTCGGAATCGAAGCCTTGTCGAATCTGGAGGCAGAAGATTTTGTCTTCGAACCCTACGAGCGGTTTTACCTCTGTGCCGATTTACTCAACGTGAATTATCGAGTGAGCGGCCCGGAGTGCTGTGAATTGGGAATCGTGGACAGCAAGAACATGTGGTACATCATCAAGTACAGCATTGGATGGCAGTATTGGGAGGCAGAGCAGAGAGTCCGAGCCCCAAAAGAGGAGCCGGGCAAGGCCCCGGCCACACTATCCGCTACTTGAATCATCGCCTGTGGAAAGCGGGACTTCTTCCGGGATATGAGCCGTGTCTGATTGATTGGCTGTGGTTTGCAACGGAACTTCGTTGAGCACGGCGTAAATCTCGTCAAGCAGCGTCCGCACTTCTGTGTTGATGTACTCGATAAACTCTTGGTCGGTCAGTTCGTCAGTGCTCATGCCGCTTGCTCCGTTCTCGTCTCGATGATCCGATCCGCCTCGATCCTCCAGGCAAGCCTCGTCCTGCGTTTCATGTTCATTCCGCTTCTCAGCGAATCCATGATGTAATCGAAGGCGACTTGGTGCATCGCCTTGAATTCATCGTCTCTCAGGCGACCCAATTCCCCAGCGTGATCGGTCGTAACCGGGTGAGGAACGGGCAGAGGGACTTTGACTTGTTGTCTCTTCGTTGTGGCTGTTGCCTTGATGTTGAATTCCGAAGGATGTTTGCTGAGTAACTGGTTCATGGTCAGACCCGACCAGACCCACGGCCGCACTGGCTTGGGAGCCGTCACCCAATCGCCTCGGGTTTTGCCGATCCAAGGACGAACCCGTTTGGC
>DASRXU010000290.1:0-23642 GCA_035687365.1 Planctomycetaceae bacterium | reverse complement strand
ACCTGGAATTGGCAGCCGTCGTGCCACGTTTGTCCCGCATAGCCGGGGACCGACAGCGCGTATTGGCCGAGCCTCGCTTCTCGATCGAGGGTAAATGTGCCTGTCACGCTTCCGGCATCGTCTGTAACGAGTTCGACCGATTTCAATTGATTCTTTGAATACGGAGGGCCGTAAAGATCAACGCGGACTTTGGCCCCGCGTTTCGCGCGTTGATACTGCCGTTCCACCAGCTCGCGCAGCCAAAGCCGGAAATGGACAGTTGACCCCGGTCGGTAGAGTGGCTTGTCGGTGATGCCGAATAGATGGTGCTGCGCTGTGCTCAGCCGGGCGTCTTCATTCCATTCCACCGGGGCCAGGATCTGTCCTCCACTGGCTGTCTCCATGACGGCGTAGGCATCGCCGAAGCCGCGGCGACGTTGCGATTTCGGAGGCGTGAACTCGCACAGCCCCAGCTCATCGGTCACCAGCGCGGTCTTGGTTTTTTCGCTACGCACTTCGAATTTTCGACCGGGAAGCGGTTGTCCGGTCACCGGGTTCACGACCCACAACAGCACCTTGCCCAGCAAAGGCTTGAAGACAATGGCGGCATCGGTGATGACCACCAAGCCACGCGATGTCTCGCGACTTCCCGCAATGCGGGTCTCCACGATGTATGCCCCCGCATCGGCAACCGGCGCCTGCGTCGTATGCACCTCGGGCATATCTGTCCGAGCAACCGCCTCGCTCCAGCTCGCCACCGTGGCGCCAAGAAACGGTGTCACCACCTGCGTGTCTTGCGCGTCCTCCGGTTCCGAACCAAACAACCGCGGCGACCAAAAGGCGTCCCCCAGGAGCTCGAACAGACGCGTGCCGTCCTCCGCCTTCTTCGCGTAGCCCCGCAGGTCGAAGCGGCGCAACGTGAATTCGACTTTCCCGGTATTTCGGCAGGCGAACCAAAACTTCGGTTTCAAACCCTCGGCATAGACGCCCGTTTTGCCCAGCAGCACGTCGGAATGCTCGATATTGGCGATCTGCCGCTGCGCAAGCTCAGTCTGCTTGGCGTCGGGAAATTTTGCGATCAGGCGGCGATAGTCGGCGAGGGCTTTGGAGAACTGCCGACGATTCTGGAAATACAAGCCGCGCTGATAAATGGCCTCGGCGGCGGCAGGGGTCTGTCGGAACTCGGTCTCGACGCGGCTCCAGATCGCAAACGGACTCTCGGATTTGGGTAGCTTGATGACCTGCGCGCGGCCGTCAACGCGCGTCCGCGCCTCGTCGTTTCCGAGCTGCCAGAACTCCTTCAGTTCCGCGTGGCTGGATTTTCGCTGGAAGGAGGGATGTTGACGCATCATGTATTCCATATCGTCGGATCGCCAGCGCCTGTCGGTGCCCGGTCCGTATAGCCGTCGCGCGAGGTCGGCCCGATGCAGGAGCGACTGCGCTGCCCGGTCGTGGTTCGGAGTCGGGTCGAGGCGCTCGATTTCCGCGAGCAGATAGAGAATCTTGGACGAACGCCCGAGCCCTGTTTCGTAACGCGCGGGCGCCGGCAGGAATGCGGGATTGCCCGTGGCAGTCGCGAGGATATTGGCCTCTCCGTGGTCCTCGCGATCGGAGTCCTGGTCGACCGGCTCGTTATGCCACCACCATCCGGTCTCGGCGTATCCCGTGTCCCATCCCCAGTGCGTTTGCCGGGGGGCCGACTGGGGATCGAGCAGCCTCACCAGTCGCCGGTCGTTCTCGACGCGGCCTTGTGCCAGACTTGCAGCGAGCTGTTTGTCGGCGAGCCGTGGCAGGGCGGCGGCAATCTGTTCGAGTAGTCGACGGACGCGCTCTGCGGTGGCGATCTCGATCCGCCAATCGTCGAGATGAGTTTTGTCCGCGGGGATGTACTCAAACATTTCCAGGTTCGCATACCGCACGGCCTTCGCGGGAGCATCTGCCGCCAGGCGGACCGCCGACTCGGGTTCCGCCAGCTTGAGAGAGCACTCAACGTCGCGCTCCAAGCTGCGTAGTGCGCTCGGCAACCACCAGTCTCTGGTCCCGCTCAGCGCGCGATCGTAGGCCGAACGTGCTTCGCGCCATTTCTGCTGGTCGAAGAGTTGATCGCCCTGCTTGGCCGATTGAGCGAACTGCCGATCGGCTTGGGCACGCTCCTCGTCGCTGGGTTCGTCGTCCGCGTTGCTCGGGGCCGCTTGCGATTGACCGTCGTGTGTGGGTACCGAAACGCGATAGCTAAGAATGCTCACGAAAGCGCAGAGCACGATCAGGGGAACTATCGACTGCGACCGTCGGGGACGAGACATCAGCCATCCCTCGTCGATTTCGTGCTATCAATTGGAGTCGTGCGCGTGGCCCGATCACGCCCAAAGGGTCAGGTGACAGACTTCGACGCGCTTTACTGTGGATTGGTTCCAGAGCAAAGAAAACGACAGCGAGATCTCCTTATTCGCTGCTTCAAGTGATTGCGTCGTCTCGCATCAAAGCCCGCTTCTCTGATCAACGCCTGCTCGACCGGGTGGGGATGATTCGAGCAGGGCCAGTGGCAACTCAACCCTCCGCGAGCGAAGGTATTCGCCCAGACTCTTGGCTTGCGGGTCGAAACGGACCGAAGAAGCTACGCCTTCTCCGAGAAGACCGACCACCAGGAAGTTCAAGGCCTTCAGGTTCGGCAGCTCGTAACGACGGACTTCCAAGCCGGCGGTCTCCGGCACAAGCTGCTGGAATCGTTCGGCCGTCAGATACTTCTCGAGCCAGGCGTAACCTTGGATATCTCGGGCCCACACGCCGACGTTTGCGTTGCCCCCCTTGTCGCCAGAACGCGCTCCGAACAGCGTGCCCAGAGGGGCGGACTGCGTCGGCCCCGTCAATATGTCGGGCAATTTGGGGTGTGGTAGATCCAGGCAAACGTTAGGACCTGGCTGGGTCGGCGGGATTGGAATTCGACTTCCGTCTTCCAGAACAACGCCGTGATTCGGGACAGCGGCAGGCACCAGCGTGGGCCAATAGACGCCAAAGGGAGTGGCGTCGGTCGGCGGCGTCGTGCAGAAGAAACCCGGATAGCTCGCCAACGCCATTTCGATTACGGCGCTCGAAAAGGGTCGATCGGCCTTCGCGGAATCCTGACTCTTCACGATCACTTTCAGGGATGCCGCAGCTTCGTGATTCGTCGCGGCATTCGATTTGTCGGTGTGCGCGAGATCGATGTGGAAGACGTCGAATTGGTTCATGTCCAACGCACGCCGCAACGTCCGCTCGACGAGGTCCGCCTTCTCGTCGATATCGAGTCCCGTCAAGACGAACGTCATCTCGTTTCGGTAGCCGCCCAGATAATTCAGACAAACTTTGACGTTCGCGGGCGCGGGCTCTCCACGGACGCCTGAAATACGCACGCGGTCGGGAGCAGCTTGCTCTAACTGCATCGAGTCGAAACGAGCCACCACGTCCGGATTGATGTACACCGGCTTGTCGATCTCATAGAGCAACTGGGCCGTGACCGTTCCCACGGAGACAAGTCCGCCGGTGCCGTCGTGCTTCGTGATCACGCACGACCCGTCTTCGTGCATCTCCGCGATGGGGAAGCCCGGATGTTCCAGTCCAGGCACGTCGCGGAAGAACGAATAGTTGCCGCCGGTGCACTGCGCGCCGCACTCCAGCACGTGCCCGGCGACGACGGCACCCGCCAGCCTGTCCCAATCATTTCTTTGCCACTTGAAGCGCCACGCTGCGGGACCCACAACCAGCGAAGCGTCAGTCACTCGCGGGCACACGACAATGTCGGCTCCCTGGTTCAAGGCCTCGACAATTCCCCAGGCCCCCAGATACGCATTGGCGCTGATCGGCTTCGCGCGTAAATCGCGGAGAGGACGGCCCGTATCAAGATGCTTCAGATCGTGTCCCGCTTGTTGCAGAGACTCGAGCTGTAGCAGCAGGTCGTCCCCTTCGATGTGAGCAACTTTCGCGTTGAGGCCTAGTCGATCGCGGAGCGCGCACAGCTCGTTCGCCAATGCCGATGGATTAAGTCCCCCCGCGTTGGTCACGATCTTGACGCCTCGCTCGATCGCCTTGCCCAGCACGTTCTCCATTTGTTTGAGAAATGTGACCGCGTATCCTCGAGACGCATCCTTCTGCCGCGCTCGCCAAAGAATCATCATCGTGAGTTCGGCCAGGTAGTCTCCCGTCAGAAAGTCGATCGGCCCGCCCTCGACCATCTCTCGCGCGGCTGAAAGGCGGTCGCCGTAGAAGCCGGAACAGTTCGCGATGCGCAGTGGTCTTGGTTGCAGTGCAGGCTTGATGTTGTTCGGCATACCGAGGCCTTCCGTTCAATCGTTCCGAATCTCAGGTGGCAGGCCCACAGTTTTGAGTGGGCCTGCGCGCGTCGACCAGATGCCCACGCCGAGCCGTGGGCATGGCACCCAGGCCTTAAAGGCCTCACCGTTTAAGTTGTCGGTTCGATCACGGCTAGCACGGTGCCGCTCTCGACGTGAGTCCCGGCTTCGACGTGAATTTCGACAATTCGGCCCGCCAGCGGCGCGGAGATCCAGTGAAAGACTTTCATGGATTCGATCACCAGCACCACGTCTCCCGCTGCGACCGTGTCCTCTTTCTTTGCCTTCACTTCGCTCACGATTCCGGGCAACGGCGCGACGAGCGAGCCGGCTGGTGTTTTGTCTTCGGGGATCGGAAACCGTGGAAGTTCCGTCAGAACGGAGGCCCCGAGCGGACTGTCGACGTAGAAAGTTTGGCCCACGCGATGGACGTCATAGGTTCGCTCGATGCCGGCCGCCGACATGCGGACCCGCACAGGTGTTGCGGCAATGCACTTCCAGTCCGATTGATCCTCGCCGTCGACTCGCACGCGCAGAACACCGCGATCGAAGCGATACTCAACTGAGATTTCGGTTTGGTCAGACCGAAAATGAGTTCGCTGAAATTGCGAGGGATTGTTTCGCCATCCGGATGGCACTGGTCCCAACACGTCCGCTTCATGCCGCCGCTCGGCCTGCGAGGCCAAGGCCGCGGCCACCGCGTGCAAGCGCAGAGTGTGGTCGTCGCCCAACGGGGCCGACAAGGCCGCCGAATCGTGACGAATCAGGAAGTGAGTGTCGGTTTGCCCGCGCAGGAAGTCAGGATGCTCCAATGTGCGGACGAGCAACTCGCGATTGGTGCGCAGCCCGTGAATCTGTGCCCCGGCCAGCGCACGGCTCAGTCGCCTAGCCGCTTCAACGCGAGTTGGAGCATAGGCGATGACTTTCGCCAGCAAGGAATCGTAATAGGGGGAGACGAACCCGGTCTCGCCAATCGCCGAATCGACACGAACGCTCGGCCCCTCGGGAATGCAAAAACGATCCAGTTTGCCGGCCGAGGCCAAATAGTCTTGGCGCGGGTCCTCGGCACAGAGCCGGGCTTCGATGGCATGGCCGCGGCGAGTGACGTTGTGAACTTCCGCGGGAAGCGGCTCGCCTGCAGCTACGAGGATTTGCAGCCGCACCAGATCGAGACCGGTCACACATTCAGTGACGGGATGCTCGACTTGCAGGCGCGTGTTGACTTCCAAAAAGTAGAATCGCCCGTCGGGATCCAACAGAAACTCGACCGTGCCAGCGTTAACGTAGCCGATCTCCTTAGCGACGCGCAGGGCCGCGTCAACTAACGCGCGGCGCAACTCGTCGTCCACCGCCACCGAGGGCGATTCTTCGATCAGCTTCTGGTGACGGCGTTGGATCGAACACTCGCGTTCAAACAAGTGCACCACGTTGCCGTGCGTGTCGCCCAGGATTTGAATCTCGATGTGCCGGGCGGTTTCCAGATACGGTTCGACAAACAGTGCGGCGTCGCCAAATGCGGCTTGCGATTCCTGGCGAGACACCTCCAGCAGCGATGGAAATTCGGCCGCTGCTCGAACGATGCGCATGCCCCGGCCACCGCCTCCGGACGAGGCTTTGATCATCACTGGCCAGCCCAACGCTTCCGCCTGACGCAGGAGTCGATCGGCGGGCTGATTGACAACTTCGATCGTCGGCAAGACGGGCACGTCGGCCGACTGCATCCGCCGCTTGGCTTCAATCTTCGAGCCCATTGCGGCGATGACATCGGCGGGGGGCCCAATGAAGCCAATGCCTGCTTCTTCGCAAGCGCGGGCGAACGCCGCGTTTTCGGACAGAAAGCCGTAGCCGGGATGGATCGCGTGGCTGCCGGTCTGGCGTGCAGCGTCCAAGATGGCGTCAATGCGCAGGTACGATTCCGCGGGCCGCAGGCCGGCCAGTGATACCGCCTCGTCCGCTTCTTGAACAAAAAGCGCGTCGCGATCGGCGTCCGAAAACACAGCGACGGTCGCGATTCCCATCTCGCGACAGGTGCGCAGGATCCGCCGCGCGATCTCGCCGCGATTGGCGATCAGAATCTTGTTGATCGAACGCTCGGCCATCAGTTTATTTTTGTCCGCCCTCGCTGACGCGTCGGGTTAGTCAGACGACTCATCAACCCGAAGCGTAAGCGAGGGTCCTTGAACTCGAATTGAAGTCGAACGAGGAGATGGGTTACATGCGAAACACGCCGAACGTCTCGGCTCCCTTGACCTGGGCTGACACAGCCGCGGACAGTGCGATTCCCAGCACGGTGCGCGTATCGCGCGGATCGATGATGCCGTCGTCGAAGACCTGCCCGCTGGTGAACGTCGCCAACGACTCACGTTCGATTTGATCTTCAACGGCTTTTCGCATCACAGCATCCTGTGCCTCATCGATTGGCTTACCAGCCGCTTGCGCCGCTGCTCGACGAACGATCGACATCACTCCCGCCAATTGTGCTGGGCCCATCACCGCCGTCTTGCTGTTGGGCCAGAGGAAAACGAACCGTGGGTTGTAAGCATAACCGCACATCCCGTAGTTGCCGGCGCCGTACGACCCGCCGATCTGCAGGGTGATGTGCGGCACAGTGCTATTCGAGACGGCGTTGATCATCATCGCTCCATGCTTGATGATCCCGGCTTGCTCGTATTGTTTTCCGACCATGTAGCCGGTCACATTCTGAACGAAGATCAGCGGGACTTGATGACGATTGGCCAGTTGAATGAACTGGGCAGCCTTCTGCGCCTCGGCCGAAAAGAGCACCCCCTGTTGATTTGCCAGGATGCCGATCTCGAATCCGTAGAGCGAGGCCCAGCCGGTGATCAGGTTGGCGCCGTACGCCGGTTTGAACTCGTGGAACCTCGAGCCATCGACGATGCGGGCAATGATCTCGCGCATGTCGACCGGCATCTTCAAGTCGGCGGGGGCCAAGCCAAGCAAACTCTCGGCGTCGTAGACTGGTTCCTCAATCTCCGCGGCAGGGGCCGGACCCAGCTTTTTCCAGTTCAAGTTCGCGACGATCTCGCGTCCGATGCGGAGGGCGTCTATCTCGTCGGCCGCCAAATAGTCGGAAAGGCCCGAGACCCGCGAGTGCATCTCCGCGCCGCCGAGTTCCTCGTCGGTTGATTCCTCGCCCGTGGCCATTTTGACCAGCGGAGGGCCGCCGAGAAAAACTTTGGCCCGGTCGCGGACGAACACCGAGTAATCGCACATGGCGGGCGTGTAGGCACCGCCGGCCGTGGAATTCCCGAACACGAGTGAGATCGTGGGAATGCCCATCGCCGACAATTGCGTCAGGTCGCGAAACGACGCACCGCCGGGCAGAAAGATTTCGGACTGCCGCGGCAAATCGGCCCCGCCCGACTCGGTCAACATAATGTTGGGCAGCCGATTCTGCTTGCAGATTTCCAGTCCGCGCAAGGACTTTCGCAGCGAGTACGGATTGATCGCGCCACCACGGACGGTGGGATCGTTCCCGCTGATGTGGCATTCCACACCGGAGACGACACCGATGCCGGTGACAACCGCGGCGCCGACTTCGTATTCAGTCCCTGCGGCGGCGACAGGCGAAAGCTCCAGGAATGGGGCATCGCGATCGACGAGCAGCTCGATCCGCTCGCGGACGAGCAGCTTGCCGCGCTGGTGATGCCGCGCGACATTCTTCTCGCCGCCACCGGCTCGAGCCGCCGCCAAGAGCTTGTTCAATTCTTCCAGCTGCGCGAGGACCGACTCGCGGTTCTTGCGATAGTGGTCCGATCTCGAATCGAGCTTGGAAGAGAGAATCGGGCGCGGCACCGCTCGTGATCTCGCTCTTGATCTTGGTGGCGTGACAGTCACCGCGGCGGGGCGATCCCCTCGATCTTGGCGATAATGCCCAGCATGATTTCATCCGCGCCCGCGCCGATCGACATCAAGCGCGAATCGCGAAAATACCGAGCCAGCGGGTACTCTTCCATGTAGCCCATCCCGCCATGGAATTGCATGCACGTGTCGGCCACTTCGCGGACGAGCCGTCCGGCCTTGAGCTTGGCCATCGACGCTTCGCGCGTGTAGTCGCCGCCCGCGTCCATAATGCGACCGCAGTGGTAGCACATCTGCCGCAAAAACTCGGCTTCGGAAATCAGCTCCGTCAGCTTGAAGTAAATCCATTGGTTCTCGATGAGCGGTTTGCCGAACGTTTGTCGGCCGCGGCAATACTCGATCGTCATCCGCAAAATTTTCTCGGCTCCGGCTGCCGCGCCCAAAGCACTGATCAGCCGCTCATTCTGGAACTGCTGCATTTGATAGATGAAGCCCTGCCCCTCCTCCCCGATGCAATTGGCGACGGGAACGCGGCAGTTGTCGAACGAGAGCTCGGCCGTATCGCTGGCCCAATTGCCCAGCTTCTTAAGTTTGCGGCTGACGGTGAAACCAGGTGCATCGCTGGGCACAATGATCAGTGACATCCCTTTGTACGTTGTGCCTGGAGACGTACGGGTCAGGACGCACAGCCAATCGGCCTGCACGCCGTTGGTGATGAACATCTTGCTGCCGTTGATCACGTACTCGTCGCCGACTCGCTCGGCTTTGGTGCGAATCGAAGCGACGTCTGAACCGGCACCCGGCTCGGTGACGGCGACCGAGCAGACGGCGTCCCCTCGGATGGCCGGCTCTAGAAACTGCTTTTTGAGTTCGTGTGATCCAAATTGGTTGAGGGCAGGCGTCGCCATGTCGGTTTGCACGCCCATCGCCATCGGAATGGCGCCACCTCGGACGCGGGCCATCTCCTCCGCGAGTGCCATGTTGTACCAATAGTCGGCCCCCATGCCGCCGTATTCTTCCGGGTAAGATAGCCCCAACAGCCCCAGGTCACCGGCTTTTTTGAAAAGCTCGTGTGCGGGGAACATCTCCTCTTCTTCCCACTCGTCGACGTAAGGATTTATTTCCCGGTCAACGAATTCGCGGACCGTCTTCCGAAAGAGCTGATGGGCCTTGGTGAAACCCGTGCCCGGAACTGTTTCCTCGGTACTGACGTCGCGCAACTGGGTGACCATCTGCAAAACCTCCGCGGCAAACCGAAAGCGCAAAGACACTGCTCAGACTCTATCCGGCCGCGCTGGGCGATGCCAGAGGTCTCCTAGGGGGCCGGCGGGGCTCCCGCTCGTCGCGAATGCCGCGGCGATTTGCAGCGCCGTTGGCATGCTTTACGATTCTGTGATCCGACACGCGGAATCCCACGGAGATCGACCTGTGAGTAAGTTCGAGATGATCAACGTGTCAGTCGACAATCGAGGCGTTGCACGACTCACCCTCGATCGGCCGGACGCCAAAAATGCGATGTCGCAGCCGCTGATGCGCGAGGTGCGGACGGCCGCCAAACAGCTTGCCGACGATGCATCGGTGCGGGTGATTGTGCTCACGGGGGCCGGCGACGTGTTCAGCGCCGGCGGTGACTTGAAGGGCATGACCCAGCAAGCCGGCAATACGCGCGAAGGACGCATGGCCGACGCCACCGAGTTCGCAACGACCCTGCTCGAACTCGACCGGTTGCCGAAACTGCTGATCGGGCGAATCAACGGCTCGGCGTTCGGCGGTGGCTTGGGGTTGATCTCGGTCTGCGACATGTCCCTTGGCCTCGCGAATTCAACGTTCCGCCTGAGCGAAGTGACGCTCGGCCTCATCCCCGCAACGATCGCGCCGTACGTGGTGGCGAAAATTGGCGTGACCAACTCCCGGCGAATCATGCTCAACGCCGCGAAACTCGATGGCGTCGCTGCCGGGCGAATGGGATTGCTCGACGTCGTTGCCAGCACGGTCGAAGAACTGGATGAGGCCGTCGAACGCGAAACAGCGGCCGCGCTGTTGTGTGCCCCGGGCGCCGTCGCCAATGCCAAGAAGCTGATCCGCTTCGTCAGCACGCATGATGCCGACGAGAATCTTCCCTACACGGCGACCGCACTCGCGGACGCCTGGGAGACCGCCGAGATTCGCGAGGGGATCGACGCCTTCTTCAACAAGCGGAAGCCCAATTGGCAGGCGTGACAACTGCCGACGCAGTGGCGGATCGAATCCCGCTCAGATAAGGTGACTTTTCACAACGAGCAACTGGGAGAAACGTGCCATGTCTCGCGTGTACTTTGTTCTGTCCGCCCTGTTCGGCGTGCTGCTCACGTTGAGTCTCGGCCGCACATCGGCCTTTGGCGCAGACGCCCCGTCGCCTTTCGCCGTCTTCGTCGACGACTACTTCAACGCCTCGTTTGAAGCCAAACCGTCGAGAGGCACGGGCGCCGGGCTGCACCAGTATGACGATCGGCTGGAAGACGGCTCTGCCGAGGCGACCAAAAAACGGATCGAGACCCTCAAGCCCTTCCAGAGTCGGCTCGACACGCTCCGCGCCAGCAAGCTCACCGAGGACGAGGCGATCGACGCTGAGCTGCTCGACGGTCGGCTCAAATCCGAGCTGCTCGACCTGGATACTCTCCAAACCTGGCGGCACAACCCAATGCGCTACGTCGGCGGGCCGGCGGGATCCATCGACGGCCTCATGAAGCGTGACTTCGCACCGCCGGCCACGCGACTGCGCTCGATCGTCGCCCGGCTGAAAGCCGCTCCGGCAATGTTCGAAGCGCTGCGGGCCAACGTCGACAATCCGCCGAAAGAGTTCACCGACCTGGCGATTCGCTCGGGCCAGGGTTCGATTGGCTTCTTCCAGCGGACGGTGCGCGATTGGGCCAAAGAGGCGGCCGGAAATGACGCGGCTTTGCTCGCGGAATTCAACACCGCCAACGATGCGGTCGTGAAGGCGCTCACCGAGACCGTCGCCTGGATGAAGCAGGACCTACTCCCGCGCTCTCACGGCAAATACTCCCTCGGTGCCGACGCCTTCTCCAAAAAGCTGCTCTACGAGGAGTTGGTCGACATCCCGCTCGATCGGCTGCTGGCAATCGGCGAGGCCAACCTGCGACGCGATCACGAGGCCTTCACAGCCGTCGCGGCGAAGATCGACCCGAACAAAACGCCGGCTGAAGTGATGAAAGCGATTTCTTTCGATCACCCAGCCGAGGCCGATCTGATCCCCTCGGCCCAGCGGACGATCGAGAAGTGCCGCCAGTTTCTGTTGGACAAGCAGATTGTCACGGTCCCGTCCGAGGTCCGCCCCACCATCCTCGAGACGCCACCCTTCGCTCGCAACGGCAGCTACGCCTCAATGGACACGCCGGGCGCGTATGAAACCCGGGCCACCGAAGCGTTCTACTACGTCACGCCGACCGAGAAAGACTGGACCGCCAATCACAAAGAGGAACACCTGCGGCTGTTCAATGCCCCGGTCATGCAAGTCATCACGATCCACGAGGCATTTCCAGGCCACTACATCCAGTTTCTCTACAGCAAGCAGTTCCCGACCAAGACCCGCAAGCTGACCTTTTGCGGCACCAACGCCGAAGGCTGGGCCCACTACTGCGAGCAAATGGCATGGGAGCAGGGCTACGGCGACGGCGATCCGAAGATCCACCTGGCCCAACTCTCCGAGGCGCTGTTGCGCGACTGCCGTTATGTGGTCGGCATCAAGCTGCACACTCAGGGCATGACGGTGGAGCAGGGGGCCAAGGTCTTCGAGAAGGAGGGCTTCACCGAGCCGGCCGTCGCGTTCGAGGAGGCCCGCCGCGGCACGTACAACCCGACCTACCTCTACTACACGCTCGGCAAGCTGCAGATCTACAAACTGCGGGACGACTACCGCAAAGCGAAAGGCTCGGACTACAAACTCGAGACGTTCCACAACGACTTCGTCCGCCAGGGCGGCATTCCGATCAAGCTACTCCGCCGCATCCTCATCCCTGGCGACAACGGCGCCGTCCTCTGAGCCTGCTCGCAGTTCTGCCGTTGTAGGACCTGTCCGGACCCGAGTCCTGTCCCGCAGACTCTTCCCCCTCGCCCCTTGCGGCAGAGGGGTCGGGGGTGAGGGGACTTCATGGGACGTCGGGCGGTCCCATCAGAGCTCGGGTCCCGTCCCATTGAAAGAGTGTCCGGACCTGACTTGGACTCGCGGATCGTTCGTTCGTCCCGTCCCGCTCCTCTCGAGCCCCAACGGGACGCAATTTCGCGCCCGCTAACCGCCGCACGTGCCGATAGAATGACGGCATGAGACGGAAGCCCCTCCTCTGGATCGCAGCCACAATTGCGCTGGTTGCATTGTTCGTGGGCTTCTTCGGCTCGTACAGACATTACATCGCGTCACGGCATCGGAAGAGAGAACAGATCAGGGAGCTTGAGACTCGGATTAGATTGCTCAAGACGCGAGCAACGTTGCAGTTAAGCGCATCAGGGCAGCGAGACACGAAGGAGCTGCGCGACATGAAGGAAGAGGTGACCCAGCTCGACAAAGATTGGGATCGGTTGCAAAGGGAACTGCGGGATTCGGACACGAGCAGGTTTTTTAGTGACCTATTCCGTCCCCAAACGCGAAGCGAATGACGGCATGAGCGACGAACCGCAGAAAACCAACTGGCCTGTTCTGATCCTCTGGATCGCGGTGGATTGTTTCATCGGTCCGTTAGCCCTTTATGCGAGCATGTCGTCCGCGACGTTCTCAATCGCCACGCTGGCCTGTTGGCTTGGCGTCAACTACTTCTGCATCAAAAAGCTCCCCTGGTCAGTCACCGACCCACAATCACCCCGCTGAACCCCGGTGCCTTCGTGCCTTGGTGGTAAAGCCATCGTCCGGTCCCGTCCCGTTCGAGTCCCGTCCATTCCCGTCCATTCCCGTCCATTCCCGTTCGAGTCCCGTTCGAGTCCCGTCCCGGGCGCTGGGTCACCGGGTCAGATCCTTAGTGAAACAACGTGACCCGACCCGGTGACCCGGTGATCAGATTCTGCACAGGTCGTGTCCGGTCCCGCTCTTCTCCAGCCCCAACGGGGCGCGATTCTATAGCCCGGGTCGAAGCGCAGCGCAGGCCCGGGAGCTCGAGCCCCAATCCGAACTCCTCTTAAGCCCTATCGGGGCGAGACAAACACGACCCGCAGTTTCGCCGTCAAGGAATGTGTCCGGACCGGAGTCCCGTCCCACTGGAGTCCGTCCAATCCTGTAGGGTGGGACCAGTCCCGCCGCAGACGGGCGCCGGCCCACCATTCTCGAGCAATGCAGGGATGGTGTGCCTGCGGCCACAAAGCGGCCTTGTCGACACCCTACAAAACTGTGTCCCGTCCCATCAGAGAACGTGTCCGGACCCGAGTCCCATCCCGATCGGACCCGTCCCATTTATTTTCCCCCTCTACCCGCCGCGGGAGGGGGGCTGGGCTGAGGGCGCCTCGCTAGACGCAGTCCCATCCGAACTCGAGTCCCGTCCCGCTCGAAAAAAGTGTCCGGACCTGACTTGGACTCGCGGACTGTTCCCCACAAAGACACCAAGCCACAAAGCTTTACGCATTTCTTAGTGCCTTCGTGGCTTGGTGGTAAAACCGGTCCCGTCCCGTTCGAGAAAGTGTCCGGACCCGTCCCGACCACCGGGTCACTGGGTCACCGGGTCACCGGGTCAGTTCCCTAGTGAAACTATCTGACCCGACCCGGTGACCCGGTGACCAGATTCTGTACAGGTCGAGTCCTGATTTCCGTCCGGTCCCCCCATGTGGCGCGGTGGTCCAACTTCACTCCCTCTATCAAAGAATGTGGACCGTCCCGCCGGTCCAAAAAAAAAGGACCGGCGGTCCAACTTGGACCAGCGCGCGCTCCGCCATCCTCGGCTCAGTCTGCCGGAGATCTTTTCTCCCCCAAGTGAAAAAGGATCCCCATCACCGGCAGGGAACCTTTTTTCGTCCCGACGGGGTTCTTATTTGGACTTTGGACTTTGGACTTTGGACTTTGGACTTTGGACTTTGGACCTTGGACTTTGGACTTTGGACCTTGGACTTTGGACTTTGGACCTTGGACCTTGGACGTTGGACCTTGGACCTTGGACCTTGGACCTTGGACCTTGGACCCGAAAAAAGAACTATCTCCATTCAGCCACAAAAACGAGAGCCGTCCAAGATCAGTTTTCGCGGAATCCGGGATTGACGACGCGTACCGCTCGTCCAAGCCTCAAATCGCCGCGTTTACCTGCGCGCTCGAGCACAAAGAAACTGTCGATCTTCCTTCAAGCCGTCACGCGTGCGGCGCACTACACTCGGTTAGGACGCTGCTAAGCCGCCTAATCCTTTATCGCGAGGAAACCATGACGCTCTCAAGTTAGCAATCATCACCGTGCTGATCGTTGCGTCGGGAACCCGTCTTCTCTTCACTGCGAATAACGGGCTAAGAGTCGGGGGTCGGTACTGCCAACTGTGTAATCGCGGTAGAAAAAAAGCCCCGACCATGCCTCGGGGCTCTTTCGCGAGCGCATTTGCGCCGCCATCAACTCGGGAATCGCTCAGCCAGCGACGAGCTCTGCCTGGGTCGCGAGCTTGAGCCCGTACCACGTTCTAGCGGTCGCCTCTGAAACGAAAACCTCATAATCACTGCTAACCGCGGCTGCGGCCGCCTTAGCGTCTTCCCGCACAGTGTCGCGATTGACGTTGCCCTCACGGTTATATTCGCCATGAGAAAGGCGGTACGTCTTGCCGTCACTCGCGTCGATGAAGCGTGAAAAACCTCGTCCTCGCATTTGCTTGTGCAACCGCTCGTAGTCGTCCGCCGTTGGGCGACCGTTAAGTTGCACGCGTGTAGTAAAGCTTGCCATGCATTTTCGCGGCGATATTGGCGCCGCCTCCCTAAGAGGAAACGATCATTTCGACGAAGCACCATGCTTCGCTCTTAGAGGTACGCCGAAAATCACGACCGCCGCGACAGAATTTCAGATGGCGTCCACGGGACGCGTCAGGTAGCCGATCCACCGACATTGCGGCGTGTGCCTTAGCGCGATCGCGCGCCATCAAGTCGAGTAATCGTCTCAAGAACTCCTTGCAACCTCGACGCCGCTTCCGTGCCTTCGAAACGGCTCGCCAAGGAAGAGAGGGAATCCTTGAGTTGTGATCGCTCCGACGGTCCGGACCGCCAAAGAAGGTAGCTGCCGCACTCGAGGGTATTCCAAAATGTCGGCTGAGACCTCAGGCGAACGTTCGGCGATCGCGCTATGAAACCGCCCAGGTCATCGACCCACTGGGACCGGTGCTCCAGGGCCAAAACCCAGGCGGCCGCACTCCAAACACCGCTGGTTACGCTTTCAGATTCCAGGCATCGCTCCAGGGTTTGCTCAAGTGCGTCTCCACTCCATTCCAAAGTTCCGTGCGGCAGATCCTTCACCATAGCCCGTCGATTCTTTGGAGGAATTGCAGCGTCGCTGAGCTCCGGTAACGACAGGGGGGCCATCCCATTATTTCTCGCGGCGTACAATGAATGGAGCGTAAGCCCTCTCGCGACGGAGGCGTGGCACGTTGAGAGAAAGGAGGGAGTCGACGCGGGAAAAAGAGTCAGTTGTTTTGGGCCTTCTGCGCGACTTGGCTCTCTCACCATCACCCCCTCGCGTCTGAATGGAACTCGCGAGCGGCTCGCCGCAAGACACTGAATTGCTTCACTGCGCGTTTCCTCGGCCGCGCCCTCGATTGCTGCTTGCCGTTGACATACCGGGCAAATTGTCTTGCTTGCACCACGAATTACGACTGGACGAATAGGCAGGTTGAATAGTCGATGAAAGCCATTGCTGAGGCGACGGTCGAAAGACTCCTCCGCTCGCTCAGCGAGCCGGCTCAAAATAGCCACGACACCCACACCCTTTGCACCCCAATGGGACGCGAGTAGGGCCAATTGATCGACCGTCTTGCCATGTCCAATTGCCGTGTCACAAATTAGCACCCGACGGCCGCGTAGCTTTCCGGCCGCTTCGCTATCGCGAATACCCCAACCGAACTTTCCTTTTGACGCGACGACTACCGATATCGCGGCATCTACGGCAGCATCAAACGATGTGCAGAGCATCTCGGCGAACAACTGCGCCCGGTGGCGATTAGTGCATACGATCACGTCAGGAACGACGTTTCGCTCTGCCAGTCGATCTCGTATTTGCTCAACAAGCCATCGCCCGGCCGTTTCGTGCCGCAAGAGTTGGAGCGTGTCAATAAATTCGCTGTAGTGCGTGTTTCCAACGACTTTGTGCCGTCGATAGAAGCGACCTGGATCAGCTGTTTCGCATAATAATTTTTCGAGGAAATCCCAAAACGCTCGAGCCTCCTGATCGCTTTCGTAGAACTCTGACGGACTCCTCCCGGCATGCTTCTTCTCGGTCATACAGCTCGACAGCGGGTTAAAATAACGCTTCTCTCGCCATTGAAGTTCTGGGATTTCGTCAGTTTCCGAGAGGAGCATCGGAAGAAAGCAGAGCGCACGGAGATCGCGGTCATGTACCATACGAGGATTACTCGCAGCGACGATAGCGCACTTTCCAACTACGATCCCGCCGAAGCGTACGACCGACTTACATAAGAGAGACAGTAAGCCGCCGGTGACGGAGACATCGGTTAGTACGAGGACACGCGCTCCATGCGGCATGTCCTCGACCGGCATCGGGTCCACGTAGCCTTCGAACATGATCTCTCGCACAACAACGCCCGCATTGCGCCGATTGCGGATCGCGGCGAGGCGACGAGCGATCGTAGCAGTGGGCCAGCCGTTGGATGCCACTACGTCAAAATGAATCGGAAATGTGAAATCAATTGCTGATGCGATGCGCTGGATCGCCGCTTCAAAGTCGCAAAGAGTAGCGGCGTTAACATGGGTGTCTGTAAGCAGACCTGTGGGTAGTACATATGCGAATTCCTGTTCGATCGCTCCGATCGACTTCAGCAACGATTCGATGGCTCGAGGTGAGAACTCGCGATTCGTCTGCGCCGACGCAACTTCGATTCGTAAGATGATTTCCGAATCTCGGAGGTAACTGAATAGCAGCTCAGCAGGGTCGACAGGCTTGTGATCGGCACCGCAGATGCTAATCGGTTCAAACAGCTCGAAGACATCTGGGGGAACGCCGCGACTTAATGGCACCTGCCCTCGTGGGACGGTGACCGTGATGGCACTTATCTCCTCCGGCACGTCGAGTACCGACAGTCCGAACATATCTACAACCGAGTCCATCACGAGGTTCACTCGCATGAACATGGGATGCGGAATCCACGATTGTTCGTCCGGTGCTAGCTCAAACTGCATTGATTCGAGAGAAATGTAGCCAAGTATCTGCAGTGAATCTGATGCAGTCGCGCATGAAGATAATCTCAAAGATACGAAGGACACCGGTGAAAGTTCGTCGATTACAGAGACGGCGCGGAACGAGGTGAGAACTGAAGTGCAGCGGATGCAGGTCGCTATGTGCTCATCTTTAAAAAGACTGGGTTGCGAGTCGCGAACTGCACGCGCTAATGCGTCGATGCCCATGCATTCCGGGGATGGCGGATCCCGATTTACCCAGTAGCTATCACTGAGATCAGCCAAAGAGGGGAACGATCGCAGATGTCTGTCATGTTGAGGAATCATGTCATGCGCTCCTTTAGTGGGTTCAGTCGTCAGCTACGCTGCCACGGGTGGCGGATTCCTCGTCTTCAAGGATTCGCCGGAGCGTAAGTATTGCGTCATCTTCGATTCGACGTACCTTGTACTCGGTGAGGCCCATCGACTCGGCTACGGCCTGTTGGCTGGGATGATCAGGGCCGTAGTACCTAGCCTTTAGCACCTGCTGCGTAAGTGGGTCGAGGCGGGGGATCGCAGCGGCAAGCTGCGCGCTCAGGCCCCAAAAGTCGGTCGACGTTTGGACTTGGTCGATCAAGTGTATTTGTTTGTTGTCAGTCTGCCGCACCGGGTGATCGATGCGCACCATGCGACGCTGTGCGTCGGCCGCTAAATGGTTGCTGCGTTCGGTGTCACTCCAGCACAGCGAGGAGTAAGTTTCGTCAGCCGTCGGCTGGCGCCCGAGGTCGTGCGCAAGCCGTTCTTTGGCTGCTTCGAACTTCGAGTTTTGGTCATGCTGATGGCGCGTGCCGTATGCGCCGTCGCGAAAGAGATCTACGACAGCATGCTGGACCAGTCTTTTGGCGAAGGCGGGGAAAGTGGCTATTTTGTCAGGATCACATTTTGTTACGGCCATGCGCAGCGCTTGCGTTGCTGCTCCGCGAAGTTCCTCCCGATCAATTCCGCGGCCCGCGTAGTAATTCACCCAGAACGCTGCGATGCGATCGTAGAGTCTTGCGAGAACCTCGATCGCGCCGTCTCGCTCCGGTCCGTGCTGCTGCACCGCGCACCAGAGCGTATTTGCGTCAGGGCATAACGGCTGCGAGGCTTTGAGGCAATCCTCTCGACGAGCGGTCGAGATTGGCGGCGGGCGATGTCTTTTCGGCTGCGAACGTGCCATCCACCCGTTTCCGTACAGATAGAGCCGGTTGGCCCCAGGGTGTGCTCGACAAGAGGAATACGACGATTTCTCCTATCGCCGTGAAATTTTCAGATTTTACCTGCTAAGGGCCGGTCACGACAGCAACAAAACCGTGTCCCGCAATCGGGTTATGGAATTCTTGATAGTCGAAATGGCGAGGCGCCGGGTGCCATGCTCACGGCTTTTGCGTGAGCATGCGGAGCTGCGGCGAGACATTGCCCACGCCGAGCTGTGGGCATGCCCACCCCGCCGTTCCGGTCCCCCGTATCAATGAAAACAGCCCCAACTTGGGGCTGCATCTATTTCACCGGCTTTCCCGGTGGCTGTTTGTCAATCCACGCCTTGAGTTCCCCAACTGTTGGCGCGTCCTTCTCTGCGGTCCCTCTATCATGACGGGCGGTCCAGTATCTGATGGTTGACCGGAACTTGCCTCCGATACACGCGGTCGTTCCTGGCCCCTGCCTGACCCGAAACTGCTTGTAAGCGAAAAATCCCTTCAGCCCAAGTTCTGCCTGTTCTTCTGGTGTCATTTGCATTGTCCCTAAAAAATGTCCTGCGGGCGATGGGCGGATTCTAACCAGCAGTCTTAGGGTTGGCGATGGCCGAAGAAATCACGACCGCACCACCGAGCGATGCGGCCGTGCGGGTTCAGCAACCTTCCGCGGTTTGTTGCTCAGGCCGTCACTTCCGTCGGATCATGCCGTCATTTTAACGCGACTGGCGGCCATGCGAGCGCCGGGTGTCATGCCCCCGGTCGGCGTGGGCATGTCCGGTTGCGGCTTCACCTCCCTCACAACGTAGCGATCCGGCACTCGAGAGAAGCGGAGCTTCGAGGCCGGTGCGGTCCCAAGAGAGCTTGGGCCCGGGGCGAAGGTGCAGTCGTCAAATCCCCGGCAAGGGCATTGCGTACAGCGCCACGGCTGCGAAAGCGATTGCGAAAAACACGACGGTCCAGACGATCCACGCTCGCGACTTGTGCTGCGGCACTTGGCTCATGCGCGCGATCGTATCGGGACCGCAGCCAGATTCCGAACGAACAAGTTGTATCCAGCACGGCTCGGACGTTTCTGGCTGCGAGCGCCGGGTGCCATGCCCACGGCTCGGCGTGGGCATGTGTTCGCGACGGCTCGTCGTATCGCGGCGGCGCCGACCCCTCACCCCCAACCCCTCTCCCGCAAGGGGCGAGGGGTGCAATGTTGGGTGCCGTGTTGGGGTTTCGTCACGCCAGATGGCGATTGACCGCCGCGTCGGCCATCTGCAGCAAGGCTGTGCGGTCGACCTTTCCGACCGCGTTGGTCGGCATCTGGTCGAGCACGATGATCTCTTCGGGAGCCTTGTAGCCGACGCGGTCGCGTGAGAATTGCATCAGTTCGGCGGCGGTCGGACGTTTGACTCCGGGTCGGAAGACGACGTACGCGCGGACCGTTTCGCCGTGAACCAAATCGTGGATGCCGACGACCCCTGCGCTCTCAACCGCCGGATTTTCCAGCAGCGAGTCTTCGACTTCTTGCGGGCAGATATTGGAGCCGTCGTGGATGATGATCTGTTTCTTGCGGCCGCGAAACCAGAAATAGCTTTGCTCGTCGGCCGCGACGAGGTCGCCCGTGTCGAGCCAGCCGTCGACGATTGTTTCCGCGGTCGCGTCGGGCCGGTTCCAGTAGCCGATCGTGTTGCCGCGCCAGCGGATCCATAATCGTCCGGGCGTTCCGGGGGCGACTTCCGCGCCCTGGTCGTCGCGAACCGAGGCTTCGAAACCGGGCGCCAGTTGGCCGATCGAGCCGATGCGATTTTCGGCCGCCGTCGGATTGATTGTGGAGGTGCCGGTTTCGGTCATGCCGTAGAGTTCTTCGATGGCCATTCCCGTCAGCTCGTGAAATTCGCGCTCCAACTGCGCCGAAATCTTGTCGCCGCCGGAGACGCACCTGCGAATGGAGTGGAAATCTTTCCGCGCTGCTCCGCGGTCTCGCACCAGGCCAAAGAGCGGGGCCGGCAGCATGCACAAGAGCGAAGGCCGTGTCGCGCGCAAGAGCGGCAACAATTCGTCGCCGCCGAACGATCGCGCGATGGCGACACGAGCCCCCACAGCCAATCCGGCAATCGCGAGCGAAGAAGCGGCAATGTGAGAGGCTGACGTGGCGGGCAGGAACACGTCGTCGGGCGTGATCGCCAGCCCGGCGGCGGCGCTGGCGACAATCCAACCGAACGTCTCGTGCGTATGTGTGACGCCCTTCGGCTTACCCGTGCTGCCCGAAGTGAAAAAGATAAACGCGTGCGAATCGGGGGGCGGCGTGGGCAAGTCGGGCAGCGGACCGTCAGCGGCCAGCAGCGTTTCCAACTGCGGCCACGCACTCTTACTGGCACTGTAAGTGATCCGGCCTAGAGGCAGGCCTGAAACCCGTTTGCTGGCGGCGAGCACGTCGTCCCGTTCCGTATGCGCGACCAGGACGGAGGCGCCACTGACCTCCAAGGCATGATCGATCTCGGCCGCCTGGTAGCGATAGTTGAGCGGCGTCGCCGTCAGTCCCGCCTTGAAGCAGGCGAGATAATGAACCAAGAGAGCACCCCGGTTCGGCATCAGCGACGCGACACGATCGCCGGGCGCGAGACCCATCGCCAAATATTGTCCCGCCAGCCGCGTCGAAGCCTGGTCGAGTTGGTGCCACGACCATTTTCGTTCGAGCGAGACCAGGGCCGTCTCATGCGGCTTATTCTGCAAGCCGATCTCGAGCACTCGAACGAGTTCCACCGGCCGATCCAGTTTGCCTCCCGCGAGTGCCACCGGAGTCCCCTCACGTTCAGATTGTGTCGCTCAGAACGCCGATCGCTCCGCCGGATAGAAGGGTGCTGCCCTCAATGCTCGGTCTCCGTCAACAAGCGCCAAATACCAGATCGGCCACGTGGGCCCGATGGTGGCTGGCGTCGCCGAAGAGGATCTCCGACGCCTTGGACCGCTTGTAGTACAAATGCAGGTCGTGCTCCCACGTGAAGCCGATGCCGCCATGGACTTGCACGCCGCGGTTGGCGACTTCGCGTGAGGCGTCGGACGTGTAGACCTTGGCCGTCGAAACGACGCGGGCCGCACTCTCTGGCTCGGCATCGACTGCCCAGGCGGCGAAATAGATCGCCGACCGCGAGCTTTCGGTCCATAACAGCATGTCGGCACACATGTGCTGCACGGCCTGGAACGAGCCGATCGGCTTGCCGAACTGTTGCCGCGTTTTCGCGTATTCGACGGCGTCTTCCAGAATCCACTGCATTCCGCCCAGCATGTCGGCGCAGACGAGAAGGGTGGCGATCCGCATCGAGCGATCGAGCGCGCGACGGGCCGCATCGCCGATGGCGAGCACTCCTTCCGCGCCAACCGTGACGCCCTCGAAGGCAACATCGTAGAGCTTGCGCGTCTGATCCAAGCCCGGGACGGACTTGATGGAAATCCCCGCCGCCTTCGTCGGCACGGCGAACAGCGCCAGGTCATCTCTCGCTCTGGCGACGCAGACAATCACGTCGGCCACGCCCGCGTCGGAAACGAACGACTTGCGGCCGGTAAGCTGATAGCCTTTGCCGTCCTGCTTGGCTTGCAACCGGACTTCAGCCGGGTCCCAGCTCGCCTCAGGCTCGAGGAGCGCGACAGCGCCTTTCGACTCGCCCGCGGCAAGCGCTTGCAGATATTTGGAACTGGCGTTGGCTTCAGCGATCAGCGTGGCGGCCCAGACAGTCCCTAAAAACGGACCGGGAAAGCAGGCCCGACCCATCTCCTCCGCGACGACGGCGAGGTCCACGAGGCTCAGGCCAAGGCCGCCGCTCGATTCGCTCAGGTGGATGCCGAGCCAGCCCTGGTCAGCCACCTCAGACCACAACTCGGCGTCGAAGGCCGTGTCGGTGGCCATCAGCTCGCGCACCCTCTTGGCGGGACAGGCGCGAGCGAACAGGTCGCGGGCCGATTTCTGCAAGAGCTTCTGCGGTTTCGAGAGATCGAATTCCATTGCCAGATTTCCCTAATAGCTTCGGGGCAAACCCAGGACGCGCTGGGCGATGATGTTTCGTTGCACTTCGCTCGTCCCTGCTTCGATCGTGTTGCCGCGGGAACGTAGATAGTTGTAAGTCCAGCGGCCGCCGTCGAAGTCGGTCAGTTGCGCGTAAGGTCCCAGCACTTCCATCGCAATCTGGGCGTTGCGCTGGTTCAACTCGCTCCAGTAGAGCTTCTGGATCGAACCTTCGGGCCCCGGCGTGCCACGCTTGGCCAGATTGCTGAGGGCCCGCGTGGTGTTGAGCCGGAAGACTTCGAGTTCGACAAACGATTGGGCCAGCTTCTGCCGCAACACCGGATCTTCGATGACCGTCTGGCCGTGTCGGCGAAGTTTGCGGGCCTGCTCGACGAGGGCGTCGAGGTTGCGCTTAAACGCCACATACAAGCCGACGCCGAGGTTGGCCCGCTCGTTGCTCAGGGCCGTGAGAGCCACGTTCCAACCTTCGTTCACTTTGCCCAGTACGCAACTCGTCGGCACTCGGAGGTTGGAGAAAAACATTTCGTTGAACGCGGCGTCGCCGGACATCATCTTCAGCGGCCGCACGTTGATGCCCGGACTTTTCATGTCGACCAGCAGACAGGTGAGCCCCTTGTGCTTGGGGGCGGCGTTGTCGGTTCGCACGACCAGCATGCAGAAGTCGGCCATGTGGGCGTAGCTGGTCCAAATTTTCTGGCCATTGACGACGAAGTGATCGCCGTCGAGCACCCCCTTGGTCTCCAGCGAGGCCAGGTCACTGCCGGCGTTGGGCTCGGAAAAGCCCTGACACCAGATGGCGGCGCCGGAGAGCATTTGAGGCAGATAGTGTTTTTTCTGTTCGTCGGTGCCGACGGCGATAATCGTCGGGCCGACCAGGCTCAGTCCGATCGTGCCGAACAACTCAGGAGCGTCAGCCAAAGCCAACTCTTCCTGAAAGATGGCCT
>DASRXU010000289.1:0-10918 GCA_035687365.1 Planctomycetaceae bacterium | reverse complement strand
AACCAGATTCTGTCCCAGCGCGTGCCAGTATCCGACGATCTTGTAGTAGAGGTGGGGTTCGCAGAACTCGTGATTGAGTTCTGGCTCGGATTTGCCGAACGGCCTTACGTTCGGAGGGCCAGCTTGCGCTCTCGGGGGCGGTTGCCGCTCTTTGGCAGGCGCCTCTTCTCGCAGGGCCCAGAGGAAAGCTCCGACCGCTTCCTGGCTGAGCGGTTTGACTCCTTCCCACGCCTCGCCTTTTGCGATGGATAGCACTCGATCGTAGTGCTGTAGTTCGTCGGGCCTCGTCAGTGCGGGCAGCAAGGCCGCGTAGATCGCGACGCGGGCCGCGGCCACAAGCATCAGGCCGATGACCAGGAAAGATTCACGCTTCACGAAGGACGCACCGGGAAAACCATCGAGCCGAAAACAGTGACTTCAATCACTGCTAACGGAATGAATCGGGTCCTTCAAGTGGTGGCGCCGTCGGATCGTGGCACTCTTCGTCCCGTAGTAGAACAGGCTCGGGTTAGAACATGCCCAGATTAGAACAGACGGCGTTGTCCTCCCGCATATTGCGGCGGTCGAAACTGGGAGAAGTCGAAAGCGGGCAGCGGGCGGTCGAGGTTGTAACGTCGCGCAAACGTCGCGAAGGTCTGGTCGATCTGCTCGGCGCGCACGCCCGTGCCGCGCATCCGGCGGCCGAACTGCGTGTCGTTGAGTTTGCCGGACCGCGTTTGCCGAATGGCCGCCTGGACGCGTGCTGCGTGACTCGGCTCGCTGCGAGAGAGCCACTCGAGGAAGACCGGCCGCACCGCGCCCGACAGCCTCAGCAACACGTGACCTGCCGAGGCGGCGCCGGCTTCCTGGGCCGCCTTGAGGATCTGCGGGATCTCGCTGTCGTTGAGGCCGGGAATGATCGGCGCGACCATGACGCGCGTCGGAACGCCGGCGTCCGTTAGTTCGCGAACGGCTTCGAGTCGAGCCCTGGGACGGCTCGTTCGCGGCTCCATCCGTCGAGCGAGTTTCTCGTCGAGCGTGGTGATGCTCAGCGAAACATGCACGAGCGATTGCGCGGCCATCGGTGCGAGCAGGTCCAAGTCGCGGGTCACGAGCCGGTTCTTGGTAATGATTCCGACCGGTTGCCGTGCCTCGGCCGCCACTCGCAAGCAGCCGCGCGTTAACTCGAACGTCCGCTCGGCGGGCTGATAGCAGTCGGTGATTCCGGAGAAGCAGATCATTTCCGGCTCCCAACGGTCTCGCGCCAGCCAACGCGCGAACAGCTCCGGAGCCCGCTCTTTGACGAAGATTTTCGACTCGAAGTCGAGACCGGCGCCCAGCCCCAAATACTCATGGGTGGGTCGCGCATAGCAGTAGCTGCAGCCGTGCTCGCAGCCCCGATAGGGGTTGACGCTGTACCGAAAAGGGACGTCCGGACTGTCGTTCTCGGTCACGATCGTCTCGGACTGGTCGGGATGAAATTGAGTCACGACGCGCTGACGAGAGGGATCGTCTTCCTCGTCGAGGTCGGCATCCGGATCGGCTTCGCGGTGGACGGCCAAAAATCGGTTCGGCGGATCACCGGCGGCAGAGCGACCCTTCTGGTTGGGGGGAACCGACATCAGCGAATTCTCACGCTTCGACTCTCGGGCCGATGGCTCAAAAGGGCATCTGCAGCACGAAGTGTACGTGCGTATACAATACGACGCAAGCCCCGAATTACCTTGACTGTTGGGCGATCGGTCGGTAATATCCTCCTACCCTAGTGTCCCAAAATCCGCTTTCGCATGGCCGCGATTTGCGTAGCTCGAAGCGGCAGAATATCCGTTGGTCGGTTCGCGAATTGACCTCGGTTGATTCGCGTTTGAGGAAGTTCAGAGAGTCGGTCGGGTCGTCAGCGGGAGGACTTCAGCCGATGCGATTTCGGCAGGTCGGCCCGTCGCTGGTGGTTCATACTCCAGCGAAGCTCAACCTCTTTCTGGAATTGCTCGGAAAACGGCAGGACGGTTACCACGAGCTGGAAACGCTCATGGTGGCTGTGGATTTGTTTGACACCTTGACCTTCACGGAGGAGGACTCAAACGATATTCGTTTGCAGTGCTCGGGACTAGGGGCCGGTAAACGGGGGTTTGCTTCATCGGGGGCAGCCCAAGCGAGTGCGGATAGCGATGGGGAAGGAATCCCCGTCGGGTCTGATAATCTCGTGGTTAAAGCGGCTCAGTTGCTCCGCGAGCATGCAGGCGTCGACCGGGGGGTTCGGATCTCGTTGGTGAAACGGATCCCCTCTGCTGCGGGCTTGGCCGGAGGGTCGAGCGATGCAGCCGCGACGCTGATGGCCTTGAATCGATTTTGGAACCTGGGGCTTGGAGTTCTCGAGCTTCAGCGGCTGGCATCGCACCTTGGAAGCGATGTGGCCTTCTTTGTCGACGGGACGTCGGCTGCCGTTTGTCACGGGCGCGGCGAGATCATCGAGCCTCTGGATGTGCCGCTCGGACTGCACTTCGTGATTGTCCGTCCCCGGACGGGCTTATCCACGGCGCTGGTCTACAAGCACGCTCAAGTCCCGGCAAACAAAAAAAATGTTCACGAATTGGCCGTCGCGCTGCGCGCGGGGCGAATTGGTGTTGCGGGCCGACTTTTGCATAACGGGCTTCAACCGCCCGCTGAACGATTAAACCCGGAGGTGAATCGACTCCAGTCATTGTTTTCGAGCCTGCCGGTGCTGGGACACCAGTTGAGCGGCAGCGGGACCGCGTATTTCGGGCTTTGCAAAAATGCCCGGCAAGCGCGGTCACTGGCTGGCCGTCTCAGGGGGGCGCGCGTCGGACGCGTGTGGGTAGTCCAGGGCCGGCCGTAAGAAACCGCCACCGAGAAGGAGGACGGCCGTGGAGATTTCTGAAGTACGCATCAAATTGATGGACGACCCGCACGAGCGGCTGCAGGCCTTCTGCTCAATCACGTTCGACTCTTGCTTTGTGATTCGCGATCTCAAAATCATTCAGGGCGCCAAGGGCTCGTTCGTCGCGATGCCCAGCCGCAAGCTGACCGATCGCTGTCCCCGCTGCCATTGCAAGAATCACTTGCGAGCGCTGCACTGCAATCAGTGCGGGGCCAAGCTCGATGAAGATCGAGCCATCAAAGACAGTGAGGGGCGGGCCAAGCTCTACGCCGACATCGCCCACCCGATCAACTGTGATTGCCGCGAGCTGATTCAGCGAAAAGTGCTCGAGGCCTACGAGGAAGAGGTCGTTCGCGCGAAAGAGCCCGGCTATCTCTGCACGTACGACGACTACGGCGAAGATCACTTCGCCACGTTGCGAGAGCCGTTCGAGGAGATCGAGTTCGAAACGCCTCGCATCATGCGGACGCCGGACAGTTCGCGCCGCATCGAGCCGGCCGCGTCGCAGCCCGGTCCGCCGCACAACAACATGCCGGCGGCCGCCCGGGTCAACGCGATGAGTCGGCCCGAAACGCGACAAGCGGGCGAGGAATCCGACAATTTTGGTGCCGGAATCGACTGACCTTGCCGCGTTTCGCGCCTCGTCGTTGTGATCAAGAAAATCGCTATTCCGGAACCCGAATCCGCGAATTGCCGGTTGGGGTTCGATAGCGCTTCTTGGTGACCTGGTTATTTCCTTCAATCGCCTCGTCGACTTTGCGCTTGAAGGTGTCGGCCAGCGTGACCTTGAGCGGCAGGAACTGGGCGAGCGAAATAATCACGGTCTGATCCCGCGGGCAGATCATAAAGCCCGTGCTGGCGTAGCCCCCCCAGAAGTATTCACCGGGGATCACACTCGGATCCGACGCGCTCGGGCTAGTGCGAACGCCAAAACCTAGACCAAAGCCCAGGCTCTTGTCAGGCATCGCCGTCGGTGAGGGCATGGTCATCGGCAAGGCTTCGGCAGGAAGCTGGTTGCGGGTCATCTCGGCCACGGTCTCGGCCTTCAACAGGCGTGTGCCGTCGAGTTCGCCGCCGTTGAGCATCATCTGGCAGAATCGCTCGTAATCTCGGGCGGTCGAAACCAGTCCGCCGCCGCCCGAGAGGAACTTGGGCGACTTGAGATATGTGCTCTTTTCTGGATTGTCGACGACGCGCATCCCGTCCGTGCCCGGCCCGTAGTTCACGGCGAACCGACTGACTTTGTCGGCGGGGACGAAAAAGCCGCTGTCGACCATGTCGAGCGGTTTGAAGATCCGCTCCGCGAAGAACGCGTCGAGCGTCTGGCCCGAAGCCACTTCGACCACTCGGCCCAGCACGTCGGTCGACACGCTGTAGTTGAACTTTGTGCCCGGCTGGTACTTCAGCGGCAGCTTGCTCAGTCGCGACACAAACTGTTGCAGGTCCAGGTTGCGATCGAGCGCGCCCTTGGTCAGATACATTTTGTCGACGGCGCTGTTGCCAAAGAGGCCGTAAGTGAAGCCCGAGGTGTGTCGCATCAAGTCGCGAATGGTGATTTCACGGCGCGCGGGCTCGGTCTTATCGCCGGGGCCGATGTAAACGCGCAGCTCCCTGAGTTCGGGAATGAACTTCGACACCGGATCGTCGAGCCGAATCTTGCCCTCTTCGACGAGCATCATGGCCGCCACGGTGGTGATCGGCTTGCTCATCGAATAGATGCGGACGATCGTGTCCTTCTGCATGGGCTTGCTGTTGGCGAGATCGGCCATCCCGTAGGTCTTCCACTCGACGATCTTGCCATGACGGGCGACGAGCGTGATCGCGCCGGCGTACTCCTTCTTGTCGATCAACGCTTGGACGGCCTTCTCGGCGTCGGCCAGCTTGGTCGGGGAGACGCCCTGCGATTCCGGCGAGGCCTGCGGAATTTCAGCGGCGTGAACAGCGCACGCCATCGCGACAAAGGCTGAGCCAAGGGCCAGCCTGCGAGTCAGACTTTTCCAGCTTTGGGCTTTCATAGGGCGCACATTCCTGTCTGAGTGGAGCGTGGGTGAAGCGACGGCACCTTGTCCCACGAGAATCGCGAGACGACATCGAGATCAGGCGGCAGACAAAGTCCGCCCCGATCGCAGGAATGAGCTTACCGGAGCCCGCGCGCGAAATCATCGGCCCGCCAGGTTTTTTTGAGCCCTGGCCGGGTGGCTGGTACCGAGTTTTCCGGCCGCAAACTCGACTTAGAGGTCAGGCTCCGCGTCCGCTAAGTCCGCCCAGCGCGAACGAGGTCGACGGGATAAAGATGCGCAACACCCGGATCGACAGTCCGGTGCGCTAAGCAACTTCGCCACGGCCCCAGTTCGCCGGGTCCCGTCCCGACGGCTCGACGAGCGGCCTGTGCCAGCGAGCGATGTGCTCACTTCGGCCCCGTGTTCCAATCCGCTCCCCTCGCCCCGCCGCGGGAGAGGGGCCGGGGATGAGGGGGCCCCACTCAACCGACGCGGCTCGTTCGTGTCCCGTCCCGTCCCATTAGAGAGAGTGTCCGGACCGGACTTCGACGGCCGCAATCACTGCCCGATGCGCGGTGGGACAACTTCACTCTTCCTATCAAAAAAAGTGTCCCGTCCCGGCGGTCCAAAAGAAGTTGGACCGGCGGTCCAACTTGGACCAGCGCGCCGGCATCGCTCGCAAGCCAGTTCCTGCCGGGGGTCTTTTCCCGGTTCCCGGGTCGCGCGGTGTCCCGTCCCGGCACCGGGTCACCAATGCTGCGGGTCAGTTCCCTAGTGAAACAATCTGACCCGACCCGGTGACCAGATTTTGGTCAGCCCGTCAGTCGCCCGAAGTGGCGCCGTTGTCGACCGGACTCTGTGCGCACGTCGGCCAGGGTCGCGACCGCTCCACCCAGATGGGAGGAATGTCTATCCGGATCCCGAGCGCAGGGATCCGCATGATCCATCTTCTATTGTCCCGCGTTTCGATTTGCGTTCGAGGTCGGTTTTCTACGCGCGTAGAAACTTCGTGCGAAATTGCTCGAACCGCGAGCGGGCTTCCCCCTCGGGGCTAGCTGCCCGCTGGGACCGAGCAACACCTGGTACCAACCCAATCAGACGGATACATTCGGCAAATCATTTTTGCCTTTGGAGAGTACTGCGATGCGGATGCTACTCGTATTGGCCCTGCTGGTCGCCGCCGATGTGAAGGACGAAAAGGCGGAGCTGAAGAAGTTTACGGGGACCTGGCAGCTCACCTCCGAGGTCATGGATGGCAAAGAACAGCCCGCGGATTACGTCAAACGCGTCCGCTGGATCTTCGATGACAAAGGGCACTGGAAGGTCGAAGACGGCGGCAAGATGATCTTCGCGGGAAACATCAAGGTGTACCCGGACCGCAATCCCAAGGCGGCAGACTCCACGCTGACCAACGCAGGCGAGCAAAAAGGGAAGACCGTCCGCGCGATCTACGAACTGGACTGCGACACCCTCAAGCAATGCTGGGTCGTCGAAGGCGAACGGCCCCGCGCGTTCGATCCAAAACCCGAACCCGGCGTTAACTACTCGGTCTACAAGCGTGTGAAGAAGAAGTAGTCGTGCCCGGTCGTTGCCCGTCTCACCGACAAAAACCAAGGTGTTCGACCGAGAATCAGTAGGCACTGCCCCGAGGTCTGAGGAGCGATCATCTAGCGCACATGGGAAGTTAGGAGTATGGAAGGAGGAGCGTTCCAGTGGCCTCCGCAAAACGGGCACTCCGGTCATCCAACCTCGTGTCATTGCAGATTTTCCTAGCTAACCAGCCTAAGCAACCGTAGATTAGGAGACTCGGACAAACTATCCATCACCGTATCGATAACGTACGAAGATTTTCGAGACCCAACAGATGGGACAAATTGCGCTCAAACTTGCGGCAAGCGTCATGCTCCTCTTGATTGGCGGGATGTGCCTCCGCGGAGTTTGGGTGATCTGGTTTTCAAAGCGATTCGTCTATCAGCCCTTCGCATATACGAAGGACGGTGCCCAAGATTCGCCAGCTGGCGCGCACTTTACCGACCTCGTTGACCAGGAACTGCGATCAGTCGACCGCCTGCTTTCGCCGCCTGAAGACGGTCAAGATCCCCTGGTCGTGATACCAACGGTGAATCAGCAAGGCGGACAGATCGCGCGGTTTGAACTCCCCACGAAGAAAGAGACGTTGATCCCAGAACTCGACATCAAGGCCTATGGGATCCAAGTCTCTGCGCTGGCCAACAAATTCTACGAGCAAGTGGTGCCGCCAGACGCTGTCACAGGGAGCGTCTCGGAAACGCAAGGGGCATTCGAGGTCTACGCCGACTTGCGTATGCGGAATTCCGCGCCGAGCTCGACACTCGTATCTCAGCTCCCGACTAAGAATGACGCTGCATTTGCGATCGCCTGCCACCTCTTTCTTCGCCTGCCCCCTAAGAATCAAGTCCTTGCCACGGCGACCGATGCCGAATTCGAAGTGTGGATGCGCGCGCTGCGACAATATCAGCTGTATAAGGAATCCATTAAGGCCGTGCGCGATCCGAAGACTGCTCAGCAGTCGCTGGAGAAAACCGAAGAGTTGTTGCTGGCCTTACGCACTCAAAAGAGCACGTTTCCTTTGGTTTACAAATTGTCCGCCCTTGTTGCCGCCTCAAAAGGGCAGTTCGCCGATGCGCTCGGGTATCTGGCAAAGTACTTCGAACTGCTGAAGGTCACGGATCCAAACGCGTCGGCCTTGCTCGCCAGCTACCAGAGCAGCGCAGAGAAAGGGAAGGCAACAGCCCAATTGAAGATACCTGATCGGGCACGCCCTGTTCGTCCGGGGATGAGTGTGGGTTTCCCTGGGAGACCCACATCGAGCAGAATCTGCTGCATTGTGCAACAGGGCGGTACTCTCTGTGCCTTAATTGCTCCTTTTGGTGCATCCCCGGGATCGAACGTTTTGCAACCTCCAGGCGGCAAGGTGCCCGATGACGTAATCGGCACCGTACTGCAAGTAGAGCAAAGCAGCAATGCCGTCGGCGCACTTGTTCAATTGAGCGCCGAAGCGGCGCCGGCACAAGACGACAAGGTCTGGACAACTAACATACTCACTAGCGCCGACCAAGGTGTCACGGTTGTCCAGAAACTCGGGGAAAAAATCACCAGCGGGAAAGTTGAGTCTGTCAACGCTACCGTTTCAATTCAGAGCGACATAGGCCTTTTGGTTCTCACCAATGCCATCGTAGTTAAAGGTGCGGGTGGCCCTTTTTCGGGGCCGGGGGATGCTGGAGCCCCAGTTGTGGTTGACATCCAGAACTCCGGCGCTGAGTTCCGGACTCTTGTGGGGATGGTGATCGCTGCCAATTCTGACAACAGTACCACGATCGTAATTCCAATTACGAGTCTGTTTTCACGATTCAATGTTAGCCTGGGACCGTAGCCTCTCACATCGTGGAGGCGCGCTCAGCGACCGATCCGGAGCCGCGTCTTGCTAGTTGAGGCTGTGTCTGCCGAGAAACGGCATGATCGCCTAGCGTCGGTTGGGACAGCCTGCCCTATGGTCGCGATTCCCCAAACGCATACAAATGCCCCTCGGTCCGAACGTAGACTCGCCCATCCACGAGCGCTGGCGTGGCAACGATTTGTTCGCCGAGGTTGTTGCGGGCGAGGACCTCGCATCTGTCGCCGGCTTTGAAGACGGCGACGACGCCGTTGTAGGAGGCGGCGTAGATGTTGCCATTGGCTGCAACAAGCGAGGCATAAAAAAAGCCGCTGGTGCCGAGGCGTTGGCGGTAGAGCATTTTGCCCGTTTGGGCGTTGTAGCAGGAGGCGATGCCGCCGTTGGTCACGACGTAGAGCCGACCCTGGTAGAAAAGTGGTGAGGGGACTTCGGGCAGGGCGTGCTGTTCTTTCCAAGCGACCTGGTCCTTCGCGACCTCGCCCTTGCCGCCCGGCTTGATGGCGATCATTGCGCTTTCGCGCTTGGCGAATGCCGCGGCCGCCGCGTCCCATTCCTCGCGGCTCAGCCGGTCGTCTCGGTTCTTGTCGATGGCGGGAAACATGTCGTCCATCACGATGTTGTCGTCGGGGTTTGTGCTGCCGCGGTTGTAGAAAATCAGGTCCTTGGGCACTTCCTTTTGGCCGAGCTGGCCGTCCTTGTTGGCGTCGTATTTCTTGCGCAGCTCTTCGAAGTCGGGGAACTTCATGCGATCTTCCGGGTCGCCGCCAGGGAAATGCGCGACTGCGAAGACCAACCCGTCGCCGATCGCCGGCGAGGGAATTCCGCCGCCGAACAGGCCGCTGACGTACCACCGCTCCGCGCCGTTCTTGAGATCGTAGGCGACAACGCCGCGCGGCTGGACCAGGATGACCTCGGTCGTTTCACTGACCTTGTGAAGCAGGGGCGTCGAGTAGCCTGCGCCGAACCGCGGACGCTCGGCCTTCCACGCCGTTGCCCCAGTGTCGCGCCGCAGTGCCAACAGGCCGGAGTCTTTTCCTTGGCACGTGAGCAGGAGCAGATCGCCGGCCAGAATCGGCGAACTGCCTGAGCCGAACATCGTCCCGGGGAAAGCCAACGGCTTCTTCCACTGCTCGTTGCCGTCGTGATCGTAAGCGAGCAAGCCGTAGGAGCCGAAGTAAACGTAGACCCGATTGGCGTCGCACACGGCAGTCGGCGTGGCGGGCCCATTGGCGGGATGCAGGGACGTTTCGATCTTCGCGACAGTCGGAGCGGTCCGTCGCCACACAATCTTTCCCGTCGGGCGGTCGAGGCAGATCGTTTCGAGTTGTTTCTTCTCTCTGTCGAACGCCGTGAGATAGATGCGATCTCCCCACACCGACGGGCAGGAATTGCCCGCAGGCAGGGCCGTTTTCCACATGACGTGTGAGGTGGGGCTGAACTGCACCGGATACGTGACGCCTTCCGACGCGACGGCCAACCCCTCGGGTCCCCGAAACTGCGGCCAGCGCAGCTCGTCGGGCTTCGCGATGCGGCCGTCTGCGGCTGCGGACGCAGGCCCGATCTGCGCACCCAGGCCAATCAGCGCTGCGACCAAGATGCTGAGGACTCTCGACATAGGCATGCTCCGGGAAGTTGAAAGCGGAATCCGACGAAGAATGGCTGTGAGGCGAAAAAAAATTTGTTTGACGTCGAGCCGGCTGATGGCGATATGTTAGCGGGGAGCCGGGGTCGATCGAAGCCGCTTCTTGGCGAAACTCTGGAAAGACTTGCCGGGACAACCCCGTTTGCCGCGCGGGACCTGCTTACTCCCGACATCCTCTCTGGACCGGTAGCCGAAAGCTTCACTCGACAATGGCCCCTCGGCTGGCGCGACCTAAACCGGTCGACGGCGGCCGGGAATACGCCACGTTTCTCTAAATGCGAGGCGCCAGGACCCGGCCACATGGGCCCGGAGGAATGATCTTGTACTCTTGGCGCTAGCTACAAGATTCCTAAGTCTCAAGCAGCTTCTAGTTAACGGCGCATCATATGAGTACTATCGGTGGGGAACACTACTCTCTCAGCATGGATCCCTATAGGACTAAGCTTGTTGTGATTAATCACAAGGTGCGACCTGTTCGTCCCGGGATAAGCATTGGTTTCGCGGGCGACCCCACGTTTTGCACACTTTGTTGCATTGTGAAGGACCCTGATGGCAGCCCATACGCATTGATTGCTCCGTCTGTTGAACAAGGATTTCCCATTTTGCAGCCGCCGGGCGGCAAGGTACCGGACGACGTCATCGGTGTTGTTATTGATAGGAGGACTGGTCCCATCGCCGGCGCGCTCATGAAATTGAACGTTGAGTTTCAGCCCGTGCCGCAGGGTGCGAAGGCCTGGGTCTCCGGTCGGCTCATCGCCGCGGATGCGAACGTCACGGTGGTTCAAAAACTCGGTCGTGACGTGACGAAGGGAACAGTTGAATCCGTCAACGCCACGGTTCAAATTGATGTCGGGTCCACGCTACTCACCAATGCCATTCTCGTAAGAGGCGATGGCGGGCCTTTTTCAGAGCCGGGCGACGCCGGTGCTCCGGTTGTCGTTGACAAAGGCGAGTTTAGCGTCCTC
>DASRXU010000288.1:0-2472 GCA_035687365.1 Planctomycetaceae bacterium | reverse complement strand
ACGTTGATCAGACCCGCAAGCAGGATTCCCAAAACCTCGCCGAAGCGATGGAAGATGCGTTGCGCGTCGGGGTCGCCCTGAATCGCGAGGTTGTACACCGAAAGCGCGCTGAACTCCGGGTCGGAGTTCGCAGCCTTCGCGAGGCCGGGAGCGTTCCCGGCGGCAATCGCTTCGCGAGCCATTCGCACCACAGCTGTAGCCGATGCGTAGCGCTCAGCACAACCGTGATTGCCGCAACCGCAGGGGACGCCGTTGGGTTCGACGGTGACGTGGCCAAACTCGCCGGCCATACCGCTCATGCCGTAGAAAATTTTCCCATTCAAAACAATCGCGCCGCCGATGCCAGTGCCCAAAGTGATCATCGCCATGTTCGGAGCGCCCCGGCCTGCGCCCAGCCATTGCTCGCCGAGCGCCGCAACTTTGGCATCATTATCGAGGCAGACGCGAGCGCCCAGACGGCGCTCGATTTCATCACGCACAGGGTAGTCGGCCCAGCCGGGAAGATTGGCGGACTTGCGCATCATCCCGGTTTCCATGTCGATGATGCCGGGGACGCCGATGCCGGCGCCGACGAACTTTCCACCGCCGCGGTATTGCTGGGTCAGCCGCTGAATGGCGTCACACATTTCGCCGATGACGTGGTCGCGGCCGAGCGCGACTTTTACTCCGAGCGTGATTTTTTCGAGAAGCTGGCCGTCGGTGCTGACGGCCGCGATGCGCAGGTTGGTGCCGCCGAGATCGACTCCGATAGAAAAATCAGGCATGACGGAAAAGACTATCAGATTGCAACTGCAGCGGTCTCACTTCTGGCACTTGGGGCAGTAGTGGCTGCTGCGGCCGGCGATTACGATTCGCTTGATTGGGGTTTTGCAGACGAGGCAGGGCTCGCCTTCGCGGCCGTAGACGCGGTGCTGGAGTTGGAAGAATCCTTCTTCGCCGTCGGAGTTCACGTAATCGGAGACGGAGGAGCCGCCGAGCGCGATCGCTTCTTTCAGGACCTCTTTTACTGCGACGAGCAGCTTGGCGAGTTGGTCGCGCGTGATGGTCGAGGCGCGACGGCGGGGGCGCAGGCCGGAGCGGAACAAAGATTCATCGGCATAAATGTTGCCGACGCCGCGCAACAGATTCTGATTGAGCAGCGCGCTTTTGATGGGAGTCTTGCGGCCGCGGAACAGCGGAAGGAACGTTTCGACGTCGGCTTCGAGAGGTTCGATCCCTGCGGCATCGAAGTCTCCCGCTTGCGCGACGCTCAACCGGCCGAAGCGGCGGGGATCGACGAAGCGCAGTTCCCTGCCCGACGATAATTTGAGAATGGCGTGGGTGTGCTTCGCCACTTCCGATTGCGGCTCACAAACTTGCAGGCGCCCGGTCATGCCGAGGTGGACGATCCATTGGGCTCGTGTGGGGCGGACACTCCCTTCGACAAGCTCAGGGCAGGCTCTGTCCGCCTCTGCTTGCGGCGTCGATGAAGGTTGTGCTAACGGTGCCTTGGATCCCTTACGCCCCGAATTTGGTCCCCGGCCTTTGGCGGACAAGAGTGTCCGCCCCACACAATCGAGGTCGAAGACGATGTGCTTGCCCATGCGTCGAACGGCCGCGATGCGGCTGTGTTCCAGCGTTGCGGCGATCGCGGATGCGGGAGACTTTAGCGGCTCTTTTTTTTGGCCGAGCCAGACGGAGTCGATAACGTCTCCCGTGACTCGCTTGGCTAGCCCGCGAGCAATGGTTTCGACTTCAGGAAGTTCTGGCATGGGTGATTGCTTGAAATGAGCGGATCGCCTCGCAGGTGAGACGACCTCCGGGCTAAAGCCCTCGTGATTCTATACGCCTGACGCGGCCCTAAAGGGCCGCTCTTCCACGAATCTACTTCTTCAGGAACGTTCCTTTCTCGAGTTCCTGAAACGCCTGCTGCAGTTGCTGTTGCGTGTTCATGACGATGGGGCCGTACCACGCGACCGGCTCTTCGAGCGGCTTGCCGGAGACGAGCAGGAAGCGGATGCCGTCTTCACCGGCCTGCACGGCGACCTCATCGCCGCGATCGAAGACCACCAGCGAACGATTTTCTGCGTCGGCGGGAGGCTTGACGTCGGCCCAGCCTACGCCTTCGGTGGGGACGGCTAGCGGACCGGAGGCGTTGCAGAATTTTCCGTCACCGCCGAATACGTAGGCGAAGGCATGGCGAGTAACTTCGACCGGGAGGGTTTTCCGGTTGCCCGGAGGAACTGAGACATCGAGGTAGGTAGGGTCGGTGGCGATGCCCTCGACCGGACCGGTCTTGCCCCAGAACTTTCCGCATACGATGCGCACGTGTGTGCCGTCGTCGTCGGTGACTTCGGGGATCTCGCCGGTCTTGATTTCCTGATAACGGGGCGCGGTCATTTTCTTCGCAGACGGCAGATTCGCCCACAGCTGGAAGCCGTGCATGCGTCCAGTCTCGTCCCCCTTCGGCATTTCCTGGTGGATGATGCCACT
>DASRXU010000287.1:0-22135 GCA_035687365.1 Planctomycetaceae bacterium | reverse complement strand
CGAAGAGGGGCGCGCGACGGGAGTCATTCTGCGTACCGGTGAAAAGGTCGAGGCGGACCAGGTAATTGTCGCTGTGCCGCATTGGCTCGTGCTCGACTTGTACCCACTTGAGTGCAGGACGCATCCGGCTCTCGCGCGGCTGAGCGAACTGGAAACCGCACCGATTTCGAGCGTGCATCTCTGGTTCGATCGGCCGATCTTGTTCCCGTTCAAGACAGATCGATCGGCCGAGTTGCCGCACGCCGTACTCATCGACCGGCTCAGTCAGTGGGTTTTTAATCGAGATTTGCTGCACGCTTCCGATTCGACAGGGACTCGAGACCCAAATCTGCCGCCTCGATCGGAGCAAGGATATAACTACCAGGTGATTATCAGCGCCAGTCGCAATATCGCCTCGAGCACTCAGCAGGAGGTGATCCAGCAAGTGGTGGGTGAGTTGGCCGATGTTTTTCCCGTAGCGGGCGAAGCTGTCCTTTTGCATTCGCGCCTGGTGACGGAGCACCGGGCCGTGTTTTCTGCGCGGCCGGGGGCCGAACGCTGCCGGCCCTTTCAACAGTCTCCGATCCCCAATGTGCAGTTGGCCGGCGATTGGACACGTACGGGCTGGCCCTCCACTATGGAAGGAGCTGTCCGCAGTGGCTATCTGGCCGCAGAAAACGTGCTGCGGTTGCTTGGCCGCACGGACGCGGTTTTGCAGCCGGATCTTCCTGTCAATTTGTTACCGCGGCTTCTGTTCGGGTTGGGCAAGTGATCGACCCATCTGCAAACAACCGCTAACGAGTCTTTTCCATTTTTTTGATGGTCCACAATGACTTCGGCGCCACTCGATGCTTTCCGCACAGATCGGCTCAGTGCCGAGCGTTTGCGACCCGAACATCTACCGGATTACGTTCGGCTGTTCGCAGACGCGCGGGTGATGGCGACATTATCGCCTGACGGCAAACCGCTACCGGCCGAGGAATCCGCAAAGTGGCTGCAACGAAGCTTGGATCATTGGGACCGGCACGGCTATGGGTATTGGGCGATTCGATCCGCCGCCGGGAATCAGTTCGCCGGTCGGGCCGGCCTTAAGCGCGCCGAAGTCGACGGCAAGCCGGAGGTCGAGCTGGCCTACGCGCTACTGCCCGAGTTTTGGGGCCGCGGGTTGGCGACCGAGATCTCTCAAGCGATTCTCAACATCGCGTTTGCCGAGCTCGGGCTGGCAGAGGTCGTCTGTTTCACGCTGACGACCAACGTCGCGTCTCAACGCGTGATGAAAAAACTCGGATTTCAATTCGAGCGAGACGGCGTGCATGTGAACTTGCCGCACGTCTTCTACCGTTTGACGACTGCCGGATTCGCGCCACACATCGCTTCGCGCGATCGCTAGCACGCGTCACTGCTCGGTAGACTCGTCGAAGCCACGACCTGGCAGGTTCTGATGCTTGAACTCGACGAGTTGCCGCTCGAGTTCATGGCGTTTTTGCCGAATGCGCGACAGCTCCGCCCCCGTGTGGGCGGCCGTCGACCACAGGTCGCCGAATCCTTGCAGCATCACCCAGCCGGTCAGCACCAGCACACCGATCCAGTAAAGTGTGATCGCCATGGGCTGGTTTTTATGCATTGGCAACAAGGCGTCGCCCACTCCGATCAGGACGCCCAAAATGATGAATGTCGCCGCGATCCGCACGCGTCGCCGATAGCGCTTCTCGAAGAAGGCGAGTTCGTTTCCTTCGATCGCGCCGCGCCGGCGTCGCCACGAACGAACGTGCGACGCCATCAGACTGGTGCCGAACACGATCAGCACGATGGCGACAATGAGTGCGGGCCAGGGATTGTTCACAGGCGTCACTTATTGCGAGGGAGACTGTTGGTCCGGAGGCAACGTCAGCCAGCGACTTAACACCCGACCGACCTTTGCCAGACTTTCGCCCGAGCAGTGACTCGGCACGTCTTGAGCCGTGTGCCAATACGGATAATCAAAGTCGATGATATCGCAGGTCGGAATCCGGGCGATCTCGTTGAGCGGCAAGTGATCGTCGTTCACCTCGTGCTTCGGCGTCGGGCGAAACTCGCGAATTTTGAGGCTCTTGGCGGTCGCCCAAACGCTCCGCGTCACGCCGGGGGCCAGTCGCAGACTCGTTTTCTCCGGGAACAAATCGAGGTCACGGTCGCCCACCATGTCTAACAGGATCCCCGCTGCGTACCGGTACGGCGGAGGCGAGTCGCGATACTGTTGCGCGAAATAAGTTGAGCCGAGAAAGTATTTCCCCTGATCTTGGACGACCAATTCCTCACCGTCGAAGAACACAAAGTCGACGCCTCGCGTCACGGGCAAATCCTGCATGTGATTGCCCAACTCCATCAACAAGGCGGCTCCGCTTGCCCCGTCATTGGCGCCCAGAAAGATGCCTCGAGGATTGCGTCGATCGCGATCGGGAAAGGGCCGCGTGTCGTAGTGACAGGCAATCAACACGCGGTCGGCCATTTTGGGGTGCCAGGTCACGATCAGGTTTGACATCCGCACGGGCTTGCCGCTCAACGGGTCGGCGGCATCGAACGACTGGTACCCGACCTGGGCTCCAAGCCGACTGAAATGCTCGGTCAGCAAAGTCTGTTGCTCGCTCATCCCATGGCTGCCACTGGGACGCGGGCCGATCCGACAGATCTTTTGCAGATAGCCGAAGGCTCGAGCCGCATCCAATGCGGGCGGAGCGGCGGGGGCAGGCTGCGCGGAGCTAACCGCAGCCAGCCAGAGCACGCAGACCAGAAGTCGACGGCGCGACATGCGTTTCCTTCCTTTGCGACAGGCCGCTAACCGCATTTCACTCGAACTGACGTCTGCGGCGATTCGATCCCCAGGATGGGCAAGCGTAATTTTACCCAGCGCGGGCAACTGACTCCACCGGGGCGAAATCGGCTGCGCGAAGTTCAGAAGGATTTAGCGCAGCAAATCCGCGATCTCGGCCGCGGTGAAGGGCCGTTTCAAACGAGCGCCCAGTTGGGAGACGACACGGGCCGCCGCGTGCGAGGCCAGCCGCCCGGCCGAACGCCAAGTGAATCCGGCCGTGATCCCATACAACAAGCCTGCTGCGTACATATCACCGGCCCCGGTCGTATCGATCGCCTCAACCGGCACCCCTTCGATGGGAAGAACCTCGCCTTCGTGCATCACGATTGAACCATTGGCCCCCAGAGTGAGGGCGACACTTGCCGCGTGGCGATGAATTTCGCGGGCACAGTCGACCGCGTCATCCAGCCCCGTGAGGCTGCGAGCCTCTTCGAGATTACAAAACAGCAAATCGACCGGCCCCTGGATCAACTCCCAAAACTCGTCCCGATGGTCGGCAATCAGAAACGGATCAGAGATCGTGAACGCAACCTTTACACCGGCGGCTTTCGCTTCCGCGATGGCGAGCAAAGCGGCGTCTCGCGTCGTCGGCCCGGCAAATAGATAGCCTTCGACGTAGACGTACTTCGATTGGGCGATCCGTTTCCGGTCGATGTCGTCTGGCCCCAGCGTGACCGAAACGCCCAAGTGCGTGAGCATCGTCCGCTGTGCGTCGGGCGTGATCAGGATGACACAAGTCCCCGTTTGCCCGGCAGCCGGCGGCACTTCGATCGCGACGCCCATCCGCCGCATGTCTTCGAGGAAGAATTTGCCCAATTCGTCGTCGGCTGTTTTGCCGGCGTAGATGGTCTTTCCGCCGAAGTCGGCGATGCCCAGGATTGTGTTCGCAGCCGACCCGCCCGCGCAGCGATGGAAGGGAACACCCGCCACGCCGCCGAGCACCTTCGTCTGCACGGCCTCGTCGACGAGGGTCATCGATCCTTTGGGAAAGCCGAGTGCCGTGACCGTCGCCTCGGTGACTTGCGCCTGGATATCAACGAGCGAGTTGCCCACGCCATAAACGTCGTATGTCATAGGCGGCGATTCTAAGGGCCGCTTGGGGACGCCGCTACGGCAGCCAGATTTCCGTGAGCTGACTGCCGAGGGCTTTTTACTCCGAGACCGGAAACTCGATCCCCTGAGCCAGCGGCAGGTCCCTGCCCCAGTTGACGGTGCAGGTTTGGCGGCGCATGTAGGCTTTCCACGAGTCGGAGCCCGATTCGCGGCCGCCGCCGGTGTCCTTCTCGCCACCAAACGCTCCGCCGATTTCGGCTCCCGACGTGCCGATGTTGACGTTGGCGATCCCGCAATCGCTGCCGGCCGCCGAGAGAAATTGCTCGGCTTCGGTCAGGCGATCAGTGAAGACGGCAGACGAAAGTCCCTGCGACACGCGATTGTGCGAGGCGATCACCTGGTCGAAATCGCTGTAGGTCATCACGTAGAGGATGGGAGCGAAGGTCTCCTCAGAGACGATCGGCATCTCGGGCCGCGCTCGCACGATGGCCGGCTCGACGAAAAATCCTGGCCGGGCTGCGCGCTTGCCGCCGCATACGATTTCGCCACCCTGCGCGCGGGCCGCATTGAGCGCTCGCTGCATCCCGTCGACGGCCAGTTGACTGACCAGCGGTCCCATCAAGACGCCGTCTTCCCACGGATTGCCGATCCGCACGCTTTTGAAGACCGGAACGAGCCGCGCCAGGAATTTGTCGGCCACCGATTCGTGCAGGAAGAGCCGCCGCAACGTCGTGCAGCGCTGGCCTGTCGTCCCCATCGAGGCGAACGCGACACCCCGTAGCGCGAGATCCAAGTTTGCACTCGGCGCGATAATCACGCCGTTGTTACCTCCCAACTCCAACAGCGATCGCCCCAACCGGGCTGCGACGCGCGGGCTGAGGGCGCGACCCATCGCGCAGCTTCCCGTCGCCGACAGCAGCGGTAGCCGCGGGTCGTCAGCCATCCATTGGCCGCCTTCGACGCCGGCCGTCGTACAGAGCGTAAACAGCCCATCGAAGCCTTCACGTCGCGCGACTTCCGACACGATGCGTTGCACGGCCAGCGCGCACAACGGTGTGTGCGGCGATGGCTTCCAGACGACGCTGTCGCCGCAGACGGCCGCGAGCATCGCGTTCCAGGCCCAGACCGCCACGGGAAAATTGAACGCGGTGACGACGCCCACGGGGCCGAGCGGATGCCATTGCTCGAACAGGCGATGTTGCGACCGTTCGCTCGGCATCGTGAGGCCGTAAAGCTGACGCGACAGGCCGACGGCGAAGTCGCACATGTCGATCATTTCCTGGACTTCGCCTTCGCCTTCCGCTCGAATCTTGCCCATCTCGAGCGTGACCAAGAGGCCCAGGTCGGCCTTATGCTTCCGCAACTGGTTGCCGATTTCGCGGACGAGGTCGCCCCGCTTGGGGGCCGGTACCGTTCGCCAGCGGACGAAGGTTTTTTGCGCCTCCTCAACGACGGCGTCGTATTCTGTGCGAGTGGCGGTGCGAACGTGGCCCAGCGGTCCGCCCGTCGACGGGTTCAGCGAGACCAACTCGGGCCCCGTCGAATCGATCTTCGCCGAGCCGGCCTGCACCCCCGACAGCACTCCGCCGCCGGCCTTCGAGGTGACACCCAATCGTTCCAGAATTGACTCATGCATTGTTCGTCCTCGCTGCGACCTTCTGACTTCAGAAGGAGCCGTTGCTCCTTCCTCTCGGTCAGTGCGGCTCTCACTACGCCTTGGCCCCGGACACCGGGCCCTTCGCGCGGCCTGCCGGACCTCCGGCCATCTCGGCGAGACAGTCCGACATGATCGCCAGGGCCGTCTCGCAGTGCTCGCGGGTGACAACCAGCGACGGGCACAACCGAATCGCGCTCTCCCCACAGCGGAGCAGCAACAGCCCCTTGAGAAAGCTTTTCTGCACCAGGCGTTCGGCCTCATCGGGAGCCGGTGATCCGTCGGCCGCGACGATATCGAAGCCGATCATCAGCCCCTTCCCGCGCACATCGCCGATCTGCGGGTGAGTGCTCTTGAGTTTGGCCAGTTCTGACATCAAGAAGTCGCCCTGAGTCTTGGCGTTCGCCATCAACCCTTCTTCGATGAGGGCGATCGTCTCGAGCGCGGCCGCACAAGCCACCGGGTTACCGCCGAACGTGCTGGCATGCGCTCCGGGGGGCCAATCCATCAACTCTTCGCGGGCGACGATCGCGCCCAACGGCAGCCCCGAGGCAATTCCCTTGGCCAGGCAGATGATGTCCGGCTCGACGCCCCAATGTTCGATCGCGCACATTTTTCCCGTGCGGCCCATGCCCGACTGAATCTCGTCGACCACCAGCAATATGCCGTGCCGATCGCACAGCGCTCGCAGCTCGCGATGGAACTCCGGCGGCGGGACCAGATACCCGCCCTCACCCTGAATGGGTTCGACGAAGATGGCGGCCACTTCGTCCGGTGCGACCTCTTTTTTGAAGAGGGTCTTTTCGATCAGCTCGATCGTGCTCACGGCCGGTTTGTGACTCCCGCCGCGGCAATCGGCATACGGCACATGGATCACGCCGGGCACTAGCGGCCCGAAGCCGCGTCGCTGAGTGACCTTGCTCGCGGTGAGCGAAACCGCCCCCATCGTGCGGCCGTGGAAGGCGCCGTAAAACGCGATCACGTTCTGCCGCTTGCTGTGATACCGCGCCAGCTTGAACGCCGCCTCGACCGCCTCCGTCCCCGAGTTCGAGAAGAAGACCCGCTTAGCGAACTTGCCGGGCGTAATCTGCGTCAGCTTTTCGGCCAGCTCGAATTGGGCTGGGTAATAGAAGTCGGTCCCCGACATGTGCAACAGCTGCGACGACTGCCGATGAATCGCCGCAACAACCCGCGGATGACAATGCCCGGTCGAGCAGACGGCAATGCCCGCGTTGAAGTCGAGGAACAGATTCCCGTCGACATCCTCAATCGTCGCCCCTTCCCCCCGAGCGACGACCAACGGATAAACCCGCGTGTACGACGGCGAAGTGACCCGCTCATCGCGCTCAATCATCCGCCGCGCCTTAGGCCCAGGCAGCTCGGTCCGAATGGAAGGCACGCGAAACTCGCGATTAATGTCGAGCATGGGTACACCCTGAGCGCAGGAGACAAACAGAAGGGACGAAGGAATCGTAGGATACCTGATCGGCGCGGCAAGGTAAGGCCGGATTCAGGCTACGCAACTGGCGACGCTTTCGGCGTTTGCGCCGGATTGGTTCAGGGAAGTGGCGTATAAACCTGGATTTGTACGCAGATCCACGCCAATGTATTCGTAAAGAGGCCCGCCATGAAGGAAGCAGCGCTGCTGTCACGCCTCCGCAAGATTTGCCTGGCATTGCCGGAAGTTCGGGAAACCGTGAAGTGGGGTCACCCGACGTTCGAGGCGGGCAAGAAGATGTTCGCCGTGCTGGATCAGTACGACGGGCGTCCGTGTCTGGCCCTTCGCGCGGCTCCGAACGGCAGGACGAGTACCTCGCGGACGAGCGGTTTTTCGCGGCTCCGTATGCCGCTCGCTTCGGCTGGGTGTGCTTGCGTGCCGATATTTCGCTCGACTGGCGCGAGGTCGCTGAATTGGTGCGAGGTAGCTATCGCCAGGTTGCCCTGAAGCGGATGCTGGCTGCTTTGGAGGCGAACGGGCCGGCGCAGCCCAAGGCGCGCCGAAAACGGTGAGACGCTGTTAATGACGTACGAGGCGACGCAGTCGTGAGACTTGTCTCGCAATGAGGAAGAGCAGTAGCGCGCTGCTCAGCCCCAACAGTCCCCAGCGAATCGACGTCGCCGCCGCGAAGGAAAGTCCGAGCCCGGTCCAAAGTGCCACGTATGCGGCGAGGCACACGGGGCACTTTGGCATGAGCACCCAGACTCCGAGCGACATGGCGCCTGCGGCCGTCTCCCAGGCACTACGTGACCGAGAGATGGTCGAAGGCTGCGTAGCACTCGAAGCCTGCCTTCCAGCCAAAGGCGGCGACGACGGCTGAGCGACGCCGTGGCAGCAGCAGCCGGATACGGACGGCCCTTCTAATGGCAGCATGATCCAGCGCCTTGCTTCGTCGGTTCATATTTGTCGTGGTGCCGAACCCAGGACATCGGCTGTTCCAAAGTGTCCTCGTCGCGACCCTTTGGTGCCCGGTCGAGAATCACGTACGTGCCCAACAGGGCATCCAAACCGCGGCCGTACGCCGAGTAGGTGTGGAGGATTTCGCCGGTCGGGGTTTTGTAGAAAAAGCTCATCCCCGGATTTTCTTCAGCGTAAGGAGCCCTCGTGCCATGGTTGTACTTCTTCGCGCCGCTGGCGACTTCCTCCTTATCGAACGAGACGCCGAAGTCGTGGTTGAAGTCGTTGCCGGCGGACGAAACCCAGGGAATGTGCCAGCCCATCCGCTTCTTGAACGCGCCGATGTTTGCCAGCGTCCCTCGCGAGACGAGCACTAGCGTGACATCTCGGGCCGCAAGGTGCTCGAGTGCCCCATCCATGTGATCGGTCACGTACGAGCAGCCGGGGCAACCCTCGGTCCAATCGGGGCCCAACATGAAGTGATAGACCGCGAGTTGGCTCCGCCCGTCGAACAGGTCTGCCAGCCGGACTTTGTCCGACGGCCCTTCGAAGACATAGTCCTTGTCGACGCGGGTCCAGGGGAGTTCACGACGCTGGCGAGCCAACTCGTCGCTCTTTTGCGTCAGCTCCTTTTCCTTGGCGAGGAACTCGCTGGCGGCGCGTTGCCATTCGCTTTTTGAAACGACTTTATGATTGAGGGTCGCTTTCGGATTCGCAGTGGAAGTACTCATGACGAAAACTCCAGAATTTGAAGGGAGTTGAGGCGGCGCAAATCGATCGATGCCACTTCCGTTGAGAGAAACCGATTCCGTGATTGGATGCCGATCCGATCGGCAATGCGGAATGGCTATTTCTTTTTCGCGGCTTTTTGTTCGGCGCGCTGGCGGATCCGTTCGCTCCAGTGTCCCCAACCTTTGGGCATGCCTTCGCGATGCTCGGACGCGATCAACCCGATGGCCCGATGGGAGAAAGCCAGCCGTGTCCCGCTGCCTTGGGCGGTCAAGCGATATTGAAGGTGATTGATCGCGGGATACGACATCATCATCGGTCCCCAAATTTCGATCAAAGTCGGCGGCTTGATCACCTGCACGTGGCCCCAAAGATGTCCCGCGTTTTTGCCCAGATCGCGATACCATCGCCCGCCCGGCCAAGCTTCGAGTTTGAAGTGCATCGGCGTGCCGTCCATCATCTGGGCCTCTGGGCCAAGCTCCTCGAGCAACGCCTCGAACGCGATTTCGATCGGCGCGGCAATCTCGGTCGCTTTTTGGATTTCGAATGTTTCAGTGGCTTGCTGAGTGTACGTGTCGATGCTCATGACGTTCCTTTCTTACGGGTTGTTCGTTGTGACGAGTTCGATACATCGGCGGCCCGCCGCTCGGCCCGTTCACGGATGCGATCGAGCTGGTGCTCCCAATGTTGCTCGAACGCCTTGATCCAGTCATAGACGGGTCGCAACTGATCGACATTCAAGTCGTAGATGCGGCTTTGCCCATTCTTGCTGACGGAAACCAAGCCGACCTCCCGCAGAACTCCCAGGTGCTTTGAGACGGTCGGCTGTGGCATCCCGAGAGCCAGGACGATGGTTCCGACCGCCAGGCCGCGTCGTCGCGAAAGCAGTTCGATGATCTGCCGCCGCCGCGGCTCGGCGATGGCGTTAAAGACGTCGGAAGTCGTGGCTGCTCGGGGCATGGCGGCATTATATTCCTATATCGGAATATATCAAGCGGAAAATTTCCCCACTCGAGATTTTTTTTTGGCCACCGACGACTCAAGGCCTCAGCGAGTGCAACGCCTGTGCCGCCAATCGAAGTCAATGAGCCGCGCAAAAGTCGTTTCGCTGCCAACGCTTGACGCTGCCACCCGGCGGACTAAGAATGGCCCGCTACATGAAGCGTGGCGACGGTCCCAGAGTCGCCTCGCGCGCAAAGCCGGAGTGGCGGAATTGGCAGACGCGCTGGATTCAAAATCCAGTATCCTTAAACGGGTGTGTGGGTTCGAGTCCCTCCTCCGGCACTGAAAAACTAGCGGTTTTCAAGAGAATGACTTAGAATGACGCCGGAACGTCAAGCAGCGTTTTCTGTCATTCCTCTGTCAACCATGGCCTGATATTGGGGTGGCGTTGGCTTTCAGGAGCCAGCGATGGCGGGACTTCAGCGCAAGGGCGATAGCTGGTACTGCACGTTTCGGTACTTGGGCAATCGCCACACCTTCACGATCGGGCCGGTTCCAGACGACATCGCCGACGCGACGAGTCGCAAGGTCGACCTCCTGCTGTATCGGTTGAAGCAACGCCTCGTCGAGATTCCTTCTGGTGTTTCTGTCGTCGACTTCGTTCAGTTCGACGGCAAGCCTGCGGCTCCGATTCACGATGCTCACAGCCTCGGCGAGTTCCGGGACAAATACGTCGACACGCATAAGGCGTCTCTTGAGAAGACGACCCTCGACGGCATCGATCTGCACTTCGGATATTTCGTCGAAGCATGGGGCGACGACTTCCCGATCAACGGCCTCAGCCTCCTCAAGCTCCAGGAGTATGTCGACGCGCGCGCGAAAGACGCTGGGATGAACGGCCGCAAGGTTTCCGCGGCGACCATCAAGAAGGAGATCGTGACACTTCGCACCGCATGGAATTGGGCGAAGCGAGCGAAGATCGTAAAGGAGGCCTTCCCCTACGAGGGACTGCGTTATCCGCGAACGACCGAGAAGCCGCCGTTCATGACCAAGGCGGAAATCGAACGCCACATCAAGACCGGCGACCTAAGTGACGCCGAGCAAGCCGATCTTTGGGATGCGATGTACCCAACGATCGAGGAAAGCCGTGCGATCCTGAAGCTCCTCAAATCAAAAGACGCGCAGCCATTCTTGCACCCGATGGTCGCGTTCGCCGCCCACACCGGAGCCAGGCGTTCGGAGATCATCCGCGTGAAGATCGCGGACGTCGACCTCCGTCAGAAGGTCGTCACGATCCACGAGAAGAAGCGGGTCAGAGGAAAGACGACGACGCGGCGCGTGCCTCTGTCGCCTGCTCTCGAAAAGATTCTGCGCGATTGGCTGAAGCGTCATCCTGGGGGACCGCAGCTTTTCTGCCAGAACGCGGTTGTTCGACGCAGCAAGAAGCGGAGCCCCACGACTGGACATCAAAGCGGCAACGGTCGCGCGACTGAGATTGCGGGGCGGAAGGCCACCATCGTCGCAAGGAGGACTCGGCCCATCGAGCCGCTAACTCCGAGCGAGGCCCATAATCACCTGAAGCGGGCATTGTCCGACACCGACTGGTCGGAAGTGCGGGGATGGCATTTCTTCCGTCATGGCTTCATCAGCGCGTGCGCCACGGCCGGCATCGATCAGCGATTCATCGAGGAATTCGCTGGTCACATGTCCGAGGAGATTTCCAGGCGTTACCGACACCTGTACCCCTCGACGAAATACGACGCGATCAAGAAGGTGTTCGGTTAGTCACCGCCGATCCGGCAGAAGTCCTTCCCGCTGAAACCGCAGCACTCCTGATGGCTGATCGCCCACGAAGGGCTGGCACGTTTTCCGACATTCCTTCATCTCGGCCTTGGCGAGCAGGGGAGTCGATCAGCGGATCATCGACGACATCGTGGGTCCACCAGACAGACCAACAACGTCGCTGATACCGGCACCTGTACCCGGACGTGAATCAGGAGGCGACGTTGGCCGTCTTTGCGGGACAGCAATCCGCGTAGTTACCGTAGGATGAACCCGAGATGAACCCGAACAGTCCAGAGCGTGTCTTTGGAAAAGGGAGAATCGGCCGTTTCCGGGCCGCTGGAACAGCACAACCGCGCTCGTCAATCTCGTGCGATTCTTCGAAGTCCAAGTGGAAGGGATGCTGAAATGGTTCCGAACCGGCCCCCAAAATCTTCCGAGCCCCAGGCCACCCCAGTGAACCAGAACACCACCGAAAACTTACAGGCCCGTACAGACGCGAAGCTACGCTACGCTGAGATTCAGCTCCAATGCATCGAGGGCCTTCCCCGCCGAAACGGCGACGACTTCGAGCGGTCTTATCAGGAGGCGTACCTCTTCCACCTATTGGGAGCGCTCGACGCGTTTCTCGTCGAAATCAACCTGTATTACCGGTGCGGCTTGGCCGAGGACGATATCTCGGCCAGCAAATTGCGGAACGTGATCATCAAACGGGAGGGGGAAAACGCTCCCGAGCTTAGGGAACTCCACGACATCGAGCCCCTGCAAGGAACGTGGCTCGCCCACGGAAAGGTGATGCGGGACCACTCGACTCACCGGGGCGGGGTTCCGCGCGTCGCCCACCTGGGCGGCCAACTCGACGGAGTGAATTATCTCAAGAACCCAGAGACAGGCGCTGTCATTGAGGAAGACTATCCTCTTGTCTTCCGGCGATGGCGCGCGGAGGCATCGGAGATCGTTAATCGACTGCGGTCAACGGCGGTGTCGAAGTTGAACACTTCTGGTTGACCAGCAGCCTCGGCAAATGCCGCCGTAGAACAGTCGGGCTAGCAAACCGCTTCCGGCCTTGTGAGTTGCCGCCGCGACTTGGGACAATGGATTGACTTTGCGTGTCCCACGATGAGGGCATGTTGATGGAGAAAAAATGCGAATTTGACGCGGCTGGTTCGGACGGTTGCGCCTACCGCGTCGAGGACTGGCGGAAGGTGATCGACACCACCACCATGCACAGCGTTAGGTTCCGCAGCAGGGCGCTCGGCAACAAGCCCTACCTCCGGCTGGCCGACGGCAGGGAAGTCGAGTGGACCGGCGCCGGGGAGTTCCGCATCGCGGCCACGGACATCGTGTTGCGTAGCGACGATCCGCAGGCACCGCAAGGCATACCGCACTGGGCCTAGCTGAGCGGCGTGGACTTCAAGCGATCGATGATCGGCTGCACCTCGGGCGGCGCCGTCGCTCCGCCTTGGCACAGCTTCACTTCGGCGTGTGCCATCAAGGGAGTGGATCAGCGGCTGGTCCAGGAATGGGCCGGGCACATGAACGAGGCAACGTCGAAACGGTACAGGCGCCTGTACCCCTCGAAGCAGCAGGAGTCGATCAAGGCGGTTTTCTCGGATGTTCCGTGACCGATGTGACACTTTTGGTTCCTCGATTTCTACCGTTCGATGGTGAAGCATCATGGCGACAAATGCTGCGTTGTCTCCTGTTCATCCCCTCATCAACCATCTCGTAGCGTCACCATACTCGCTTGCGCCTGAGCGGCGCGACGAACTGAAGGAGCTTGTTGATAAATACGGGATTAGCATCGAGTTCGTCGAAGACGACCACAGTGCCCTGCTGGAGGTTGACCCGGAAACAGGACTGATCCGTTTCGGGCTTGCTTTCGCTGAGCGCCTCTGGGTGTACGCGCTGGCTTACATAGAAGTCATGGCCAAAGTCCAGCGGAGTGCGCCGGGAGTCGATCTTGAACTGGACAAGGACCCAGAGACGCTCCCTGCGATTCGATTGCTCGAATGGGCTCATGACTGTGAGATGGCCGGCAAACAATCCCCATGGCCCGCTGGTCTGCCGCGCCCGGTACCAGGCGCCGAACCCGGGAGTTCGGCGCATGCAGCCGACGAAATGTTTTTATGCATGGGCGGCTTTGCACTATTGCATGAAATCCGGCACGTTGTGGGAGAGCACCACAAGCGAGGAGCGAACACCTCCTCGGCGCGGCATGAGCTGGAGTATGAGGCGGACGATTGGGCCTCCCGGTGGATTCTGCATAAATGTCCCGGAGACCCGCGAATTCGCACGAAGCGGGCGCTGGGTGCCGCCTTTAGCCTGTCAGTGATATCCTCGTTCGAGATACATAAGCGCGAAGGTGATGCGTGGTCGCACCCGGACCCATTGAAGCGCCTATCCCGATTCCTTGACGCTCATGTACCAGAAACGGCCGGACCGAAGGCAGGGCCGACGGATCTCGTTTGGTGGGCGGCTCTGAGCATCATCACCCTCCATTTGCGTAGTGTAGGCAAGAAGCTTCCAGACAAGGAATATGCCGATTTTCGCGCCGCGCTGAATGAGGCCATCAAGATGATCGACATCAGGTAATCGCTTCAGCTGGAATGTGCTGCGCCACAGCTTCATTTCCGCGTTGGCGAGGAAGGGCGTGGACCAGCGGATCATCGACGACATGGTCGGTCACCAGACCGAACAGCAACGCCACCGATACCGGCACCTGTACCCGGACCTGAAATAGGAGGCGATGTTGGCGGTTTTTGGCGGCCGGCTATTCCTCGTAGTTAACAGCCGCCTTAATTTCGATGGAGTTCGCAATGGGAGTAAATGACGATTGGGATACCCCCACCAAACGGGAGGCGTTTGCCAACGCTGCGGACCGGCCGAATACCTGGTTTGTGAAAGGGTGTCAGCTAAAAGCGGCCGCAGATCGGTGCGACTGGATCGGCGGGACCGGCATCGGGGACCTTCATTGGGTCTACACCATGCTGCTCGGAATGGCGATTGAGTCATTGTTGAAGGCTGCGATTGTTCTGCATCATGGAAGCCAGTTGAAGCGCGAGCCGAATCGGGCCGTGAACCTTGAGCGGAGCTTTTTGATTCACGACCTCGACGCGCTGGCGAAACGGATTGAAACGCAGGACTTCACTCTTTCTAAGGACGAGTTGGAGCTTTTGAACCGATTGACCTCGTTCATCGAATGGTGCGGAAGGTACCCGGTTCCGAGAGGCGACAACGACATGATGGCTGTGGGAACCTCGTCCATTGAACGCGGCAGGATTCTCGCCTTCTACGATCGTCTCCTTAACGATCTGCGGAAACACAAGGCCGTTCTGAACGAATTATCCGTCAAGCGGAGCCCGGCAGACTAAGCCAACATGAGGACGTGATGATGACCAAGCAGGTGAAGGTCTACCTGGACCAGAACATCTATGGCCACATGTATGAGAGCCACAGCCCGTGGCAGGATGGGGCGCTCGCCCAAGTCCTTCTGGAAGCGCGCAACGCCAGGACGGCCGAAGTTTGGGCAGGGACAACAAACGTGGTCGAGGTTTTGCAAACCACCGATCCGGCCCGACGAGCGACCCTGGCCTCAATGATGCTGGACCTAATCGAAGCCAGAAGGATGTGGCACGGGTACTCCTTTGAGGCGGTATGGGAGTTCATGCAGCTCCTCGAAAGCATTCTGCCCGACAGCATCAGGTTCCCCCAATATTTCCACTTCCACGCCACGGCAACGAAGCGCGACTTCCTCGGGGCGTTGGGATTGCTTATCGCAACGAACACCGTCAACCAGGAATTGGTACGCGACCTTGAGAAAGACAAACTTGGCAACGTACTGGTGCAGGCGAGACTTGCAGCAGATCCGGCGCGATGGATCGAGGGTATGGTCAGAAGCGCGGAAACCTTGGAGACGACGGCCGATGATCCCTTCGCCGGGATCGACAACCTGACCCTTGACGAGATCAAGCAAGAAATCGAGGGCCTGAAGCTGCACATCCACAGGCTGGCAAAGGAAAACATGGAACGGCTAAACAAGAACCGAGGCCGGATTGCCCAGGCCTACGGGGCAATTGAGGTTGGCGCATGCCTTAATTCGGTTTTCTGCTTGCCTGGCGAATTGACAGCAGTATTCGACATTCCTCGGATTGTGGACGCATGGCGGGGGTTCCAGGAAAAACTTGGATTCCCAGGGCTGCCCAGAGACATTGCCGACGCAGGCCCGGCCAGGGTTAACGACATCCCAGACGGCCCTGTGAGGGTACTGCAACAGGCCATCTACGGCTGTGCCAAAGCCACGCCTGCTGATTCACTCTACGTCCCATTCCTTGCCTACCAGGTCATCATCAGGGAAATGCAACAGTGTATTAACGATCCTAAGACTCAACTGCCGAAGGGCGGGCTCACGTTTGACGCCGATCATGCTGCGGCGCTCGTGCGTTTCGACATCTTGGTCTGCCGGGATGTCAAGTTTGCCGAGAACTGCAAGACGATGGCAAAGGCTGTCGCAGAATGGACGAGGGGATCACATACCCCCGAGGTCGTATCAAATCCGGATCAACTCCGTCGCGCCATTGAGCTGGCCTATCGTCGCATCAACTCCTAGTCGTTGCCAAAACCCCACTGCGACTGGAGCCGCGGACGTGCATCCGTGATCCGGCGTTGGCAGTGAGAAGGGACCGAGCTTGATGCAACCGACTGAGATATAACGAGATTATCGTATATTTTATCTTATGGAAATATGATCCAGTTTCACGGGTGTTGCGCAAGCCATGAGCGTTCCAGCAGTCATGAAAGTGCTTCACTGGGACGCATTAGTGTGGTAACATGTTACCAATGGAGTGAGCGCAATATGCAGACAACCGACCACACTAACCACCCTTCCGACAAGATGCGTGCTTACCGAGCCCGCTTGCGGGCCGCTGGTTTGCGACCACTACAGATTTGGGTGCCCGATACCCGCACGCCCCGGTTAGCCATGCAAGCCCGCCGCCAATCTTTGCTTGTATCGGCAAAGGCCAGTGAGCAAGAGGTCGCGGCGTTTATTGACGACTTAGCCGATCTCGGTGACCCTGAGTGAAGCGCGGCGACATCGTCCTTGTCGTTGCACGGGGTGACTACGGCAAGCCCCGCCCCGCGGTAATCGTTCAATCCGACCTTTTCAACGCTACGCACGCCAGCCTACTGGTATGCCTGCTCACGACCGAAATCGTCAAAGCCCCACTATTCCGCCTGAGTTTACGCCCCTCGCCTGAAAACGGGTTGCGCGAAGTGTCCCAAATCATGGTGGATAAGGTCGTTGCCGTGCCGCGAGGCCGCGTCCGCGATTGCATCGGCGCTGTTGACGACACCACGCTTCTCGCAGTCAACCGGTCCCTGGCGTTGATGCTTGGGCTGGCAGGTGTTTGATGCCAACAGCCGTTCCAAGCACAGTTGCGCGTTTTTCATTTGCTCGCTGCTGCCCCTAGTTCCACGGATCATTGGGCGCTCGCCGGCTCGACGGGCCTAATACGCCGCTGATGGCGAGGCGCGGTCTTTGACGGTTTGACGCTTCTGTCAATCTGTCGAGCCTTGACCGTGCGCCCATCCCAGTCTCTGAATTCCCTCACCGCAGTCGGTAACTGCATCGTGCCGTGGCCCGGGACGTTTTCGCACAGCCAGCCCACGGTACCGAAGCCAATTGTGAGAAAGAACGCGCTCCAGCCGAGGATGGCGACCCTCTTGAGGAACCCCGGTCCGCGGCCGGAGACATTCTCCTCGTAGTAGCGGATCAACGTCGTCATAAGCGGCGGAATACCAGGTGTGAAGGTGATTGCCGTGCGGCTTGGCAAGTTGGCCACCTCCTCCGGCTTGAGCAGGCGCCGGACCTGCTGCCCCCAATTTTCGGACCATTGCATTGAACGGCTTTCGCTCGGCGGCCCGCTTGCCGACCCTTGGTGCGTCCTGCCCCGCGATGTGCCGCCGGAAGCGACGATGCGCGTCTCCTCGCCCAGGCGGTCGGAGACGTATTGTGCCGTGTCCTTGTCGTTGACCCCAAAGAATACCTGGCTGACGTTGCTGAGCAACGTTTGCTCCTGACCTTCTGGGAAACATTTCGTGAGCTGCCCAACCGACTGGTACAGGAAAAGCAATCTGACACCGTAGCCGCGATACTTATCCACCGCGTCGTCAATCGCGTCCATGTGGCCAAGCGACGCCGCCTCGTCTAAGACGAAGTGCACGAGTTTCTTTTCCTGCAGGCCGCCTTTTACGCACGCCCGGAGCATTGTGCCGATCCAAAGTCGAAGCAGCGCCTGCTGAGCGCGGACGTGCTCAGGAGGAAGCACGAGGTAAACGGTCATCTTGCGTTTCACCAGATCGCTGGGTTCAAACGTGCTCCCCGTAGTGCTTTCTTCTATCGGGATGGTGTCGAGGAACGTGAGAAACCGGTTTACGGTCGTGAGAACCGACGCGAGCTCGTTGTCCTTTTACCGCGTGAGTTGATTGTCCTCTCCCCGCTCGCGCCGGCGTGATGCTCAAATCGGCACACAGAAACGCGGAGCCAAGCTCGGCGACGAGCTGCTCGAACGCGTAGTCTTTGTCTCCCCACCGTTTCCGTCCGAGGTCGCGATTGAGCCGTGATGGGTGCCGCGTCCAGTGCGTCAATTCGTGCGCTACCCTCGCCGCGTGCGATTCCGAATCGCGGAAGGTCTCTTACGACGCTAGCCGATGGTCTGGTTGATTGTCCGCTGGACCCGTCAGATATTTGGTCTTTGTATCGCGACTCGCAGTTTTGATGCGCGGCCTTGCTCCCCAAGGCGGTCCGAGTACAGTGGGTAAGGTATTCCCATTTTGGCCTTACAGAGGAAGGGACCGAGCGATGCCAATGCTTAGGATTGAATGCACGGTGGACGGCACGCGGGTCGGGTTGTACGAATTCGATTGCTCCCACGTGAGCAATCCGCAGAAGCTGACAAATGGGCCGATTACCATCCATTTTGATCCGAAGAACGACTACCACCACCAGATGGAAATCAACAGCCTCCCACCGCGTTACTCGAGCACAATCAAGGGAAATGATCCAGGTAGCGCGACGAAGTGATTACCGCTCGTGTGGCAAACGTGGTCGCGATCCATCGCCTCCCGCTGTTCCAGGTGCCTCGCGACGTCGCTAGGGATGTTCAGAGACGGCTTAGGACGGGTCGAATGGGCGGTTTGCAGCAATCTGATGTGAAGAGAGGCCCGACCGCGGGGAAGCGCCGGGCCTCAATCGTTTACGACTACGTGGATGAGAGCGGCTGCAAACCGTGCAGGAAATCAACCGCCTTGCTGGCGTGCGACGCGGCCGTGAAAACGGCCCGCTTGTCGGACTTCAGGACTTTCAGCCGTTCGCGGATTAGCTGGCGTGTTCGTCGCGAATCTCCGGCGTGATCTGCAATTCGGAAGAGAGAAACGCGGAGCCAAGCTCGGCGACAGGTCCTCGAACGGGTAGCCTTGGGCTCCCCACCGTTTCCGGCTGAGGTCTCGGTTGAGGCAGCAAAATCGTGAGCGCCGAAGTGCTGGCGACACATAACGAGCGATTGCAGCTCCCGTAGGGAATCCCAAGTAGGGCCCGCGGCCAGTTTGTCGTCCGGGTCACGTCCTAGGCGGTTTGTTGCGAAGCCCGTCTCCGCTCGATTTGCCTCCAAATCACGCTGAGCGGCGTCTCCACCGCGATAGCCAGCTTCTCGGCGATCTCGATGCTCACCCGGACTTTGCCCCGTTCGATCGAGCTGACGTAGGTCCGGTGAATGCCCGCTTTGTCGGCAAACGCCTCCTGCGACAATCCGAGTTTCTCCCTCCTCTCGCGCAGAACGATTCCGAATGATTTCTCGATCCTTTCCATGGCCGGCCTAGCGTGGCCCGCCGCAGTCGATTATGCTACAGACGATGTAGCGACAGACGATCGTCTACAAACATACGATACCGGAAAACGACGCCTCGTAGATTGCTCCAATGGTGAACGACCGCGGCTAGGCTCCGGCCCGAGGCAGTCCCATCTCCTGCCTCGGCGACCGAGAGGATCGGGTGAGTTCGCCACGTCCAGGTTCGACCGTCGCGCAATCTCTTCGTTCCCGGATTCGCCACGCGATACCGATGCGAATGGATCACCAAATGAACTCCTCCTTCGAGACGCCGGTGGTCTCGTCAAGGAGCGAGGCAGGAGAGTGCGAGCCTCGAATCCTGCGTCTATAGGCGGCGGCCGATGACCGGCCGCGCGCGGCTAGCTGCCCGAGGTCCTGCGATGTCGGACATGCCCCAAAACGCCAAAGCTGTTGCTGCTCTCGATGGGCCACACGAGGCAGCTCAGGGTGCTCTAGCGGTCGGGCGATCCAGCAGCGGAGACGCACTCTCGCCGCGGCGGGTGGACCTGCGCAATTTCTACAACCCATCGGACGCGCCGTCGGACAATTCGGCCGCAGCTCTGGCGTCGACGCAGATCGGGCCGATTGACGAGCAAGCCGGGACCAACATTGGCCGATACAAGCTGCTCGAATTGATCGGCGAAGGCGCCATGGGCTGCGTGTGGATGGCCCAGCAGACCGAACCGGTTAAGCGGCTAGTGGCGATCAAACTGATCAAAGGCGGGATCGATTCGAAGTCGGTCCTGACTCGTTTTGAAGCGGAACGGCAAGCGCTTGCGCTGATGGACCACCCCAACATTGCCAAGGTATTCGATGGAGGTGTGACCGGATACGGAAGTCCATACTTCGCGATGGAACTCGTCAAAGGCGTACCGATCACCCGTTATTGCGACGAGCGGAAGCTCACCCTGCGGGAGCGCCTCGCACTGTTTGTGTCGGTGTGTCGGGCTGTCCAGCACGCGCATCTGAAGGGCATCATTCACCGCGATCTCAAGCCGACCAATGTGTTGGTTGCCCGGTACGATGACCGACCGATGCCCAAGGTGATTGATTTCGGCGTTGCGAAGGCAGTCGGCCAACCTCTAACGGAAAACACGCTGGTTACGAAATTCGGAGCCATCATCGGAACGCCTGCTTACATGAGCCCAGAGCAAGCGAAGCTCAACCAACTCGATATCGACACGCGGTCGGATATCTACGCTCTGGGCGTCTTGCTGTACGAACTGCTGACGGGATCGACGCCGTTCAGCAAACAGCTACTGGAGAATCGCGGATTGCTCGAGGTCCTGCGGGTAATTCGCGAGGAGGAACCGTCCCGCCCCAGCACCAAAGTCAGCACGGCGGAGTTATTGCACTCGATTGCGGCGGATCGCGGAACCGAACCCAAGGCGCTGACATGCCTGTTGCGCAGCGAACTCGACTGGATCGTGATGAAGGCGCTGGAGAAAGATCGCAACCGCCGCTACGAGACGGCGAACGCCCTCGCTGCCGACATCGAGCGATATCTGACGGGCGAAGCCGTGTTCGCCCATCCGCCGAGCGCGGCATACCGGCTACGGAAGATGGTCCGGCGCAACCGGGGGCGATTCGTGGCCGCGTTCGCGGTACTTATCGCACTCGTGGTAGGGGCTGCGATCAGCACATGGCAGGTGGCCGAGCGGCGGCGCGAGCAGGCCGAACGCCGAAAGGAAGAAGAGACCGTAGCGGCGCGGGCGAGACAAGCCGTGCGATCACAGCTGGACCGATCCGAGGCAAGTTTGAAGGACCATCGGCTGAGCCAGGTGCACAGTTTCTTGGATCAGGCAGAGCTATTGCTCGTCGATGCCGATTCCCCGGACCTTCTTGATCGAGTCGCCGCGATCAAAAAGGACCTGGCCATGTCGCAGCGACTCGACGATGCCTTTGCCTGGCGGTGGAATCTCGCTAAAGGCCAAGTCTGTCTGTTTCCAGATAAGGCGAAGGAGATGTTGCCAACTGCCTTCCAGCAATATGGCTTGGCCATCGGAAACGAATCGGCGGAGGCGGCTGTCCGGACCATCCGTAGCTCGGCGATCGCGGATGCGCTCCGGCTTGCTTTGGAACAATGGTTCTTTCTGGAACCCGCACGACCGGGACTGCGAGCCACCCTCGACGCCAACGATGCCGACCTGGTTAGGGCCGAGATACGCGCTGCCGTGTTCGAGGGCCGACGTGATCGGGTGCTGCTCCTGGTCGAGAAAGCAGATCCGTACAAGATTCCTCCCGAGCTCGCCACGTCACTGGGAATGTACCTGCCGGCCGAACAAGGTCTGCGCGTCATGAAGGCGGCCTGGCGTCGTCAGCCAGACTCATTCCCTCTCGTGATTACAATTGCCGCGCGGCTCACGGAGTTGGATGTTGTCCAGAAGGGAAGCGCACCGGAAGCAGTCGGTTGGTGTCGCACTGCAGTCTCAATCCGACCCGAGAGCGCTTTTGCCCATCACTGCCTCGGCGTAGCCCTTGGGGAAGCCGGCGATGAGGATGGCAGACGCGCCGAACTCCGAGAGGCCATGCGCCTCGCACCGCGGTTTTCCCGAGCCGCTTCGATACTGGCCTTCGATTTGCTACGCAATCCGGCAAAGCAGGAGGAGGCGTTTGCCCTCTATTCGCTGATGGTCGCGGCGCAGCCCAACAGCGCCGGTGGCCATGCGGGCCTCTGCGACTATTACGTGCGCAGTAATTCTTGGACAAGGGCGGCCGACGAGTGTCTGTCGATTTACGACTCGCTCAACGACCCGGGATACAACGCCAACGACAGCTGTTTCGACGACGCTGTTAGTATTGCAACGCTGGACAGTTACCGGTCAATTATTGCCGGGCTCATCGCGGAGCGCCGGCTGTCCGAT
>DASRXU010000286.1:0-15661 GCA_035687365.1 Planctomycetaceae bacterium | reverse complement strand
GATACTCGACACCCGTCGTGACTCTGTGATCGGCCGGTCCCTGCAAGAGTACGCGCGTCGCATGCGCCCCCGTGATGATCGTGAGGTTGGGACGCCGCTCAACGTCGCCCTCGAGAAAAGCGTGATAGGTGCTCGATCGCTTGCCGTCGCGGATCGTGGTCTGGAAGAGAGAAGCGACGCCCCGCGGATTGGTCCGGTCGCGACCGTTGTAATCGCCGCGAGGAATGCCGGCGGCCGCGGCAGCCTCGACGAATTCGCGCGCCCCAGTCAGCACGGGCGAACGGACAGCAACGCCGAGAGTGCCTTTTGTGTTGTGGACGTCGGCGTCGATTGCGATCTCGTCGCTCGGCGTCAGCCCTTCGCTCTTTTTGAAGTACGGGAGCACGTCACGGTAGCTCCACCCGACGGCTCCCTGCTTGGCCCACTGGTCGTAGTCGCCCGAGTGGCCCCGCACATACGCGAGGTAGTTGAGGCCGGACGATCCGCCGAGCATCTTGCCCCGCGGCACCATCATCCGCCCGTCTTGCAGGCCGCGCCCGCCCTGGCCGGCGTCGGCCGTGTACATCCAATCGGTCTGCGGATTCTGTTGCAGCGACGCGCAGGCTGCGGGGATCAGCACTTCAGCTGGCGGCCGGTCACCCACTTCGAGCAGGGCGACGCGACAGCTCGGGTCTTCCGACAAACGAGCCGCAATCACGGCTCCGGCGGAACCGCCACCGACGACGACGAAATCAAAGGTCTCTGCCATGCTGCTTCCTGCGCGAGATGCGGCCGGCACTGATCGTTCCCAGACGTGTGGCTCAAGATCGTACCACGTCCGGTCCAATTCTGTGCATCAATCGCCGTTCATCCCGTCGGCAGGTCGAGCCTTTGGACTAGGCGCTCAATTCGACGAGGTCGACAACAAACCGCACGCCGGTCACTCGGCGGCAGCATTCCCAGCACACGCGCTTCGCGAGCGTCGATGCCGCGCGGCCGCGAACGGTCGCGACGCCGTGGTCGGCGTGAACTTCGGTGAGCGTCAGGCCGGCGATCTGCCGGGCTTTCACGAATTCCAGAATTCCCTGTTCGATGCGTTCGTCGGACATGACTCGCCTCCCCAACTGTGGCCTCAGGTTCTCTCCTGTTAGGCGCAGGATAGGGACGGATGTGACGATCTTTCAGGCGCGATTTTTCTGGGGCGATTCTGGAAGTTCCTACGTCGCCAGGAGCAGCGATCGTTAGGTGCAAGGAGCCTCAAACAAAAAACCACGGCCGGAAAGTTCCGGCCGTGGCTCTATCGAAAAAACGGTGAGCAAGCAGCTACCCGTTGGGAAAAGTGGCTTAGGCGGAGGCCACTCCCAGGAAGCGTCGCGAAAATCGGATTGCGCGGTGATGGGCGTACCATTGTTTTTTCACGCAGTTGGCTGAATGCCTTCGTTTGCGGCTTCCGTCTGGCATGGCTGTTTCCCCTTTTCCACTTGGCGTGATCGATGTTTTCGATCTCACTGCTCTTTCAAGCGATGTGGCTGGGGATTTGTGACAGGTGATTTCCGGAAATAAATGCCGGTTCCGGAAGTTCCCCTCAAGGAGAGTCGGACTTGGCTGCAAAGCTTCTTTTCGTGCTTCGAAATCAAGAAGGAGGACGACCCGCCAACGCAGCGGGCCGCCCTCCTTAAAACGGGGTTCCAATTTGTAAACGCAGGTCAAATATGGGGTGGGAGGACTCGTTGTTCTCCGGCTTCGAGTTCCCGGTTGGTTGATCTCACATCCCTCTCAGCGAAGCCGCCTCGGTTTTGTTACGGGCGAATTTCAAATTTTTTCTTCTGCCGCCGCCGAGCGTCCTGCCAACCGCCGTTTCAGCCCTTCAAAAAGCAGAAGAGGACGACCCGCCGGAGCGAATCGTCCTCGTTAGGGTTGGGATTTTGATTACTTCTTGCCTTGAGCCTTGCCGCCCTGGGCCTTGGCATTGCGGCGACCACCAAATCGGCCGTGATTCGCGTGTCGGCGGTGATTACGGTGACCGGCGGAATCATTCACCGAGGAAGCCTGAGCGTCTTCGTCCGGAACGTCCGCGGCCGAAGCCTCAACCGCGGGGGCGTCATCCTCCGGCGTCTCGACGACCGGGCCGGCAACCTCCGGAGCGTCGTCCTCTGGCGTTTCGACTACCGGAGCTTCAGTGACCGGGGCCGTCACCACCGCGGTATCGGCCACGGCAGCGGTATCAACCACCGGCGCTTCGACAACTGGGGCCGCGACGACCGGGGTCTCGAGCACCGGCGTTTCAACCACCGGCGCTCCAAAGTAAGACACCCCTGCCAACGGATAGGTCGAGTAACCGTAACCCCAACCCCGATAGACAAATCGGCGATCAAAACGGCCGAATCGATTGTGCCGGACGAGCCCGCCCGGATGACGACCCGGATGAATGTTCGGGCGACGACCCGGATGAGTTGCGTGAGAAAAACCCTTGGGCCCGCCCTTGGCGAAGGCATCGGAGCCCGCGGCGAAGGTCAAGGCGAAGGCGATAACGGCGAAGGTGATTTTGCGATTCATGGCTAAGCCCCCAATTTTTTTTTTAAGTCTTTTGTTTGGTGTTCGTTACACCTCGCTGAGCGTGGGGCCTGGGGATTTGTTACGGCGCGAACTAAAAGACTTGTTTGAGTGGTCCCGAAGTTATTGTCCTGACGCTGTTTATCGCTTCCCGCCCTTCGAAACGCTCACGGGGAGGACGGGTTTCCCCGTCCTCCCCGGCACATCTTTGGTTGTTTTGCTGACTGAGTTGGTCGTTTCGTCTAGCGGCGACCGTGACCACTGTGGCCCTTTCCGCCGTGGTGACCCGTGCGGCCGTGGTGACCGTGGCGGCCATGGTTGTGGTGGCCGTGGTGACGGCCGTGACCACCAAAGTGATAGCTGTCGAAGGCGTAGCTCGGAGCGTCAACCACCGGGGCGTCGACCACTGCAACGTCTTCGGTTTCTTCCACGACCGGGGCTTCGGCCAAGCCGTCCGCCACCGCGTTATCTTCCACTTCGTCCGTCGGGCCGTCGATCACGGCGTCCACCGGAGCATCGATCTCAGCCGTTTCAACTTCCGGCGCGTCGGCGATCGAAACAGGGTAGGCGTCGAAGCCGTAGGCACCCCAACCACCCCAGTTGCGACTCGATCGGTGATGATGTCCGCCACGGCGATGTTGGGCCATTTTGTTCGGGAAACGAGCGGGATGCGTGTTCGGCCGACGTTGCGGACGAGTGTTCGGGTGTTTGAGCGGATGGGTGTTCGCGTGATGGCTCGCGTGAGCGGTGCTCCGGTGTGCCCCTCGTGAACCCCCTCGGCTTCCACCCCGACCCCCTCGTGCGAAGGCGTCCGATCCAGCAACCAAGGTCAAAGCGACGGTGACGACGACGGTCAAAGTGATCTTGCGTGACATGGCCCAGTTCCCCGTTTTTTGTTTTTAAGTCTTTTGTTTGTTGTTCGTTACACCTCGCTCAGCGTAAGGCCGGGAAATCTGTTACAGCGGAAGGCCGAAAATAATCGCATCATCCTAAGCAATCACCGCATATTGACTTACATCTCCGCAGCGGCTTCGAAATGCCAAGAGGAGGACGGGTGTTTGCCCATCCTCCTCTCCAGCGATAGGTCGGCTGATCGCTTAGCGACGGCCTCCACGACCGCCGTGGCCACCCCGTCCTTTTCCACCTTGAATCTTGCCGCCTTGGGCTTTCCCACCGGTCCGGCCATGGTTGCCGTGATTGAGGAACTCCCGGTGACCGTGGCCGCCAAAGTAACCCTCGACGTAGACCGGGGCGTCAACCGCAGGAGCGTCCACCATCACTTCGTCAGTCACCGGGGCGTCAATCACGGCGTCCACCGGAGAGTCGTCGACGACCGTTTCGACCACCGGTGCCTCTGCGACTGCGACCGGGTAAGTGGCGAATTCGTATCCCCAACCACTTCGATGCCCAATTCGGCCTTCAAAACGGCCACCTTTGATGTGCTGTACCGTGGCTTGCGGGCGACGAGCGGGATGAACATTCGGGCGATGAGCCGGATGAGTCGCGTGAGAACCAGCCTTGCTGCCGCCTTTGGCGAAGGCATTCGAGCCGGCCAAAACCAAGGTAACCGCGACGACTGCGAACGTGATCTTGCGAGACATTGGCCGAGCTCCCCGTTTTTGTTGTTTGCTTTTGACACCCTGCTCAGCGAAGGATGCCCGGGGTTGTTACCCGGCCAAACGGGCCGCGAAACTTACGCCAAACATAAGTCCCCATCTAACAATCATTTAGGCCTCCGAAAAAATCCTTCGAAATGAGCAAGGAGGGCGAGTTTCTTCGCCCTCCCTGCCATCATTCGGTCTTTTCAGTTACCGGCGACCGTGACCTCCCCGGCCACCGCGGGCGCCACTACGTCGGTGACCACCGTGGTGTCCCCACCCGCCGTGACCCCAGCGGCCGTGGCCGCCGCGGCCCCAGCCACCCCCACTGGAACCCCAGTAGGAACCGTACCCACCGTCGTACGAGCTGGTGCTGTACTCAGGAGTGTACGAGCCGGAGTACTGGGTCGAGTAGCTCGGAGTCTCGCAGCAGGACGTCTCGCACGCAGGAGCTTCGCAGCTCTCGCAAACAGGAGTTTCGCAGACGGGAGTCTCGCAAACGGGCGTTTCGCAGACGGAAGTTTCGCAAGCCTGGTACTGAGGCAATTCCACGCAGTTGTACGAGGGAGTCGAACAGTAGCTCGGGTACGAGTAACTCGGATACGAGTAGTAACTGGGGTACGAGCAGTAGCTCGGGTAGTAACTGCTGTAGCCGCTGCCGTAACCGTAGTACCCGCTCCCGTAGCCGTATCCGCTGCCGTAGCCGTAGTATCCGCCACCCCAACCGCCCCAGCCGCGGCCCCATCCGCGTCCCCAGCGGCCGTGATGGCCCCAGCGGCCGTGATGGCCGTGTCGGCCGTGATGGCCGTGGTGCCCGTGATGGCTCACGTTGTGACGACCGTGGTGTCCATGACCGCCACGTCCGCCGCGACCGCCACGTCCAGCGTGATGACCGCGTCCGCCGTGATGTCCCCCATGACCTCCATGGCCGCCGCGTCCCCCGCCCCCGCGTCCACCCCGAGCAAACGCATCGGTGGTGGCAAACAACGTAAAAGCAAGGGCCAGAGCGGGAATCGTAAGAATCGTGAATTTCCGAAGCATGACTAAGCTCCTCAGATTTGTTCTGTGCAGATTGTGTTGGTTAAACGTTCGATGAACGTTTGGTTTCGTTGCCCACAATCAGCGGAGCGCAGGCCAAGTCGGTTTGTTACCGAGAGTTCCCAACCTGGGCCAGCCAACAAGCCGTTTAGGCGTGGCTGGTGTCGGACGAAACGATTCCCGCCAAAGTCGCCAGATCCGTTCGAATCAGATGCGACATCCAGAAGAGGCAGGGAAGTCCGAGCAGGCCGACGGCACTGAAGATGGCCATCGATTTTTCCGCGCCGGCCGCGAGCACGTCCTCGTTGATCAGGTTGTCGGCAATCAGCGCCCCGATGCCCAACAGAGGACCCAGTGCCGCGACGACCAGGTAAACGGCATTCCTCCTGCCCAGTTGGCGAAGTACGGGCGCGTCGACCGAGACGTTGTCGAAATCGGCCAAGAGGAACACGGGATACAGCGACTTCAGCGAAAATAGCGTGACGACGAAAAACGGATATGCCGCTGAGACGAGGCCGCACAACAGCAGCGAGAAGAAAAATCGCAGCATCGCCGACGTCGGTAGATCCGCATTGACGATTCGCAAGCTGAGCGGATACGCGAACGCGGCGATCGACCATTCGGCCACGCTGATCATTGCCATCAGGCGCCCCAACTCCAAACACCGCTGGCGCAGCGCCCGGTTGCGTTCCCGCGACAAGGTTCCGGCCTGACAATGCTTGAGGCCCCTGTAGACGGAATAGCCAAGGTACCAAAACAGAAAGGCGCCGAGCGGATAGGCGACTCCATTGATGACGGCTTGCGTCCGCTGGAAATACGGCTCGATTGGCCCCAGCCCCGCGACAATTTCCGACAGGTTGTGCACGTAGTTGAACACGCCCCCCAAGACGTTCGGTAGGCCGGCGGCTACGAACACGATCAGCACGCTGTATTTTCGCAGCAGGATGCGCCAACTTCGCTTCGGCGGGAAGAGCAACGCACAGGCTTGCGGGTTGGTGCAAAGCTCCAGACGTCGGGCCATTTCCGAGCCGCTCGACACGCGGCTCTCCCGATCGGGAGCCAGCGTTTTTTCAAGCAGCGGCGGCAAACCTTCGGGGCAGGCGCGGAGTTGCGTCAGCTGCGATGTATCGACGGGCGTGCGCCGTCGTTCGATCATCGCCTCGACTGTCGCGTTCCAATCGCCCTGAACTGCTTCATCGTGAAACGGACGGAAGCCGGTCAGCAATTCCCACAGCACAATTCCGAGTCCGTACAAGTCGCTGCGCCCGTCGAGACCCTCGGCCAAATGTGCGGAAGTCGGCCGGCAGGCGTTCAATTGCTCCGGCGACATATACGCCAGGCTGCCCCCGAAATAAGCCTCGGGCGTCGCGCCGGTGACTGTCCCGCTGTAGCTGACGTTGAAGTCGGCCAGCTTGGGCGAGCCTTCTGGCGTGACGAGGATGTTCGCCGGCTTCACATCGCGGTGCAATACGCCGAGCTTGTGCGCGTGATCCAGAGCTCGGGCGATCTTCGCACCGAGACGGCAAACGGCTTCGGGCCAGCTGGCCGCCGCAATCCAGGTCCGCAAAGACGATTCGCTCGGCCGCGATTCGCCGCGGCGCTGGATCGCCTCGTCGATCGCATGCAAGAGCAGCTTACCGGTGCGCTGTTCGTGCGGGGTCTCGCGAACGTGTTGAATCACCGATTGCAGCGTTCCGCCCGAGACGTATTCCATGTACAGCAAGCGCAGCTTGCGTTCAGGGATGGGCCGCTGGTCGAACACGCGCACGATGTGATCGTGATCGAGCTGCGCCAGCGTTTGCGGCTCGGTGCTCGTGTCCGTCGCGACTTTGAGGGCCACCAGCCGCTGCATCGACCGCTGTCGGGCGAGAAACACCTTGGCGAAGGCCCCGCTCCCCAGCTCGAGGAGCAGGTCGAAATCTTCGATCGAGTCGCCGGATTGAACGCCCTCGAGCAGCCGTTGCTTACGGCTCTTGTGAAACGAGGTCGTCGCGTAAGTTTTAAGTCCCAACACCGAGGCCAGCTCGACAGTCTGGCCGGGGAACTCCCGCAGATAGTCTTCGGCGGAGACCTCTTGCCCGCTCTGTTTGCGGATGTGGAACTCTTCGTAGATCAGATCGCAGGGAATTCGGCCCCCCGCCAGCTCGGGGAATTCGGTCAAATAGTCGGCGAGCCGCTTCGGACAGTTCCGACTGAGCCAGCGATACTCGAGATCGACTTTGATCAGCTCAACCAGCGTCAGCCGGCGAATCTCACCCTGCTCGGGGAGAAACGGCTTGAGATCGGGCGGCGTCTCTGACGCTTCCCACACGGAAACGAAGGCGTCGAGAAAGCCAGCCAAGACGTCCATCGACTGGCGGGCCTTGTCGAGCAATAAGTTTCCAGACGTTGTCGACACGCGAGCCTCAAGAGCGACCTGCCAGACGCATTGGAACGAATGCCGTTTTTCGGCCTCTTATCATAGGCGACATGCGAGTGGTCGAAAACGGACCAGCGGACATTCGCCCAGCCGAGCCTCTTCTCGACCTGTCGCGGCGATGCGACTATGCTGGAAACCGAGTTTTGCGAACTGCGAAATCTGTGAGACACCGATGGATGACGTCGCCGCCGAATATGCCGTCCGAATCTGCAACAAGGACTCGAAGGCCCTTGTGGAGTTCATCGAGCTGCGTCGACCGCAGTTGCTCGCTTTTATCGAGCGCAACTTAAGCACGGCGCTCGGACGCAAGCTCGAAGGAGTCGACATTTTGCAGGAAGTCAGCATGACTGCCGTCGCGGCGCTGCCCGGATTTGACTTGGGGGACCGCGACCCGTTCTCGTGGCTCTGCCAGTTGGCCGAGCACAAAATTATCGATGCGCATCGGAAACTCGTCGCCGCGCAGAAGCGCTCGGCGGATCGTGAAATGCAGGCGCCGGCGACCAGCACCGACAACTCGCAACGGGGCGGCTTCATCGACATGCTCGTGGTCAGCATGACCTCACCCAGCGGCGCCCTGTCGCGAGACCAACGCGAATTTCGCCTGCAAGAGGCGCTCAAGAATTTGCCCGAGGAATCGCAGCAGGCGTTGCGGCTGCGCTATGTCGAGGGGCTTCCCTCGAAGGAAATCGCCGCCCGCCTCCAAAAGACAGACGGTGCGACCCGCGTGCTGCTGACTCGCTCCTTGGCAAAGCTGCAAGAGCTTTTGCGGCACGACAGCGAGTTCGCCAGCTTCATTAATCCGCCGAAGTACGACGCGGAATAAAAAAACGACCGGGAGGTCAGTGGACCCCCCGGCCGCTGTCGGCCGGCTGCCCCTCCGGCTTCAACCCGCTTCGATTTTGCGGCGATCGGCGAAATTCGTCTGCTGGCGGCGCGGGATGGGCTCGCTGCGCGAGGAACATCGCTGCTTCTCCCAGCGGAGGCTGCCTCGCTTTGTTACACGACAAAGCGGGCCAATTTGGAGAATTGAGACGAAGCCGCATGTGGCCGACGCTCAACCCAGCCGCCGACAAATCAGTGAGCGAAAACTGGTTTTGTGGTGTACGTTGGTGCAGAATACAGCGGTCAATCATTCGAAGTGATCAATTGAGTAGTCAGCCCGCGCGGCAAGAATATGACTGAGACTCGACTCATCGCCCGGAACACGACCCATGTGTTGTCCCCGATCGTCAAGCTCGACGAAGGGACGAATCGCGTCGGACGGGATCCTACTTGCAACGTCTGCCTTACCGATCCGTCCGTGTCTCGTTTCCACGCCGAGATTGTGGTTCAGAACACGACGATCTCCGTTCGCGATCTGAACAGCCGCAACGGCACTTACATTGCGGGGAAACGTGTCGAGTCGGCCGAACTGCCCCTGGGGCAGCCGGTCCAGTTTGGTTGCGTCCAATTACAGATCGAAAACAGCGCTGTAACCGACGCCGAGTTGGAGACGCAGAGCGTCGACGACGTGTTCCAGTCCCTGCCGATTGAACTGGGAGACATTGCCCTCTCGGCGGCGGAACGGCGGGTCTTCGATCTGATTCTCTCGGGGCTTGCGGAAAAAGAGGTTGCCTATCGCTTGGAGATCAGTCCGCACACCGTGCATGCCCACGTCAAGAAAATCTATGACGTGCTGGGCGTGCGATCGCGGGCCGAATTGCTGGCGCGTTTTATCCGGTTGCCAAACGGCAATGCGGCTCGCTCCACGCCCATGAAGCCGCCCAGCCCCGATCGATAGCTTCTGTCACCGCTCGGACGAACCGTGGAACGGGCGGCGGCTAGCTGATACTCTCAGCGCGTGACGACCCTGCGCTGCGAATCGCGCGGCGATTAACGCCCCCTGATTCGAACAGCTTGTTCGCATATTGAGGTGCCTTAATGAAACTCGCGCAATTTCTGACGGCGGCAATCGGTCTCAGTCTTTCCTTTCAAGCGGCGCAAGCCGGCGACTGGCCCCAATGGCGCGGCCCGGACCGCAGTGGAATCTCCAAGGAAAAGGGGCTGCTGCAGGAATGGCCCAAAGAGGGACCGCACCTCAATTGGCAGGTGAAGGATCTCGGCGAGGGCTACTCGACCCCTTCGATCGTGGGCGACCGGCTGTACGTGATCACCAATCAGGGGAGGAAGGAAGAGAGCGTCCTGGCCTTGAACGTCAAAGATGGCCAGAAGATTTGGTCGCAGCCGATCGGAAAAGTGGGCAAGAACTACGGCATGGACTACCCCGGCGCGCGGTCGACACCGACCGTCGACGGAGACTCGATTTACGCCTTGGGCTCCGACGGAGACCTGGCGTGCCTCGACGCGGCGAAGGGCGAGGTCCGCTGGCACAAGAGCCTCCGCAACGACTTCGACGGCACGCCGGGAATGTGGGCTTACGCCGAATCGCCGCTGATCGACGGCGACACGCTGGTCTGCACGCCGGGTGGCAAGACGGCCACGCTCGTCGCGCTCGACAAGAAGTCGGGAAATGTGATTTGGAAATCGCCAGTCGAGGGAGCCGACCAGGCCGCCTATGCGTCGGTGATCATCGTCACGACGGGCGGCGTCAAACAGTATGTGCAGTTCCTGGCGAAGGGTCTGGTCGGCGTCGATGCCCAGACGGGCAAGTTCCTCTGGCGCTACGACAAGACCTCGAAAAGTCCCGCCAATATCCCGACCGCCGTCGCGTATCAAAACTACATCTACAGTGCCTCGGGCCGCGGCGGATGCGGCGTGGTGGAACTCAAAGCCAAAGACCAGACTATCGAAGCCGATCCCGTCTATTTCAGCATGAAACTGCCGAACGCCATCGGCGGTTCGGTCGAAGTCGGCGGCTTTCTTTACGGGACCTCCGCGGGCGGCCTGCAATGCGTTGATTTCATCACGGGAAAGCAGAAGTGGCAAAGTCGCGGCGTCGGGACGGGGTCGATCGTTTACGCCGACAAACGGCTGTATGTCCACGCAGAAAAAGACGGCGAGGTCGTGCTCGTCGACTGTGCGGCGGACGGCTACCACGAACACGGGCGGTTCTCGCCCCCCGATCCTCCCAAGCGTCACAAGGGACTGGCGTGGTCCTACCCCGCGATTGCCGACGGTCGTCTCTACATCTACGACTACGGCACGCTGTGGTGCTACGACGTGAAAGGCAAGACGGCCGCCGCGGAGACGCGCGTCACGCGTTGAATGCTCGGGAGGGTGGCCACGAGTCCTTCACAGCCGCGTCCGTGAGGAAGCGGGATATTACCGCACTCAGAAATCCGGAGATCCCGATTTGCGGACGCTGCTCTTCACTTTCCTCCTCGCGATAATCATGGCCTTTCCGGCCGTGGCGAGATCGGAGGACGCTAGGGATCTCGTCTCCCGCGGGATGGAAAAGTTCCGCGCCAATGACGTTGCAGGCTCGCTGGCCGATTTCGATCGAGCCGCCCAACTCGAACCGAAATCGGCGCCGCAGCTTTGGCAGCGCGGGATTTCTGACTACTACGCCGGCAAATTTCGCGAGGGCCGACAGCAGTTCGAGTTGCATCAGACGGTCAATCCGCACGACGTGGAGAACGCGGCCTGGCATTTTCTCTGCGTGGCGCGCGTTGACGGACTTGCCGCCGCGAAAAAATCGCTGCTCAAGATTGAAACAACCCGCGATCCGCGAGTGCCGATGGCCGAGATCTATGCCTTCTACGCAGGCCGCGGCTCGAAAGACAGCGTGCTGCAGGCCGCCGCAAAGGAGGCGACTCCCGAGGCGGCCATGTACGCGGATCTCTATCTGGGACTGTACTACGAAGCGGCAGGTGAGAAGGATCAGGCGCGGGCCTTTCTTCGCAAGTCGGCCGCCGCAGCCGCGCCCGCCAGCTACATGCAAGACGTGGCCAAAGTCCATTTGCGCCAGCGTCACTGGGACCGCTGAGCGCGGTCATTGCAGCGACCTTATCGGTCATCTGCCGCGTGAGCGTTTCAGGCCGCTCGACGCGCTCCCCGGTCGTCCAACGGAATGATCGGCGGCGGCGAACTGGGATCCGCCTTTGCCGACGTCACCTGCGGGGTCGAGGTCGGAGTTCCCGTGTAGTCAGTCCAGCACCGCCGTTCCAAATCGAACAGCTTACAACGGGCCGTCGTGTCCCAATGGTAGCGCGGCGACCATTTTTGCACGATGATTTCGGGAAACGTCGTTTCCAACTGGGCCTGTCCGTCGCTCAAATTGTAGAGCGGAATGCCCGGGCGCACGTGATGCGCGGTGTGTTCCATAATGCGATGAAACACCAGGTTCGTGTAACCGGGAAAGACGACGTGCACCGACGACTCGATTTGCATCTGCCGCGAATCGACGCGTTCATCGGCAGCCACCCAGCCCACTTGGGGATGCATGTGGTGCAGAAAAATGACCGACGACATCAGCAGATTGAACACCACGAAAGGAACCACGCAACAGGCCACGACTGACAGACCCAAATCGTAAGCACTACACGGTCCCGGGCTGAGAGCGTACGTCAAGCCGACGATCCCGGTCGGTAAGATCAGCATCCAGGCCGAGACGGCCAGCAGGTCGAGGACATATTCCCGCCGATAACCGCCGATCTCGCGCGGACGCGGATAGAACAGTTTCTTCCACCAGATGTCGCACAGGTAGTACCAGAAGTGCCCGACGAACGTGCGGAAGAAGCGGTAACGAAGCTGTTGCCAGCGGGTCAGTCGCGAGAATTCGCCAAGACTGAGCGGCTCCCACACGTAATCCTTGTGTCGGCGATTGGTGTAACGATGATGGATGCGGTTGTGCCCCAGCTCCCAAAGACTGAACGGGTGCAGCGAGGGCAGAAAGGCGAGCGTGCCCAGCAGCCGATTGAGCCATCGTCGGGGGGTCAAGCTCTGATGGCAGGCATCATGAGCGACCACGAAGAGCAACGACGTGAGGATTCCCGCTTCGATTGATAATGTGAATTTCAGGGCCAGGTTCTGCGTCAGCAGGCAGGCGGCGACGACCGTAAAGTACGCCAGCACATCCAGGACAAAGATCGCGACGCCTTTGACGCTGGAGCGAGCGTGAAGATCCCGGAGCGTCTGTCTTTCAAAATCCATCGCGGTCGCCTTGAAAGATTCGACGATCTCCCGATGCGTGTCGGAAACTCGAGCAAAGCGGCAATTACTCGGCCTCGGCTCGAAGGAACCGTGCGTGTGTCTCTGATTCTGCCCGTGGCGCGAAGACCAGTTTGCTCAGTTTGCGCAAAAAGACGACTTTGCGCCGGGCCTCGCTCTCGCATTCGACCACGCGTTTTCGCTCTGGAAGAACTGCATAAGGTCGCGATCTGGCAGGGGTTGCCGGGAGACATTCTGTGAGCGGGCCGAAAGAATCGCTCGGAAGCGGCAGTCAGAATCTCACCGAGAAGTTGCCTGTCGCGGCCACCCGGCTCCCCGTCGATCGAATCGACGTCTGGATCGTCTCGCTGCTCGAAACGGACAATTCGCCAGAAACCATCACGGCCGTGATCAACTGTCTGTCGGCCGATGAGCAAGTTCGTGCCGCGCGGTTCGCCTTCGATCGCGATCGAAGGCGGTTTGGCCTCGGCCGCGGAGCCGTGCGAAATATCTTGGCGAGCTACTTGGACTGCACGCCGGCCGAGATCGCCTTTGCCTACGGGGAGTTCGGCAAGCCTCGGCTCGACGGAAAGCACGCCGCAGTAGGATTGCAATTCAACGCGTCGGGCTCGGGCGACGTGGCTGTCTGCGCGGTCACGAACGGCCCCAGCGTCGGAATCGACATCGAGCAGTTGCGGGAAGCCTGCGATCCCGACGTCGTTCGCTATGCCTTGTCCGATGTCGAGCGGACCGAGTTCGAGCGGATTTCGGCCGAAGAACAGCCGACGGCCTTTTACCGAGCGTGGACCCGCAAGGAGGCCTATTTGAAAGCGGTCGGGTGTGGCCTGTCGCGTCCACTGGCTTCATTCGCGGTGAATGTGATGCCAGGCGACCCGCCTTGCCTCATTCGCGACGATCATTCCGCGGCTGAGCTGGCCAGTTGGTCATTCGCCGATTTCGATCCGGCCCCCGGCTGGGTGGGCACTCTCGTCAGTGAAGGACCACGACGACCCGTGCGGAGGCTGGTCTGGAAAGGATGATGCTCGCGCTGACCCAGACTAATTCGATTTCCGGGCCGCCGTCTTCGGCTTCGTCCGCGTTTTCTGGACAGGGCGGGGCAAATCCCACAGCATCCGCGTGATCAGAGCGGTCCAACCGGTCTGATGGCTGGCCCCGCAGCCGCGGCCGTTGTCTCCGTGAAAGTATTCGTAGAACTGCACGTAGTCGCGCCAGTTGGGGTCGTTCAGGAATTGCCGCACTTCACCGTTGCAGGGGCGACGACCCGAGGAATCGGCCAGGAAAATTCGAGCGACGCGAGATTCGATCTCGCGACCGGCATCTTTAAGCGTCAATTTTTGGCCCGAGCCGACCGGGCACTCGACCCGAAATTCGTCGCCGTAAAAGAAATGATAGCGCTCGAGCGCCTCGATCAACAAAAAGTTGATCGGCATCCAGATCGGGCCCCGCCAGTTCGAGTTGCCGCCGAACAGCCCGGTCGTCGATTCGCCCGGCTCGTAGTCGACACGGTACTCGTTCCCATCCGCGTGCAGCACAAACGGATGATCCTTGTGGACCCGCGAGACAGAACGGATTCCGTAGTCAGACAGAAACTCTCCTTCGTCGAGCACATAACGCAGCACTCGTTCGAGACGCTCCCGCGACGGGATGGCCAAGAGCCGTCGGCCGCGCGGCGATCCGCCCGGAGTGCCATCCTCACTATCGGTTTGACAGTACGAGATATACGCCGCCAGGTCTTGCCGGTGGTCGAGAAACCACTGCATCCGCTTTTTGAAGCCGGGCAGCCGATCGATCTGTTCATCGTCGAGGACTTCGACTGCGAACAGGGGAATCAGTCCCACGATCGAGCGGATCTTGAGCCGCGTGTCTTGCCCCTGTACGTGCAGTTGGTCGTAGTAGAAGCCGTCGGCTTCGTCCCAGAGCCCCGTGCCTCCCAGCGAATTCATTGCATCGACGATGGCGACGAAGTGCTCGAAGAATTTGGAGGCGATGTCTTCATACTCGGGGCTTTCGACCGCCAGCTCCAGCGCCATGGCGAGCATCGTGGAGCAGTAAAAGGCCATCCACGCGGTGCCGTCCGCCTGTTCGAGCACGCCGCCGCCGGGTAACGGCTTCGAGCGGTCGAATACGCCGATGTTATCCAGGCCGAGGAAGCCGCCCGAGAACAGGTTGTTGCCCTCGATATCCTTGCGGTTGACCCACCAGGTGAAGTTGATGAGCAGTTTCTGAAAGATGCGGGCCAGAAACACCCGATCGCGCTTGCCGCGCGGGGCCGTCATTTTGTAAACGCGCCAGCAAGCCCACGCGTGCACGGGCGGATTCACGTCCGAAAACGCGAACTCGTACGCCGGGATTTGCCCGTTGGGGTGCATGTACCATTCGCGCAGAAACAGAATCAGCTGGCTCTTCGCGAATTCGGGATCGAGCTTCGAGAAGGGCAGCATGTGGAAGGCCAGATCCCATGCGGCATACCACGGATACTCCCACTTGTCGGGCATCGAAATCACGTCGCGGTTGAACAGATGCTGCCAGTCGACGTTGCGAGTGTGTTGATGCCCGGCTGGGGGAGGCGGCTGGTCGGGATCGCCGCGCAGCCAATCCTTCACCGAGTAGAAGTAAAACTGTTTGCTCCAGAGAAGCCCGGCCGCCGCCTGACGCGAAATACTGCGAGCCTGCGGCGTGAGATCTTTGGACAAAAGGTTGTCATAGAATTCGTCGGTGTCGGCGATGCGGGCCGCGAAGACATCGTCGAACTCGGGGCCAAAGGGAGCGGCCGGCGCTTGATCCGCGGCAAACAAACGCAGTCGCAAGGTGATTTCTTTGCCCGCCGGCACATTCAGCTGATAGTACGCGGCGGCTTTCGTCCCTGACGATTGATTGCTGATTGCGTCTTTGTTGCCGCGAATCACGAACTCGTGGAAACCGTCCTTGAAGATCCGCCCCGCCTCTTCGGGGAACTTGAAGATCC
>DASRXU010000285.1:0-18952 GCA_035687365.1 Planctomycetaceae bacterium | reverse complement strand
TGGGCCAGTTCGTAGACCACACTGCGACGTGGTCCCCTTTGCCGATGCCCAAGGCCAACAGGCCCTTCGCCACGCGATCGACGGCCGCATCGACCGATCGGTAAGAAACGCGCAAAGCCCGCCGCCGCCGTTCCCCGGGAGACAAATCGGCCGGCAGCGGTCGTTCGGAAGCATCCAGCTCCGGAAACACGAACGCATCTAAGTCGGGATAGCGTTGTGCCGTGTGGCGCAGCGCTGCGCCGATCGTCAAACCCTCGACCCACGGCGCTTCGTCACCCGCCATTGGCCACTCCTTCACCGGTACTGATTTTTGCCCCACCTGCGCGACCCTCATAGTACATCCCCGATTCGAGTCGCTCAAAGCCCTTCTGCTCCGCGTCGGGTGCACGGGAGCGTTCCCGCCCAGAAACGCTCTTTGCCGTATTTTGATGGCCGGTTAGGATTCCGCCCCTCGGCCCGGCTGGGAACCTTCGACGTCGGATCCTTACACGGAGGCGTGCCGCACTTATGACGACTTTGACTTCCGCACAAACCGATGCGGGACAGGCAGCGGCCGTTCGGCCTTCGTTGAAGAACTCGCGGGCCTACCAGTATCGGATTCCGCTGACTGCCGTTGCGCTGCTGGGATCGTGGCTCTGGGTGCTGATGACGCCGCCCTGGATTGAGGAAAGCGAGTCGATTGTCTGGTTTACGAATGCCGTCGCCTGGGGGGCGTTCGCCGCGGGCGCACTCGTGCGGATTTGGGCGACGCTCTGGATCGGCGGGCGCAAGAAGCAAACGGTCGTCGATGACGGACCCTACCGCATCTGTCGCAATCCACTCTACGTCGGCACCTTCGCCATGTTTTGGGGCGTGGCTTTGTTCCTGAAGAGCCCGGTCTTCGCCATCGCCGTGAGCTTTGTGTGGTTTCTCTACGCGTGGTATGTCGTCCCCGCTGAGGAGCGCTACATGCGCGGCCGGTTCGCCGCCGCCTATGACGACTACTGTCGCCGCGTCCCCCGTTGGCTTCCCAAGGTGAGACTGTTGCGACGCGATGAAATCTTCCGGTCGGTCGCCGACCGCGGAGCCGTCTCGCGAGAATTCTTGCGCATGGCGTGGTGGATCCTGCTGCCGTTGGTGGCCGAGGTCACCTGTCACGTGCGCGGGACTGCTTGGTGGGAATCGTTGTTCGCTCGTTAGGTCGAGCGGATTGCGCAAGCCGTAGGACAGGCCAGGCCTTCAGGCACTCGATCGCGCGCTGCCGCGTCTTGACAGCACGCGCCGCGCGCCCCAGACTGGATCGCAGTTTCTCCCCTTCGAGCCACACCGCTCCAGTTCCAGCTGCGCTCGCCTTCCCGCGATTCACTGCGAGGCCGACCGTGCCCTCCGACCGGACCCAGGCTTCCGTCCTCGTCGTCGATGATTCGGCGACTGACCGCCGACTGGTGGGCGGCCTGCTGCAGCGAGCCGGTGGGCTTTCGATCGAATACGCGGTCGACGGCAAGGACGCGATCAATCGCTTTCAAGAATCCGTCCCCGACTTGGTCGTCACCGATTTGATCATGCCCGAGCTGGACGGCTTGGGCCTGGTCGCCGCCGTGAAAAGTGAGTTCCCGCTGGTGCCGGTGGTCTTGATGACGGCTCGCGGCAACGAGGAGGTCGCTTTGGCCGCGCTCCGCGAGGGGGCGGCCGGGTACGTGCCCAAACGGATTCTCGCGCACGATCTGGTCGCAACCGCCAAACGCATTTTGGCGGCCTCGCGCGAAGACCGTTCACTCTCGCGGCTCATGCATCGGATGGTGCACAACGAGTCGGCGTTCGTGCTGCACAACGATCCGAGTCTGATCCCGCTGCTGCTGGGATACCTTCAGCAGGCAATCCGTTGCGTCCGACTGGGAGACGAGTTGGATCGACTGCGAATTCGCCTTGCCGTCGAAGAAGCATTGCTCAACGCTTTGTATCGGGGCAATCTCGAAGTCACGTCCCGCCAGCAGCAATCCGATCCAGCCGCTTACGAGGAATTGGTCCGCACGCGCCTGGCCGAACCTCCCTACTGTGATCGGCGAACCTTCGTGTCGTGGGCGATTTCCCGCGACGGAATGGAAATCACCATTCGCGATGAGGGACCAGGGTTCGAACCGCAGGCAGCCGGCACTCGGGCCGAGAGCGTCGATTTCGACACCGTCTTCGGTCGCGGCTCGTTGATCATGCGGACGTTCATGGATGAAGCCCGCTATTCGGCGACGGGCAACGAAGTCACGCTGATCAAACACGCGCAGGCCGTCGTCGAAGCGACCGCTGACCAAGCCGATTCGGTCGACTGACGTCGCGGCGTGTTGCTCTCCGCTTGCTCTCCGCCGTACGCGCGCTTGCGAATTGCCGTGGTCGAATTCGGGGTCCCCGCCTCCCGGGGAACTGACGCCTGTACTGGGCGCGCAAACTGTTCCGAAAACCCACACGCCCGCAAGGTTCGCCCAACCAGTATCCGTAAACTTCTGTGACAAAAGAGGTTGGAGCTTGGGTGGTGTACAGGACGCGGCCATCATTCGCGCGCGGAACAACGTCCCACGGCCACTTTCGGGACGCAACTCCTGCTCATTTGACCACTTCCGAACAGACGACAAGGAGCCAGTTTGGACCGCTTGTCTTGAGTCCCAAAAGCGGTCAAGCGGGCGTTCCGATCAGAAGCTGGCGATTGTCTACGACTTGCGGTGTACACCTTGCGAGCCTTTTTCGGACACCCTTAGCATGGATCCAGACCACCTCGCCAACAGGGACTGTTCCGGCCATGCGTCGCACCAACCGTTCTCACCGCCGACCTGCCTCCCAGCGGCTCGTTTTTCCCGCGCGCACCAAGCACACGTCGCGGCTGCGTCCGGCGGCCGGCTTTCGCCAACGCTTTCACGATACGAGCTATTCCGAGGGCTATGGGGCACCGGAGACCTGGCACGAGCCCGTCGGACGGGACACAGTCGAATTTGTCGTCGAACCGGCGGGCAAAGGCTACGTCCACCCGGTTACCACCGACGACGTCCGCGAGCGAATTGAGCAGCTTCCCAAGCGGTTCCGCACCAAATTGGAGATTGTCCAGTTCAGCCGTATGACGCGTAAGCGGGCCCTGTTCCCTTGCTACGGCATGCAGTGGGGCACGGCGGTTTACCTCTACCCCATCGAAGCCTCGTTGGTGGAGCACTACGCGCGGGCACCGCGCCCCGAGCAGTTCATCGAAGCGCGAATGTTCGGCGGGCAGTGGCAGCCGGACGGGCGCGGTTGGAACCTGATCTGGACCGCTGAGTCGATCCGAGATTTCTATCTCAATAATGTCTTGATCCACGAGATCGGGCACACGATCGACGATCGCAACGGCGGCTTCGTCGATCGCGAACGCTTCGCGAATTGGTTCGCCGTAGAATACGGCTATCGCGCATCGCGGGGCCGCCGGTAAGTCGTCCGGCTTCTCAATTCGATCCGATCGAGTAGCTGCTTGCGCTTTAAGTCGGCAGCCCGTGCTCCAGCCGAATGCGGCGGACCTCTTGGACGACTTCGCCGATCAGTTGGCTGTTGCGTTGGATCGATCGGTATTCCACCACGTTGACGGCCAAATTGACGGTGATCGTCAGCACAGAGAACACCAGGTGCAACCGGGACGGCGACAGCTCGTGCCCGCCCGGAAGGATCCAATTCCCGCGGTCGACGGCGATCGCGCCGATCGGAATGTTCAAAATCAGCAGCAAGAGGCAGGCGGCCATCAGCGGGATCGTTCGATACTTCAGCCGCCGATTTTCGACATTCCAGCGCGTGTCGAGTTTGTAAGCCAGCCGGGCTTCCTCCATCCAGCGACTGGTTCCCATGAAGTACGTGAGCAGCACGGCGTGTACGAACGTGGCAAAAATCAGAGCGGCCACCGACGTCAGCAGGTGATAGCTCATCAGTTTGCGAGCAGCCGCCGAAACGCTGCGCGGATCGCCGATCGCCAACCCGAGCGCGAAGGCTCCAATCAAGAGCAGCGTGCTGAAGATCGTCAAACTCAGGAAAATCCGTCGCATCGGCGTCAATATGTAATGATCTGCGGGAATAACCTGGGCGTTGGCGTTTCGAGTCGACCTCGGGCGCTGTGACCGGCAATCGCCGCGGCGTTGTGCCCTCTTAGTCTGGCGTGGTTCAATCGGACTTCGCGCCAGCACTCCGACTTCCCAGCGAAGGGTGCCGCTAGATTTTAGGGAGTCTGTCCCCGCATGAAAATCACACGGATCGAAACCTTCCCTGTCAGCATTCCGCTGAAGCCCGAGCGGCGAATGGTCTCCGCACTAGGTGTGCACAGCGTCTCGCAATACGTGCTCGTGCGGATTTCGACCGACGCGGGCCTCGAAGGGGCAGGCGAGGCGACCGTCTTGCCGCGGTGGAGTGGCGAGACGGTCTGGGGCGCGCAAGCACTGATCGACCGCGTGTTGGCTCCCAGGTTGATCGGTATTGATCCGACCGACATCGACGGCGTGGCCGCGCTGATGGACGAAGCCGCTGAGGACAATTGGTTCGCGAAATCGGCGCTCGAAATGGCGTGCTGGGATATCTGTGGCAAGGATTTCGGGAAGCCGGTCTATGAGCTACTCGGCGGCCCCGCGCGGTCCACGGCACTACGCTGCCGATTCTCGATGGGCGCCTATGATCCCGAGACGGCCACGCGTCGGGCGCAGGAGTTGATCGCCGCCGGCTTCGATACGATCAAAGTGAAAGTCGGGACCGACGTCGCCCGCGACATCGAGCGGGTACGCGCCGTGCGAAAGGCAATTGGCCCCGGCCCGGCGCTGGTCATCGACGCGAATTGCGGCTACGACGCGGCGACGGCGATCGCGATGGCTCGCGAAATCGAAGATTGTGACGTCGCTCTGTTCGAGCAGCCGACGCCGCGGGGCGACTTCGAGGCGCTCGCCGAAGTTCGGCGGACGATCCGGCCGCAGGTGATGGCGGACGACATCTGCTTCGACTTTGCCGACGCGGTCGAATGTATCCGACATCGCGCGTGCGACGTCATCAGCGTTTATCCCGGCAAGAACGGCGGGCTCGCCAAGTCGAAGCGCATCGTCGATTACGCCGGCCTGCACGGCGTCGCCTGCACGATCGGGTCGAATCTCGAACTCGACATCGCGTCCGCGGCCATGTGCCATCTGGTTGTCGCGTGCCGCAATCTCAACGTGGAAAAATATCCGGGCGACATCATGGGGCCCGACTATCACGCCGTCTCGGTCGTGAAGGAGCCACTGGAAATTCGCGGCCCACTGATTTCGATCACCGATCGGCCCGGCTTGGGGGTCGAGGTCGACTGGAAGGTGGTCGAGGCCCATCCCTGCAAATGACGATACGACAGGTTGGGGCCCCACTTCGGGCGGCTTTCAGCGGTACCCCGCAGCCGCCCAGCCTCGCCCGGGAGATGCCTCTTGTGCCGTCCTCAAAACGTCGCGAATATGCCGAAAACGGCATCCGGCCATTGCCTTTTTTAGGAATTTCCGGCACGCTAAACACAAGCGGCATCAATGCTTTTAGCAATCCGCCGCACTTTGGGCTGGAACTCTGGGCGTGGAAATTGCGTCTAAGAAGCAGCCTCGAGCGCGCTTGGTGCCCGCTTTGCGCTGATGGTCTCTCATGAGTTCCGCGAACCCCAAAGACTTTTTGTCGACCTTTTACGACCGCGAGGCGACCCCTGAAGAGGAAGCCGCCGCGAAGTCGCAGGTCGAGCGTTCGCCCGAAGCTCGCCGTGAAGTTCAAGAATACGCTCGACTTTCGCGCCTGATTCAAGACGTGCCCCGAGTCGTCGCACCACCGGAGTTTGCGGCGGTGGTGATGCAGCGCGCCGAACGCGAAAGCCTGATTCCTCTCGATCCGATCGCGCCGGCGGCGGCCAACGTGCAACCAAGCCGCCGGACTTGGGCGTTGGCCGCATCGGCGATTGTCTCCGTGGCGGCCGCGTTGCTGATTGCGGTCAATATTTTCAAGCCGCCGGCCGTTCGCAATGCGCCCCAAGAGGTCGCGAAGCAAGACATCAGTCAAGAGGCGTCCGCCGGCAAAATGTCCACGATCGTCCACTCGAAATTGGACGACAACAGGAAAGAGGCGTTTGGACGCGCCGACGTCGTGGCGAAGCGCACCACGGCTCTGGGAGCGACTGTTGCCAAATCGATCGACCGCCGCTCGGCGGCCTCAAGTGCCAAGGGAGGGGCTCTGGCCGGTGCGCCGGTATCCGCCCCGGGTCAGGCGGCGTCGAGTTCAACTGCGGCCACTTATGGGATGCGTTTGGCAAGTCCGAGCAAAGATGCCACTGGCCCAAACAACGTGGGCCAAAACAACGCGGGCCAAAACGCCATGGGAGAACAGTTGGGGTCGCAACTGCTCCTGCCCGCCAACCTCAAAACGGCCAAGGTCGGCCAGGTGGTCGAGGCCTTACAACAGGACGGCGAGCAAGTCGCCGTTGTCCGCCTCACCGTCGTCAACCAGATGGAAGGGCTCGACGGGATCCAAAGCGTGCTGATGCAAAATACGAAACGCGACCTGCAGAACGTCGATGAGATCAAACGGACGCGTCAGCAATTTGTCGCGGACAAAGAGGCAACGGTTTCCAAGTTGGCGCGGCCCACCGCTCCGGGAGACACGATCTGCGTTTATGTCGAGGGTTCGCGAGAAGAAATGCTTCGCGTGCTGCAAGGTCTCCAGGACGAGATCCACATTCAGAAGGCCGAGCTAACTAATACGATTGAATTCACAGCGCTGGAGAAATTTGCCGGCCGCGCGGTTCCTGCGAATAGGCAAATGAAAGAACGGGAAACCGTGAAGGAGCCGGTTGCAAACGGCGGCTTCTTCGCTCAAGTGCCCAGTTCGCCGGGCTCGCAGCTTGCCGTGAGCTTGCCTCCGTCAACGGTCAACCAGATTTTTTCGGCGAGACGCCCAAGCACGTCCGCTGCCAAGCAGGCACAGTCCCCGGCGTCGGGGCTGGTTGTCCAGAATTCTCCGGCACCTCCCAGCGCAGCTTCGCAGAAGCGAGAGTCGCAGCCGAGACAAGACGGGGTCAATTCTCGCAGTCAAACCCAAACGGCCGACAAGGCCGCGCTAATAGGCGGCAGCAGCCGTAACGAAGTCCCGAAAATCGCTAAGCAGGACGAGCGCGCGAAACTGCGGGATTCGAAGGAAGTGGCCGGCAACCAGAAGTCTTTCCAATTCTTCTTCGTGATCACCGATCAGTCGGCGGCGCCCGCGGCTCAGCCAGCTCCCGCGGCTGCGAAGCCCGTCGCTCCGACTTGGGGACGTAGGCCCGCGGGCCAAGTAGCGCCGTCAGCCAAAGTGCCGGCGAAGGCCGCTGCTCCGAATCAGACGCGGTAGAATCGGACCGCCCGATTCGTTCTGCGGCCCGTCTTTCCCACGCTCCAGCAGACCGTCGCGTGACCGCCTGCGATCGGCTATTCTCAAAGCCTGACTAGCATCACGTGACCTGGTCAATGTCGGGGTGGCTGGGGTCGGCGTCCTCGCCGCCCCCAGTTGCGAATGCCTGGGGGCGAGCCACGGCTCGACCCCAGCCACCCACGCTCACTTTTTGAGTAGACGGACTACTAAACTCAGGGACCTCACCGGCGCCATGTCCATGCCCAAACCTTCGCGGCTTTCGTTGTTGTTTTCGGTAGGGGTCGGCCTGGCCCTCGTTGCCGGTTGCGATTCTGGGAAAGAGGCCTTTCACGAAGTCCCCAAAGGGTCGAAGGTTAAAGATCAGCCGCACGACCACGAGCACGGTCCACATGGCGGCCATCTGGTGGAACTGGGGGAAGAGGAGTATCACGCCGAAGTCGTCTTCGACCCCAAGGCTGCGAAGATCACGATCTATCTGCTCGATTCGACCGCCAAAAAGGCGGCTCCCGTCGACGCCAAAGAGATCAAGCTCGACCTGTCGGTCGCCGGGCAACCGAAGACATTTGCGGCGAAAGCGTCGGCCGACTCCGGCGACCCGGCCGGCAAGTCTTCCCGATTCGAAGTGGCGGACAATCCCGATATCAAAGCCAACATCAAGGATGAAGAGGACTTAAAGGGCAGCGTCACCGCGGCAATCGGTGCAAAGACTTACACCGGCAAGATCGCACACGAGCATTGAGCGAGGGCACGTCAGAATGCTCTTGCCGTCAATTGTGAAAACAAGTATCAACCGCCCCTCTCATTCCCCTCCTGATTCCCCATCCGTAATTCCCAATCCAGAGCCGCTTGGATTTCCGCTCGATCGGCGGGGCCGCTTCCTGCTGAGCGTGCTGAGTCTGGGGCTGATTGCGGGCTTTTGCCTGGCCGCGTCACTCCAGCCTGATCCGCGCGGATTTGGAACCCACCGCCAACTGGGCTTGCCTCCGTGCCTTGTTCGCCTGGTATTTGGAATTCCCTGTCCGAGTTGCGGCATGACGACCAGCTTCGCCTGTCTGATGCGAGGCCAGTTCGAGGACGCCTTCCGCGCCAATCCGGCCGGTTTGCTCCTAGGTCTGGTTTGCGCGGCGTTCGTCCCTTGGTGTTGGTTGAGCGTGTTCTACGCACGCACGTGTTGGATTCAGAATCCGATCGTCGCGGCAATCGTCGTTTTGGGCAGCATCTCGGTGGTAGCCGTCGTTCAATGGTTCGTTCGGGTGTTCCTGTTCTCGTCCACCGGCGGTTTCTAAACCGCTGCGCGCTCGCTCCCAGTCCTTTCTAAATCTCCCGTCAGTCGATTCCTTCCGCTCGCCTCTCATTCTGCTCTGCGAATCTCCGACCTCAATTTTCTGCAAAACTCGGTTGATTGATCGGTGCGTGGCGAAGGCCTGCGGGCATTCCTGCGCTACCGCCCTTCAGAAGCGACAACCCTATGGATCCCACTCCGCGAAACGAGCGGTCCTTCCCGGGCGAAGTCCGCATGTTCGACGCTGCTCGAGCATGGCCCTGGCTGGCGGCAATGCTGCTCTGCCTGTCGGGGTGCTCACTCGTCGTCATGGGCGGAAAAATGCTGCTGGGCGACCTGAAGCAGGACTCCCAGTTTCACCAGTCCACCCACGTCGATCTGGCCAAGGCCAACTGCAAAGTGCTGATCCTCTGCTCGGCCAACGAGACGATTCACGCCGAATATGCGGCCGTCGAATTCGACATTCTGGAAGGCCTGATCCATCGCCTGAAGGCTCACGAGATCGACAAGATTATCAGTCCCAATGCCGTCGCCGGCTGGATCGACGAGCATGGCGGGCGGTTCGACGATTTGGAGCCCATCGCCGAACACTTCAAAGCGGAATACGTCATCCACATCGATCTCTCGAAGTTCACCTGCCTGGAAGACAACAGTCCCAACCTGCTGCGCGGACAGGCCGAGGGTCGCGTCCACGCCTACAAGCTCGACGGCACCGGCTCAGAGAAGCGGCTCGTGGACGTGATGAGTTCGGACTTCAACGCCAAGTATCCCCAGGGAAATCCGATTTCGATCGACAAGAAGTCCGCCAAGAACTTCCAGCAGGAATTCATCGACCGCGTGACGATGCAACTGTCCCTGATCTTTTACGACCATCCGCGCTCGGAGGAAATGCAGTGAGCCTCGCCGAGAACTCTTCCGACGGTCGGTCCTTAAATTGCCAGGCCCACAACCTCGTCTCGCTCGGGCAAGGAAGCACAAGTATGCACGTGTCCCGACGGAACCACTTTTCGCGCGGCATGAGTCGCGTTCGCCTGGCACTGTTGGCGATCAGCCTGCTATCGGTGTTGGGGTCGGGATGCAATTACTTCATCCTGGCCGGCTACCTGTTGGGCGGTCCTCCGTCGATCGAGCCCGACTACGACAGGATGACCAAGAAATCGCTCCGCGACAAAGACATCACAGTGGCCGTTGTCTGTTTTGCGCCCGACGAGGTTCGGCTGAACTTCATCGACGCCGACAAAGACCTTGCCAAGTACATCGCTCACCACCTCAACGAACACCACATTCACACGATCAATCCTGACCGGATTCAGGAATGGCTCGACAAACATCAGGACTGGGACAAGCCGGAAGAGATCGGCGAAGCGACCAAGGCCACACACGTGATCCTGGTCGACATTCACAAATACAACCTGTTCGAAGAAAACAGTCACGAACTCTACAAGGGCCGAGCGGAAGTTCTGGTCAGCGTTTACGAGCTGCAGAAGGACGGCACGACGGACAAGGTCTATAACAAAGAAGTCACCTGCCAGTATCCGCTCGAAACGCCTCGTGAGATCTCCGAGATCAGTTACGACCGGTTCCGCCGCGAGTATCTCACCCGACTGAGCGAGGAGGTCGGACGCCTGTTTTATTCGCACTCCAACGGCGACGACATCGGCGACGTGATCTAGCGCGCCTGGTGTCCGCGTTCGGCAAGGGAAAGTGCCTTTGGCGGTGATCGGCCGTGCACCGGGGCACTCGGGTCGATGTTTGCGCGGCACTGTTTTGCACGGCGCTGTGTTGCGTGACACTGTGTTTGCACGGCGTTGCGCGACTCCATGATTGAGGCGGCTCGACCTAGGCTTTAACTTAGGTTCTGGAGCCTCGTCCGCTTGTCGCTGCAATCTGCTTGCCGCCGCAATCTCCGCGAACGGCTCCCTCCCGGAGTCCAACTCGATCATGCAGGCCACAGAAGAGCCGCGGATCGCTGGCGTCGCCAGCGCCGACCGGTCTCCCGGGATCAGCCTCGCCGTCGTGCTGGTGATATTTCTCGTCGCGGTAGCGGTCGTCAATCCGATCCGCGAAATGCCTTATGACGACGATTGGGCCTTCTCCGAGACGGCCAAACGTTTTCTCGAAACGGGGCAGTATCGCCTCAACGAATGGTTAGCCCCCAACATGCCGTTTCAAACGGTCTGGGGAGCCCTGTTCTGTCGGCCGTTTGGCTTTTCGTTCAGCGCCCTGCGGATCTCGACCATCGTACTGGCGGTGATGGGACTGGTGGCGTTTCGTGCCTTGGCCCTCGAGCACGGACTGCGTCGAGGCACCGCGAATCTGCTGACGCTCTGTCTCGCGTCGTCGCCGCTGGTGTTCAAGTTGACGCTCACTTATCTCTCCGATGTGCCCTTCCTGGCGCTGACGATCTTGAGCATTCTGTTCTATACGCGCGCGCTGCGCGGCGGACGCTGGGTCGATTGGGTGGCCGCCTCGGTGGCGACGTCCGCGACGATCTTCGTTCGACAGTTCGGCATCGCGATCCTCGGCGGTCTGGCGCTCGTTTGGCTCTGGGACAGTCGGCGATTTCATCGATTCGGACAGTATTTCCTGGGAGCATTGCTCCCGACAATCTCGACGCTTTACCAACTGCAGCAGGGCTGGAATCGTTCCAACTGGGCGCAAACCCTCCTCCTGCACCGTCAAAAAACGTTCTTCTGGGGCGGCAGTTTCCTAAAGCAGTTGCCGTGGCGAGTTCTGGTGCTCGTCGAATACATCGGTTGGTTCTTGCTGCCGGTGGCGCTCGTGGCGGCCTTTGCCGTGGCGCGCCGACTACGATCACCGGCGTCGGCGGAGGATTTGTCAATCGCGGACGGGGAGCCGGGCGTTCGCCCGTCGCGATCACGTTTCAGCTTAGGGGCCGAGTTGGTCGGCTGGCTGCTTATGCTGTTAGCGAGCGTGGCGTACGGAGCGCTCGTGATCGGCATCCCGTGGGTGATGCCCTATCTGGCCTGGTTCTTCGAGATCTTGAAACTCCTCGGGATGAAGGCCGAGCTGCCGGCGACCTTGCTCACACTCATTTCCGGCGTGCTCTTCGCACACTTCCTGGTCCGCCGTTATGTCGTGGCGGCGAATCGCCCGCGACTCGAAGAAGGCATGTTGGATGCGGCGACCTTTGTGTCGTTGTTGATGGCCCTGATCTTCTTTGTGTTCGGCGACAAGGACGTGCTCGTCTTTCTCCCGCTGGCGGCGATCGCTGTCGCGAAGCAGGCTGAGTCGGTGCTGACGAAACACCGTCGAGTGGTTGTCGTTGCCTGCTTATTCAGCTTGGCGGCGACGGCCGTCTGGACTCGCGAGGATCTTTGCCGCAACCAGGCCGTCTGGACGCTGGCCACGCGATTGCATGAGCAGGGCGTGTTGAGCGAAAAAATTTACGTGGGCTGGGAATGGTACGGCTATCACCATTTCGATGATTACGCGCGGTCCGTTCCCCCCGTGGCCACGACGGAGTTTGCCGATTTCTTCGGTCCCTGGATGGATCGCCAGCGGGCCCAAGCCGACTATCTGGTTGTTCGCCTGCTCCCTTCGCGCGACGGTGAGGAGCGATTCGATCCCGAGCCGCCACCTGGCCAAAAGTACGAAACCGTCGATCAGTTCCGGTACTTCAGCGTCTTCAGCCGCGGCTACGAGACGTTCTGTGCGGTCAAACGGCCACAACGGGGAGGACGTCGCGGCGGTGGGGGAGGCCGCGGTGGTGGGGGCGGTGGTGGCCGAGGCGGCGGCGGGGGCATGCTCGGACGACTGCAAGACCGTATCAAAGGGGCCAAGCGGGCTAGCCCGGGAGCAGCCCCTCGGTAAGGGCGACCAATTCGGCCATGCGGCTGCGGTAGGAGTGGTCGCGCAGCGTGCGGGCCTGGCCCGCTTTCGCGATCCGGGCTCGCTCTTCTTCGTGGTCCAGCAAGTAGCGAATCCTCTCCACGCATTCTTCCGGAGTGCGATAGGCGACGACTTCGACATCCGGTTCGAATAGCTCGTGCAGATTCCGCTTCCAATCGGTTAGCAGCAGCGCCCCCACGCCGGTCGTTTCGTACAGCCGCATGTTGTTCGCGTACTCGCCGGAGAGTTCGATGTGGTAGTTGACCGAAATTCGCGAGCGACTCAGGATGCGATACATGTCGAGCCCCCAAGCCTCTCCGTGATACGACTTGCGAATGGGCGAGTCCGCCGCCACCAGGTTGATCCCCTGTCCCCAAACCTCAACCGAGGCCATTTCATACAGGAGACCCAGCCAATGGAAACGGCCCGCGTGGTGCGGCGAAAGGCTGCCGACGAAGGAGACGTTGATCGGCGGGCCAACCGGATTGATCGACGATTCGTTTAATCGCTCGAGGACGATCGGGTCGAACGCCAACCGAAACGGCTCGGCCCGCAGGCCGGCCGCGCGGAACCGCTCCACAAAATTGGGGAGCGAGGAGAGCATCAAGTCAAACGGCCGCAAGTCGATGTCATTAGCCAAAGGTGAGGCGATCTGCCCGACGAGCAGCCGATAGTGGCTGCGCATCGACGTCCAGAACTTCGTCGGCAGATCGGTCAAGGAATGCGTCAGCACCACGTCGGGGCGGAACTCCTCGATCTGCGCGCGCAAGATCGCGGCCATCCATTCTGAGCGGTCGCGCACCAGCCAAGGAACCAGGCCTCGCCGCATGACGACGCGCGGCAACGACCAAGACGAAGTCTTGACGCCATGCTCTCGCGCCCAGGCTTCCTGCAGGCAATGGTTGTTGACGTAGACCTCGAGAGCGGTGTGCCCGAGTTCAGCCAGGTTCCGCGGGTAGAAGTCGGACACGCCAAACAGGCTGGCGACACGCGCGTGCATCTGCTCTTGGTACGAGGCTTGGGCGAGTCCAGGTTTGGAATAGAGTTGCTCGAGAAAGTCGGGATAGTCGGCGTTGACGATCAGAAACCGCGTCATTGGCGAGCACCGACACCCAGCGGCTGCGGCAACTCGCGACCGCAAAGTGGCGCGAGGCGCGCCACCATGGGTGAATACCGCCGCGAAACTCGCCCGGGTACGCGGTACGCGACCTCATTGCCGGAGAGTTCGATCAGCCGCGCGCCGCTCGGGGCGGCCGGGGACACGAACGGAGCCCCATTTGTTTCGTGCGAAGCGCGAATCGTAAGCGGGGCATCGACCGTGGAATCCGTTCCGGTCATCAGAAAGTGGACAATGCGGCGGAGTTGGCGAGCCAACTCGTCCCGTTCTCGTTCGCCACTCTGACGACTTTGCGCCGCGCGGAGCCGCTCGATGTTGAGGGTGCAGACATCTTCGCCCTGAATCACGATCCGCTCGAGCGCTGCAGCCTCGCGTGGCGTCCGAAACTCCGGCAATCCGGCAAAGTTGCTCGCGGGGACGACGTCCGAGACGTCGAGCGTGGCGCCTAAGATGCTGAGCGCGTACCAGCGAAACGCCCGAGCGATCTGCGCGAGTGTAACGGGGCGATCCAACAGTTCGCGCAGTTTCTCGAAATAGGCGATCGGCGTCGGCGCCCATTCGAGGAAGTCGTCTTGGGGAATCGCCGAGATCGACCCGTTGAAGGCCACCATCACCGGCGCCCCGAGTCGGGCCATCTCGAGTCCGATGGTGCTCCAGCTCGTCAGCACCAGGTCGGCGGCTTCGCCCAGGTCGTAGCTCGAGACGGGTTCCTGCGGCCAAACGAATCGGCAATGCGCAGGCGGGGCAGAAAAGGCCCGTTTCAATTTCGCCAAATGCTGCGAGACGACCGCCTCGCGTTTATTCGCCCCTTCGCGCGGATGAATCCGAACGACGAGCTGCAAATCGTCACTCGCAGCGACGTAGCGCGTGAGCGCGGTGAGCCATTCGATCTGATCGCGGAACGGCTGAGGCCGATCGGGGATTGCCGTGTCGGTCGCGTTCATCACCATTTCGGACGCCAGCATTTCGTCCAGGCTGCTGGTGTAGGCGACGATCAGCCGCCGTTCGGTCGACAGCCCAAACTGGCTGCGCACATCAGTGTGTTCGACGGTCTTCCCCGGCGAGTAGATGAAGGATCCCGCTCCCCGCAGGCGTACGATCAAATCGTCGGCGACCTCGCGAACGACTGTCGGCTCCAGGCACAGATCACGGCAGGCAGGCCAGTGCCCTAGCAGCTGATACGCAATCGGCTTGTAGACATTCGACAAAGTCAGGTAGCGACTGAGGTCGACGTTGCGATGCCCGGGAAATGCCAGGCAGTAGCAGGGAGCGCGGTGCTTGCGTGCCGCGGCTCTCGCCCCTAGCAGCAGCGAGTAATCGTTGATGTGCACGACGCGGCTGATGCCGAATTCCCGACAGCAGCGGTCGACCAGCAGATAACTCAGCAGGCAGCTGCGCAGGTAGTCGCGCCATCCGCCGCGGTCGCTCTCGGTCATTTCGGCGAAGTCGGAAATCTTTCGCCCCAGCACGACGTCCATCAGGCTGAGCCGACCGAAGGCCACTCCGTCGAACTCGAAGGTCGTCAAATCCGGCGGGGCAGCGGCCAACGCCTGGTCGATCTGTTGCCGCATGTCCGGCGTGACGAGCGACCGCAAGTCGATGGTGGGCAACCCGTACTCGCCCAGCATCGAGAGGGAATTGTCCGCACACCGTAAACAACTTTCGAGTTTTTGCTCGGGAGTCGCTTCGTAGTCGAGCTTGTGCATGTCCATGACCGGACACCGGTCAAAGAGCCGGTAACACCGCGCGAAGACGACACGGTGCCCGCGCTCGGCCAACGTGCGGCCCACCACCGCCGCCTGGGCCAGCATCGGGGTGACGCCCGCGTAGGGAACGAAGAAGAGCGTGGCCCCTGCCAGCGATTCTCGACTTGGCAGAGCGGCGATAGGTTCGATTTCTCGTGCCACGCTGCGCCGGCGCAGCGCCCAGCCGACATCCTGTTTGGCCCGGCGGGCGCGGTCGCGAGCGGCTCGTAACAATCGACGCATCGAGATTGAGAATGTCCCAAGCGAAGGAACGCGGCAAATCCCCGCTCTTCATCTTAGTGGGACCGCGGAGCGCCGTCGAATTGGGCGAGCGGCGGGTGTCAGTCCGCCGGTTCTTGCTCTTCCGTTTTTTTCTGCTCTCAACGCCTCGCCTGGTCACTCGTGTCGAACCGGATCCACGAAGCCTGCGTGATCAGCTGATTGAGCGACGCGAACGAAATGTGGGCGTTGGTCGCGTGGGCGGGTGTGTTGTTGGCGGGGAACGTCGCCAAAGTCGCGTCACCGACCAGAAAGACATTGAAGTCTTTGGAGAGGTTCTCATACCCCGCCGTCGTCTTGCAGAAGCACATGTCAGTCGCGTAGCCGGTCAAAATGATGTGCCGGACGCCGAGCCGCTTGAGAAAATCGCGCAAGGGGGGATAGCCGTCCTCGTCGTAATAGACGACGTCATTCGGAAAGACTTCGACGTCCTTGGTCACGGGGATGGGCAAGTCCCAAAAGCCTGCGTTGTTGTAACGAGCGCCCGCGTCCAATCCGGGGAATTGCTGAAAGTAGTCGCGCACCGTGTGCTCGTCCGAGAGATGCAACTCCGACGGCAGCGGCTCACCGTGGTAGTGGAAGCGATTGAGGATCTCGGCCAATTCGCGCTGCCCTTGGCTTCGTTCTTCGGGCGTCGGGGTGTGGCGGATGCTGCGATAGAGCTTGGTGTGCACCGGATATTCGTGGCCGCGCAGGCTGAAGAGCACTTGGGCCGCTCTCCCGCGCAGCCGCTTGAGCAGCGGGTCGACCACCATGCGCGTGTGCCGAGCGGCCAGATGATTCTTTTCCGGCGTGCAGAAGTCGCAGACGCCGGCAGGCTCGGGGCTGCGCCATCCTTGGCCGTCATCAATGCCCCAGGGATGCACCATGATAACGGCCGTATGGTCGGCCCGAATCCGATTCGGCATCTCGATGATGCCTCGCGCGTTGTAACTGAACCTCCAAGCCCGCACCGACAAATCGGCCGCCGGCTCGTCGACCAGGAGGGGTGCTTCGTACCGAGTCTGTTCGACGACCGGCTGCACAAACTCGGGATAGTCCGCCAATAGGGGCGCGGCGTGCTCGATCCGTTTCAGCCGGTTGTGGTAGACCCGCTCGTTGGCAGCAAGAGCCGTCGTGAGCAACGCGATCCCGAGTGCGGTCACGACCATCGCTATTTGCTGACGTTTTGGATACATGGCGGCGACTCCAGGCGGACCGAGATCTCGAGCACGCCTCCCTCGGGACTGACTGTCACCACAGGATAGGTGAACGGATGGGGATCCGCGAACTCCATCCCGCCGTAGTGCACTTTTTTCTCTGCATACCCGCGCGGATCGACGCGCGTGATGTGTCCGCGCGTGACGGACAACTCCGTGCCATTCGGCCAGCGGAGTTTGTTTTGGTCGCGAATCGCGTCGCCCGCATACCACCAGCTCATTTCACGGGTGGTCTCGCGACGCAGGGTCAAACGACCGGGCCGACGCAATTCGACCCGTTGTTCGCCGATCCCCTGCGCCTTGGGACCGACGCAACGAATGAGCGCGCGGCAACCGTCGTCGGTGACCAGAAACTGGTCGACTGGTGGGGCTGGGTGCGCGGTGTCATCGACCGGCAGTTGATCGACGAGAATCCGCTCTCCCCCGGCGTGGACGATCAGTCCTCCCTTCTTCATCCCAACTACGATGTCCCCCGCGCAATAGGAATCGCGGAGATAAGCCTCGCACACCTCTGGTTCGGGGAATTGAAAGGCCCGCGGCACGCTGGCTTCGATCGCGTCCGGAACCGACGGGTCATACCAGACATAAGCGTAGCCGCCGAAACTGAAGAGCAGTTCTTCTTTTTTGTGCGGCGTGATGAAGCGGGTCCGCTGCAGCTTGCCCAGTGATTCGTCCCAAAGTGCCAGGTGTTGAAAGATGGGTCGTTTTTGTTCGCGTGCGATAAACAGCAGGACCGGGGACCAATAGTCGATCTGTCCGTAATCCGGAGCGAAGAGAACTGTGCGGTGGAATTCGTTGTAGAGCACGTCTCTCGGTAGTTTGCCGGCAACCGCAGCCAGCCCCATGCGGCCGGGAAGCGGGTCGGGAAATTCCGCGAACAGATCGCGGCCCGTGACGCGCCGCAGAGCGTCCAGAAAAAAGATGCGGTACTGCAGCGTCGATGCCCAAAAGTTCGACGATTGGTCGCTCGTTCCGCTCGGCGTGAGGGCAGAAGGCAAGAGATAGTGAACGTGCTTCTCGATCATCCGATCGAGCCAGGGCTGCGCTTCGGGAACGTCGCCCAGTAGCGCCAGCGCCACCACGCCCAAGGGCGCCGCGTCTACGCTGCCGTGATGCTTGTTATATCCTTCTCCCGCGGCCGTCGGGTCGGCAAAGAACACGAAGTAGTTGCGCCCCACCGCCACGAGTGTTTCGCGGATCTGCGTCCGCTCAATGGGAGTGAGTCGCGAGTACAGCAGGTCATAGGCGACGGCGAGCGCCTTGAGAATTCGCAGCACGGCGTAGGCCTTGCTCGCGTCGGCCTTGTTGTCGGCCTCGTGCTTCCAGATCTTCGCTTCAGCCAAGGCCCAGCCTCGAGCCGCGCCAAAATACGGATCGTGCTCAGGCTCGGAGAGGGCCGAGGCGAAAGCCAGGTGCTCGACAATCGCCATATCGTGCATGGCCGCGTAAAAGCGGTCGTACAAATTCTCGAACTTCGGATCGGGAGCAAGAGTGGGAATCCACTCCGTCCGCGGCTGCTGCTTGAGGCACCAATCGGCCGATTCCGTCAGGTTCCGCCAAATCTGGGCGGGAACGCCTGATGCTCGCTGACCTCGCAGTCGGGGCAGGTCGGCCGCGGTAAAGTACAGCCGTGGATGCTCGGTGAGCACGTGAACGGTTCGTCGCGGCGCTTGGCTCTCGGCCGCGCAGGCTCGTTCGCGAACGCCGAGGCAAAGTCCGACAGAGACCAACGCGACCAAGATCGGCGCTCTGGCCGCCGTTCGCGAGAACAAACGTCGCGGCGAGCAAACCAGGGACTTCATCCACATGATCACACGAATATAGCGACCCCGGTCTCCCTATGTGCCATCAGGCCGGCCCACAGAATCGGGTGACTTCGAGCGCGGGCACCGATATAGTGAACTGTCCGGGTCGTGCGGGGTCCGGTTCGTGATTTCGGCCGAGAAAATGGGGGCTGCGGCCACCGGGATCCGGAATCAACCGGCTCCCTTGGGGTGCGGAGGCGATGGCGAAAATCGAAGCGGGGAAGACGCGGCTCGGGTGGATCGGCACGGGCGTCATGGGCTCGTCGATGGCCGGGCATTTGCTCAAGGCCGGCTTCGCGCTCACC
>DASRXU010000284.1:0-11305 GCA_035687365.1 Planctomycetaceae bacterium | reverse complement strand
CTTTCGTTTCTTCGGTGCCCCTCTCGACGTTCCAGATCTTCACGGTCTCGTCAGCGCTGCCTGACGCCAGAAGTTTTGCATCCGGCGAGAATGCCAGACTGACGACGCCCCGCCCGTGTCCTGAGAGGACCTTCTTGAGTTCACGCGTCTTGGCGCTCCAAACACGAATCGTCTTGTCGGCGCCGCCGGAAGCCAACCACACGTCGTTCGCCGAGTAGGCCAGGCACTTCACGACGCCATGGTGCCCGGGCAGCGTCGTCGGATCCTCACCCGGTGCGCTGTCCCAGAAGGTGATCTCGCCCTCGCGGCTGCCGGTCGCCAGGTTCGCGGCATTCGACGAGAGGGCGATCGCGGAGAAGATGCTGGATTCTTTGGACAGAGTTGTGAAGAGCGTGCCGCTCTGCGCATCCCAAAGCTTCACGGTATTGTCCGCGCTGGCGGAGGCCAGCACCTGACCGTCACGCGAGAGGGCGACGGCGAACACCCCACCGGTGTGGCCTTTCAAGTTTCGCGCCTCATCGCCGGCGGCGGCCAACCCGAACCAGGACGAAGTCAGCCAGGCGAGTAGAACGGCCGCAAAGAATCGGGAGGGTGCGGTTGGCACGAGTCGGCACTCCTTGGGTATTCCGTCTTTGATCTTCCGTCGCAATCCGGATCGATGTCGCCGATGTCTGGCGCGTACAGGGGGCTCGGCAGCCTACTGGCGGGCGGGAGTGTACCAGCGACCATTAGTTCAGAAAACGCCGGAAATTCGCCTCGAAGTGGCTCGCCGGGATGGGCCGGCGGCGTCGCGGGCGGTTGTATTGCCGGGAACGCGAACATACGCTGGATCCGGGCTCGGCCGTTCGCCAATTCTCGCCGTCTGCCAACTCTCTCGGCCGGCCGCGGAAATCTGACGTGAAACTCGTTCCGAACCTTTCTCACCTGCGGGTGCGGCTGTTGCGGTGGCTCGAAATCCTGCCGAGCCTGATCGCCAGCTTTGTGCTGCATGTCGTAGTGCTGCTCATCCTGGGGCTGATCGTCTTGCGGTTTGCTCCCCCGGCCAGTGAGATCGTGCCGATCGAGGCCTTCGGCAACGACTCTCCGAACGAACCGGTCGCAGCCCTCGATCGCGTCGACTTCATCGAAGCGCCGTTGGACAAGCCGCGAGACACGATCGTCGACAACCACGATGCTACCGGCGTCGCGGCGGGCAAGCTCGCCGAATTGAGCGGCGTACCGCCGATCGACTTCGAGGCCACCAGCCTCAAAGCCGCGGAAAAGGTCCAGCTCAGGGCGGAGCCGAAGATCGGGTTCACGGCCGAGCTGACCGGCCGCAGCGGCGCAGCCCGATCGACGTTGCTCGTCAAAGGGGGCGGCACCAGCGATAGCGAACGGGCCGTGAGCCTCGGCCTGCGGTGGTTGGCACGGCACCAGCAATCCGATGGGCAGTGGAGCTTTCATCACGGATCAGACGATCCCGGCAGCCTCACCAACTGCACGACCGGCGCGACGGGGCTTGCCATCCTTTCGTTTCTGGGTGCCGGACACACACACCGATCCGAGCATGTCCGCTTTCAAAAAAATGTCGACAAGGGGCTGAAGTACCTCGTGTCGCAGATGAAGCACGGCAAAGAGGGGGGCGACCTCCGCGGGCAGGTCGTCTCCAACGAAGGCATGTACGCACACGCCATCGCAACTTTGGCCCTGTGCGAAGCCTACGGTCTGACGCGCGACGAAAAGCTGATGGGGCCGGCGCAGCAGGCCATCAATTTCATCGTCTCCGCCCAGGATCCCAAGAAGGGCGGGTGGCGCTACGCGCCGCAGCAACCGGGAGACACGACGGTCACCGGTTGGCAAGTGATGGCGCTCAAGAGCGCCAAATCGAGCGGACTCAAGGTCCCGGAGCACACGCTCTCCGGCGCGACGAAGTTCTTGGACTCCGTCCAGACGGCCGGCGGTAGCCGCTACGGCTACGATCACGCCGGGGGCAATCCGCCCATGACGGCCATCGGCCTCTTGTGCCGAATGTATCTAGGTTGGAAGCCGAATTCCGTCCCGCTGAAGCGCGGCGTTCAGTATCTCAGTAACAAGGGCCCGTCGCCCGGCGACATCTACTACGACTACTACGCCACCCAAGTGCTGCACCATTGGGGCGGCCCCGAGTGGAAGAAATGGAACGAAGTGCTTCGCGATTACCTGATCGAATCCCAGGCCAAAGAAGGCGACGCGGCCGGTAGTTGGAAACCGACCGGCGATCGCGGCGCCGGCGCAGGCGGGCGGCTCTATCAAACGTGTTTGAGCGTGATGACTCTCGAGGTCTACTATCGCTATTTGCCGCTCTATCAAAAGGAGACGGCGAGCCGGTGACGTTTGATCCCGCGGCAAGCGCTGAACAGGCGAACGACTCGTCCGCATCGAAGGCCTCACCAGGCGGCCGGCCCACCATTCAGATCGGTCCGTCCCCGACGGGAAGGGGCTTTCGGTTGGAAGCGTCGCAGTGGCTGCCTCGATTGCGCGAGGAGTTGTTCGAGTTTTTTGCCGACGCGTTTCAGTTGCAGACCATTACGCCCAAATGGCTGCATTTCGTCGTGTTGACTCCGCTGCCGATTCGCATCGCCGCAGGAACGTTGATCGACTATCGGCTACGCCTGCACGGCATCCCCATCCGCTGGCGGACGCGGATCAGTGCCTGGGAGCCCTGCCAAAGATTTGTCGACGAGCAGATTCGCGGTCCGTATCGATGCTGGCACCACGAACACACGTTCGAGACCGTCGAGGGCGGCACGCTCTGCCGTGACATCGTGGACTACGCCGTTTGGGGCGGTCGGGCAGTGGACGCGCTAGTCGTCCGCCGAGACTTGCGCCGCATCTTCGGATTTCGCCAACTTCGGCTTCAGGAGCTGTTCTCGCAGAAGAAAAATCCGCTGAAGGGCTAAAGTACCGCTCCCCGGGGTCGCGGGTGGAGGCAAGTGGAGGCCAAACGGCATACGATTTAATAGAGGAACTTTTCGACCCAATATCGGGAGTGCCCCGGCGAATAAGATAGGAGCAGGCGGTTTCTCTGTGTTGCGTTCGGTTTGGCGGAGAGCGATCCATGTATGAACTCTTAACGAATCCGTGGCTGGCATTGTGCACGCTAACCGCAGTGATCATCGTGCTCTGCACCGCGATCGTGTTTGTGACCGAGTATTTGCAAAAGTCGCGACAAGCCGCGATCGATGCCTACCTGAAGCAGGACATGCTCAGTCGGGGAATGTCCGCGGCCGAGATCAAGACAGTTTTGGAGGCCAGCTCGGAGGGCGAAGCCGCGCGTCGGGCCTTGAGCGGCAACCCAGGTGTCCGCGTCGGTCTGGGCAAGTTCCACATCAAGGTGGGCGAACTTCGCCGGTCGACGTCCGATTTGCGAGAACCAGCCGCGCTTAAGAGCTAATGCAGCGCTGACTCCGGACGACCCGCCCCCAAGCGGCGCAAGCTTACGGGCCCAACTCGCGCTCGGCACCGTCGAGATACTCCTTCAATCGCCGCTCTGTTTCGTCTCGCTCCTTGGTTCGCGGACCGATTGTCCGCGGAACCAAATCGCGTGCTGCCCAGAGGAGTTGCTGTTTCACCGGCTCCGAGGAGCTGGCCGATTTCTTGAGATCGCTGACCATTGGATCGAGAGTGGCACGGGCGCGCTTGGCCAATTCGTGCCATTCGGCATCCGAAGTTGGCTTCGAGCGCAGGTCACGCACCTCGTCCTCAATCGCCCGGAGCGATTGCAAATAGCGTCGCTCACTGGAGTGAGACTGTGGCCACGCGAGATAGGACACGTTGAGCAAGATCCAGACAACGATCGCGACGCCGATATCCCAATGACTGCGCAACAGGCCGCGAACATCGCTGCGTGGGGTCGGCGACTGGGACTGACGCGGGCGAGACGCTTCGCCTGACCAAGCGGGACTCTCCCAGTTCGATCCCTTCGCTCCCACAGATCCGATTGCTGCGGGCGGGGCGCGGAATTGAGTCCACGGCCCGTCCTCTCCTTTCCGCACGCGGACTTCCAATGCCGTCTCGCCCGAGCGATTGAGCAGCTCCTCGAGGTCGGTCCACGAAATCGGACCGTGCGTGCGGCCGTCGAGTTCGTAGTACCACGCCTCGCCGGGCGGAATGGGTGCGTCGCGAGGATACACGTTAGTCGCCAAAGGGCAGTTTGAAGGGTTGGCCATTGTCCTTCGAGTGCAAGGACTGCCAAATCTGTGGGTTGATATTCTCGCTCACATATTGCGCCGAGCCGTCGAGTAGCAGGACATGCACGCCCATCGGATGCATGCTGCGCGAGGTGGCCTGGCTATTGGCCGCGGGAGTGTTTTGCTGACAGGGCATGCCCAGCGTCGTCAGCCGCTCGGCCCCGTACTTGGCGATCAGGGCCGAGCAACTCACCAATTTGTCTCCCTGGGGCGCCAGGTTATTTGGTGGACCGCTGTCAGGAAAAGTGAAGATGCCGTTGCGGACGGTGATGCTGGCGCCGGCCATTCCCAAGGCCCACGTTCCACGCGGGTCAAGCGGATCGATCCCCGCGCGGATCTCGTCCAATGCCGCAAACTGGCTGGTCCCGTGCGGAAAGTCGCGCAGGCGAAAACTGATATTCAACCCGGACAGTCCGCTGCCCCAAATGTGCATGTTCGTGTGCAACAAGTCGAGGCTGTCGACAAAGAATCCGCCAGTGCAGCCAGACTGCCCCATGAAGCAGGGAGCGTTCGGTCCAAAATTGAGCGCATAGTTGCCGCGGGCGTAGGTATGCCCAGTGGGCGTGCCCGCCAACAGCGCCCGTTCGTACGGCTTCACGTTGAAACCATCGCTGGGGCAGAGCATGAAGGGGAGATTGGTCGCACGGGCCACCGCGTTCGACGGATCATCCACCGGCACGTTTTGGTTGAACGCCTTGTAGAGGCTGTTCTGCTCGAGTTGAGGCAAGAGCAGAATTACCCAGTTCGACAGGATGCGATCGGGTCCGGTGGACGGAGAGGCTCCGTTTGCCACGCGATCGATCGCCCCTACGGGGAAGACGCCTTCCCCCAGTGGCTCACCCGGACCGCCATTCCAGATGACGGCAGGCGGAAAGCAAGCATGCACGTCGTGGTAATTGTGCAGCCCGATTCCGAGCTGCCGAAGATTGTTCAAGCACTGGGTCGCTCGCGACGCCTCGCGGGCCGATTGCACCGCAGGTAATAGGAGCGCCGCTAGCACGCCGATGATCGCGATCACGACAATCAACTCGATCATCGTGAAGCCGCGGGCGCTGCGAGAACAGCGCGGAACACGTAGGCGAGCCAGGGCCCAACGGCGGACGGTCCCGAGGCACGTAGCGGGGCCAAGCGAGATCTTATTCGCCCAAACAGCCCGAGACATCCGGCGCCCTCTGGCAAACGGACACGAGCCGGCAGATCAACGACATGATCGAGGTGCCCCAGAGGGAACCTCGAACCGGAGATGCGATTGCTGCGTCAGACAGCTCTGCGAGATGGTACTGTGACCGTATGCCACGCAGAACGGGATTGCAAGCGCGTCTGCAAAACGCGCAAAGCAGCTCGCGCCTGCCCTTAAGCCGCTCGGGATTGGAATTCCCGAGAGAAAGCGGTCGACGTGAGGAGCCGCGCGGCACGTTGCAGCAACTCGGTCCAATTGTCGGCGCTTCGGCAGCGCAGCAGACGCATGGTTGGGTACCACGGCGTCGTTTCTCGATCGAGCATCCACCGCCAATCGGGCGCAAACGGAAGCAGCGTCCAAACCGGTCGGCCCACGGCAGCAGCGAGATGGGCCGTCGAGTTGTCGACCGAAACGATGAGATCAAGAGCCGCAATCTTCGACGCGAAGTCGTCCAGATCCTGTAACGCGTTGCAATCGGAACCGTCATCCAAGGAGAATCCGAAGAGCTCTGCGGCTCGGACGGCATCAGCCGCGGCCCAGCCATATTGCACGTTGACGAATTGGACGCCGGGAACATCGAAGAGTGGACCGCATAAGTCGAGTGGAATCGATCGTCTGCGACGGGTCTCGCGGTCCTTGCCTCCGTGCCAGGAGATGCCGACCTTGAAGGCGCCGCCCAGTCGTGCAAACGACGATCGCCATTTTGCGACCAGCTCGGGGTTTGGCCGGAGATAACCAGCCGTCTGCGGAAATTCGTCGATGCGCCGACGCAAAGACCGGGGGAGGGAGCCCGTGTATTCTGCTGTGTCGCACGGGCCAACTGGTGGCAAAGCCGCGGGATCGGCCGGTCGTGCGATTGCTTTGATCTGCGGAAATGACCGCGCAAACAGGGGCACAAGGCGCGGATCGCACTCGACAAAACCGGCTCCGGCCCCTGATCCCTTCAACAGATCGGCCAGACAGGAAGCGAACATCACTTGGTCGCCGATGCCCTGCTCGGAGAGCAGCACGATCGAGCGTCCGGCCAGTTTGCGACCGTCCCAGCGACTTGCGGGCAGCGAGCGTTTGTTGGGTTCGACATGCAGTCGCCCCTCGTAATCGTCCCAGCCTTGGCCCAACTGGCCGCGCAGCAGGTGCACCATCGACCGGTTGAATTGTGCCTTGCCAGCATGCGGCGAGGAGGAAGGGATTTCGTCCAGCACAACCAAGGCTTCGTCGAGTTGCCGCAGGTCCTTCAACACAATTGCCAGATTGATGCGGGTCTCGTCATCGGTCGACATGAGTGTGAGCGCGTGGCGATAGCATTCGACTGCCTGTTCCAGGCGATTAGCTTCGCGAAAGCAATTGCCCAGGTTGTACCAGGCGACCGCATACTGCGGATTGGCCTCGAGCGCCTTTTGATAGGCGGCGACCGCTGCGTCATGCTCTCCGCACTGTTGCCGCATCACGCCGATGTTGTTGTGTGACGGGGCATGATCGGGCTGCAGGGAGAGCGCTCGCAGATAATGCTCGATCGCTTTGGCCGGGCGAAGAATTTCCTCGCACCGGACACCACGGATGTATTCTTCGTCAGCGCTTGCCATCTGCCGCCCCCCGGATAAATCTCACGAGCGCGATCGGGCGTGCGGGCCGCGAAAGCCCTTGCAGATCGCCCAATGTGCACTCAGTTAGAAGATCGTCCGGCCGGCCCCGCGGCGTTCAGCTCAATGTAATAGGAATTTTCGACGACAAATTGCGCAGACTTCCCAGCTCACGCACCAGAGCCTAGTTTTGGCGGGAGCGGGTCGAGTGTTCTGGACTCCGTCGGTCCGCTGCGCCCACGTCTTAAGATCGCGCCAGTGATCGAACAACGCGTGTCGGTTGGGACGCCGATCTCCACTGGGACGACGTCGGGACTCCGATTGGGAAAGTGTCCCGTCCCAGCGGTCCCTTTTCTCGAAGAAGTGGACCGGACCGGACTTTGTCGCTCCTAAGTTATTGCTCTCCAACGACTACAGCCGGACTCCTTCGGAATTGTGAAGGTGGACTGACTTTGGACCGATCACGTCCGAGTCCCGTCGCGCATCGGCGTTCCGTCCCATTCTGATCGGGTCCCGTCCCGGTCCCCGCCGCGCGGACCAAGAGTGTCCGGACCTGAGTTTGCCCGCTTCCCCCCGTCCCGAGCACCGGGTCACCAATTCACCGGGTCAACTCCCTAGTGAAACCCTAGTGAAACTATCTGACCCGACCCGGTGACCAGAAACTGTACAGATGCCGGCAGCGGCTCGCTGGGACAAAGGCGTCCCCTCGTCAGACGAATGTGTCCCGTCCCGCCGGGACAAAACTGCTGGCCCGCCCGGGCCAACTTGGCCCACCGCTTCGAGTCGGCGGTTGGTCCCGAAGTGCGCTACCGCCATCGTAGCACCAAAGACACGCCTGCCCGAGCCCGGGTTTCTACGGGCGTAGAAACAACCTCGAAACTCAATCGCGCTCGACTCGGCAGACGAAACTGTAACCGAAACGACTCCCGTCCCCTTTTTGTTACCCCCGTCAGATGCCGAGCGATCCGCGGTCTAGAATCCGAATCGGTGACACAGGACGACGACAGGATGTGGGAAATCGGCGGTCGTCATGACGGCTCGCTTTCCGGGGCGCCGCGCGAATCGCGAGTGTCGATTCCAAGCAGAGCTCTCCAAAGGGGGGGCCACCAAGCGGCCGCCATGAAGCCGAGAATCAGCGCGGGGGCCGCGTACGCGAATTCCGGCCTGACGTGGCGGCCGATGGCTTCCCAGATTTCGTTCCCCGGCTGGCCTTTGAACGCATAGCCTCTCACGGCAAGCGTCAATACTCCCCGTGACTGCAGCCACATGATTGCAGCCGTCCCAAATATGAACGACGCCCCCATTAACGTCTGCCAGATGAGAAACGTACTCAGCCTGAGTCCGGCAAGAGACAAGCACCCTAGGAAGAAGCCGAACAAAACAACACCGGCGGCGCACAATAAGACCACTTGAATGTCCAGCTCGACTCCGGCCGGTTTTTGTGGTGCGCCCATCAGCTCGAAGGCAATACCGAAAATCCAACCCGCGGCGCCCAATGTGCCACCGAAGAACGCCACTAGTGACATCGGCCGGGCGTATCGCTGCATCGACTGCGTTGACACAAGTTTCGCCATCCGGAAATCTCGCGTTCCTTAATTCGCGTTGCCTGGTTCCCAAACTCTGAAAACTCTGCTTGGGAACGCGCCGCCTCGAAGCTCCGCTTCGTCTCCTGGAAATATTTCTATACCCAGCCCCCGATCGTTGCCTGTAATGAGTTGCATCCTCTTTTCTGCGCGAATGGGATGGACGTAGAAGGGAGCACCGCTCATTTAGCCGCATACAGCTCGCTATCCGAGGTACTTCTTCCACCAATCCAGAATCTGGTGGAGTCGATGCAGCCGCAGATCCGGCGGGCCGGAACGGCTCAAGCCGTGGCTGGTCGTTGAGGGGTAGCGCACAAAACGCGTCGGGACTTTGCGAAGCTTGAGTGCGACGAAGACTTGTTCCGCTTGCTCGACGTTGCAACGCAGGTCGCCTTCGCTGTGGATGATCAGCGTCGGCGTGTTGACGTTGCCGAAATGTTTCAGCGGGCTTTGCTCCCAAATCGCCTCGGTGTTGTCCCAACTGTTGCCTTCCCAGTACTCGCCCGGCACGAGCGGCAGGTCGCTGGAGCCGACCATGCTCACCAGATTGGAAACGCAGCGATCGGTGATCGCGCCGGCAAACTCGTTGCTGTGGGAAATCGTCCAGTTGGTCATGTAACCGCCGTAGCTGCCGCCCATCACACCCATCCGCGCCATGTCGACGTAGGGCAGCCCTTTCATGAAGCCGATGACGGCTTGCATGTCCCGCCAGTCGGCTTGGCCCCACGCCCCCTTGATCGCCGCGCAGTGCGCGTCGCCGTAGCCTTTGCTGCCACGCGGGTTGCTGTAGACGACGACATAACCGGCCGCCGCCAAAACCTGAAACTCGTGGAAGAAGGTCTCGCCATACTGCGCGTGGGGGCCGCCGTGAATCTCGAGCACGGCCGGATATTTTCGGCCGGCCCTGAAACCCACCGGCTTGATCACCCAGACGTGCACCTTCGTGCCGTCGGCCGAGTTGATCCAATGCGGTTCGGGTGCGGATATCTCGAGCTGCTTCAGCAGCGGCGCATTGAAATGCGTGAGGACCTTCACATTAAGTGGGGCCGCCGCGTTGGCCAACGAACCAACGGCCACTTCGCCCGGCGAAACCGGGTCAGAAACAGTCAGCGCGGCACGCGTTCCATCGGCGCTCAGATTGCCCAGCGAGAGGATCGACCGCCCTTTGGTGTGAAAGGTCAGCGGACCGCCGGCAGCAGGAATCGATGCGATGTGCGATTCGCCGTGCCAGCCGATGTTCGTAAAGATGCGACGGCTGTCGGGACTCCACTCGAGCAGTGCTCCGAAGGCAGGCTCGGCACTGTCACTTAAGGTGGCGGCGGTGAGGCAGTAATCTTCGCTGCCCGTCAGATCGCGACAGCGCTGGCTTTGCACCTCGTAAACGTAGAGTCGCGTATTGTGCACACCCCACGCCTCTTTTCCCTCGCGGCCTGCGAAGACGATCGTGCGCCCGTCCGGCGACCAGCGTACCGCTTGCTTCGCGCCGACCGGAAGGCCTTCGATCCTTTCTGACTTGCCACTCTTCACGTCAACCCGCAGCAAATCCTCCTTCCACCAGACCAAGGCCGGCTCGCGGTTGGTGTTCACGGCCACTACAAGCTCTGAAGAATCGGGAGCCCAATCGAACTCGAACGAGCTGGCCCGCTCCCGACGCAGCAAACGATGCTCGCCGGTCGCCACCTCGACGATGTACAGCTGAAAACGCTGCGAGCGGAAGTACCCGTCGCCATCCAGCCGATAGTGGAAATCATCGATGACTTGCGGCGGCGCGCTGGCCCCGGTCGATTCGCGGGTTTTCTCAGCTTCTTTCGTGCGCCCGGTCTCCGTTTCGCGATAAGCGACCGCCAGCAGGCGACCGTCGGGCGACCACTGAAAGCCCCTGATCGCACCTTCCGGAAACTTCGTGAGCGGCACGGCTTCACCGCCGGTTGCCGCCATCAGAAAGATTTGCGGCTTTGGCTTGTCGCGGGCCGAAATGAAGGCGATCTGTTTGCCGTCGGGTGACCACCGGCCGTGCCCGTCGCGCTTTCCCGAAGTGAATTGCCGCGGCTCGGCGGCAGCCTTCGAGCGCGACGTCTCGGCCCCGACAAGCCACAGATTCGTTTCGTAGTCGTTCTTTTCGCCGACATGCTTTTTGGCGAACAGGACCGTCGACCCGTCGGGCGAGATTTGAGGATCCGCGATGATGTGCAGCTGCAGCAGATCCTCCGGCGTAATGGCCCGACGAGTTTGCCCGCGAGAAGACTTTGAGGTCGTACCGGTCGATGTCTTTTTCATTTTGCGGCCGCGATCATCTCCAGGTTGAATGCGAAGAGCCGGCGTGCTGTGCGATGTGGCCCGATCGTATCGGCCCCGTGTTGTCGTTGCCACGAGCATTCGCCCCCGGCTTCGCAGTCGGCGACCGAGTTGAATTCGACACCGTGTCGAAATCGACCTGCGGAGGGAGCGATCAATTGCATCCCAAGACTGCGATCGACACCGCTAACAGATGTACTTATTACTCGTGTAATCGGTAAGCCGCTGCGGGTTGCGGCGGCAAGAGTTCCTTGATGATCAGGAGGGTCAGTCATGAAGAACTATTCGCCATTCGGTCGGGCAACACCAACCGTCATCCTGCTGGGCGCCATCCTCGTGGCATGCTTACGTGCCCCGCTTGCGGGTGACTCCTCGTTTGGCGTCGCCGTCTTCAATTGCGACTGGCAGATCGAGCCGTCGGTGATTCGGACGTATGACGTCGGCAAGGCGATCGAGCGG
>DASRXU010000283.1:0-3057 GCA_035687365.1 Planctomycetaceae bacterium | reverse complement strand
ACATCGAACTTTTGGCGAACGCGGACCATTCGGGGAAATCGCATCGGAAGCTCCGAAACCGACGATGGCGGCTCCAACGGCCACCTTTCCTCAGTCTAAATCTTAGCTCGGATCAGCGGAAGACCTCTGCGAGCGACCGCTTCAATCATCGGCCGTCTCAAGCCGGCGCAAGCAGGGCGACAGTCGGGAAACGCGCGGTGCGGGGGAAATCGGCTATTTCCGCTCAGCGGTCTGCCGGAAATCGTTCCAAGTGGTCAAGGTGATCCCCATCCGCGCCAGTTCGGCCTTGGTCTCCGGATCGGTCACAAAGCGGCGGTCGCTATCGCGAAGCTTCGCCAAGTCGGTGATGGCTTCCAGCTCCGAGTTGTCGATGCCGCAGTGGACGATCAGCTGGTTCACGCCGGGCTGCAGCGCCTCGAAGGCCTTGAAATAGTTGTGCGCGCGGACGCTGTGCTCACCTTTGTTATAGAGCATCACAACCGACGACAGCACGGGGAGATGATGCGTGTCGAGCATGTCTAAGAGCTGGCGATCGTGGCCGCGAAGAGCTGGATACTTGGCCTGGAAGGCGGGGAGTGAAGCCTGGCGCGTGAACATCACCGGCAGGTGGTAGGCGATCCCCAGGTTGACGTAGAGCTCCAAAAAGTCGGGCCGGTCGAGCAGCGTCCCCATATGCGTGTCGAGATGTGACAGTCGCACGCCGAAGGCTTTGGCCCGATCGATTTGCGCCCGCAACTCGGTCTCGGCCTCGCTGAGTTTCGCGTTGGCGACTACGGGCGGGTTATCCCGATACAGATAGCCGTCGCGATCGAGCAAGCTGGAGACCTTGTCGCGTGGCGCGGCCGGCCCCCATCGATAGTTCTTCCATTCGCACGTCAGCGTCAGATGGACGCCGTAATCTCGCTCGGGATGTTTGCGTGCATATTCGGCAAACTCGGGGAACCAGGCGCAGGGGACGAGGATGCTCGCCGAGGTAACTACCCCATGCTCGAGGCCCTCGATCGTCGCCACGTTCACCGAATGCGACATGCCCGCGTCGTCTGCGTGTACGATTAAGGAGCGGGCTGGTTTGGCCGGCGGTGGATCGCCGGCGCGAAGAGGTGCCGGCCCTTCGATGATGAAGACTGCGGCGAAGAAACAAACCAAATGTAGCCGGGACATCATTCGGCGCACTCCCAAGGACGCGCGAGATCGCGCGAAAAATTCTCACGCGAACGAAAACTGCTCACCAGGTAGTTTCGGTCCGCTCCTTCACCGCTTCCAACATCTTCTTCAACTTGGGCGAGCGGATCGCACCGGTCCGCAGTAGCCGCAGCATCTGGCGGTACATTTTGACGGTGGGAGCCATCCCTCCCGACTCCAAAAGCTTCACTGCTTGCCGGTCCTCCAGTTCAATGCGACTGGCAAATTCGGCCTCGCTCAGCTTGAGCGTCTTGCGGAGGATTTTGATCTCCTCCGCCTCCAATTTGAGAATGGGCATCTGTTCGCTCCGTTATCGCATTCCCACTCCGTGCAGCCCCTCCAGGGCGATTTGTGAAGCCAGCTTAGTCGCGCGGGACGGGAGATGTCAAAAGGCCCCTGTTGAGACAGAAACGCTGACAGCCCGCTGCGATCAGGGAGCCAGTTTGCCGATACCTGGCGTTGCGCATCTCGGTCCCGGCCGAGCGCCACTTCGAGCTTGCGAATCCCCCGTGCAAGCGTAAGATGGATTTTCGATAACACCTGCCAAAGTTGATGCGTTCCGCGTTGGCTCCTGAGCCGGCCGGAAGTACCTGCCAAGAATCCGCCAGAAAGTCGCGCCTCGACTCAAAGAACGGCGGCGCATGCTCCGGTTGTTCCTGCCTACTCTGACCTTGGCGTCAGCCGCTTTCGCCGGCAGCCTCGCTCTCGCTGTCGAGCCTCGCTCGAATTGCCCCCCGATCGTCAAACTCCGCGTTGATCCCGATCGGCTCAACCTCGATGGTCCCGGCTCCCGCTTTTCGCTGCTGATCACCGGTGAAACGAGCCGGGGCGAAGCCGTCGACCTGACGCGAGGGGCAACGTACGCTTCGCGCGATTCGGGAATTGTCGAAATCGGACCCGATGGCGTCGCGCAGAGTGTCGCCGATGGCAGCAGCCAGATTAAGGTCACAGCCGCCGGAAAGTCGCTGATTGTTCCTGTCCACATTTCCGGATCGCACCGGCCGCGATCGCTCCACTTCGAGAATGACATCCTGCCGATCCTGAGCCGCTTTGGCTGCAATTCTTCCGGCTGCCACGGCAAGGCGGAGGGGCAGAACGGCTTCAAGCTTTCGATCTTCGGTTTCGACCCGCGGGCCGATCGGCTGGCGCTGCTCGAGGAAGGTCGCGGGAGACGTATTTTCCCTCCGGCTCCCGACGAGAGCCTGATGTTGAAAAAGGCCACCGGCAGCGTGCCGCACGGGGGCGGCGTGCGAATTCAACGCGCCTCGCCTGAGTATCGCTTGCTGCGCGAATGGATCGCTGCCGGCGCTCCGGAAGGCGATCCGGCCGCGCCGCGCGTTGGGTCGATCCGCGTGACGCCGCGCGAACGGCAACTGCGGTCGCACGACTCCCAGCAGTTGCGCGTCATCGCCCGCTACACGGATGGCCGCGAAGTCGACGTGACGTCGCATGCGAAGTTTCAGTCCAATCGGGAGGAATTGGCGGGCGTCGACAATTTCGGTCTCGTCACCGCCGGCGATCATCCGGGCGAAGCGTCCGTGATGGCCGCCTACATGAACGAGGTCGACGTATTCCGGGCACTCATTCCGCTCGCGGCCCCCGACTCGAAAGTTCCCTCCCAGCCGGATTCACCCCGGCCGCAGAACTTCATCGATCGGCTGGTCGCCGCGAAGCTGGACCGCCTCAATGTTCGCTCCTCGGCCCGCTGCACCGACGACGAGTTCGTCCGCCGCGCGTATCTCGACGTGATCGGCACTTTGCCAACTCCTGACGAAGTGCGCAGCTATTTGTCGAACGGTCGCGCCGACCGCGGCCAACGCTTGGTCGAAAGGCTGCTTGGCCGACCCGAATACGCCGAGTACTGGGCGCTCAAAT
>DASRXU010000282.1:0-46276 GCA_035687365.1 Planctomycetaceae bacterium | reverse complement strand
CGGCGTCGGCTATCGCGAATACAGCCCTGAGTACAACCGCGTCCAAGGCTTCTGGGGGTTTGTCGACTACGACAACACGCACAACTTCGGCTTTACGCGTTGGGGTGTGAGCTACGAGAACCTGGGCAAGTACTTCGACATCCGCGCGAACTGGTACTTCCTCAACAACTCCACCGAGTTCACCGTTCAGGACGGAGTCTTCGGTGCCCCCTTCTTCCAAGCCAACAACATCATGTTGGGCCACATTCACACCGCGGAAGCGGCATACGACGGTGGCGAAATCGAATTCGGTGGTCCGCTTCCCTTCCTGGGCCGGTACGGAGTCAGCGGTTACATCGGCCCGTATTACGTTCACAGTGTCCACGACGGTGAGGGCGTCGGCGTACAAGGCCGAGTCAACGTCGCCGTAACTGACACTCTGCAAGTGAACGTCCAGGTGCAGGAAGACCCGGTCTTCAATTCGACCGCCTTCGTCAACGTCTCTTGGGCGCTCCCGGACGGCATCCCAACCAAGTGGTTCAGCCCGACGGCAGTGGCCGATCGGCTGAACAGCATGGTCTGGCGCAAAGATCGCATCCCCGTCCGGGACATCACGACGATCTCGAGCAATGCACTCGACAATCCGGCGACCGACCAGGCGATTCAAGTCATTCACGTGAATCCGAACCTTCCGGCCGGCAGCGGCAACGGTACATTCGAGCATCCCTTCGGCTCCTTGCAGCAGGCGGAGAACGCGGACAACCCGAACATCAACATCATCCGAATTCTGCCTCGCACCGATGGATCGGGGACCAATCTCGCAGTCAACCGGATGTTCCAGCTGTTTAATGATCAAAACGTCTTAGGCAGCACGACGCCGCACCCCATCGTCACGCTCCAAGGAACCTTCCTGCTCCCCGGCCAGACCACCGGCGCGCTGCCGCTCGTCTCCAACTCGAACAACGGTCCGGGTACCTTCGTGTTCGGATTGGCCAACCGCGACCAGATTTCGGGTTTGGAAATTAGCGGCGCGAACGCGAACAGCACGGCGTTCGGCGGCGGCATTGGTAATCCCGTCGGCCCGATCGTCGGTTTCAACATCAATCAGAACCAATTCGTCAACTACCTCAACGCCGTTCAACTCGAAAACGCCACCGGCACCGCCGCGAACAACACGCTGGGGCTGTTTGCCAACAACGGCATCGGCCAGATCGTCGACAACACGGCGACCGCGCTACCGACGATCTCGCAAAACGGCTTCGAGGTCATCAACTCCAACGCGAATACCCCGCCCACTCTGACGCTCGTCGAAACCGGTAATACCTCAACCGGAAATGCCGGCAACGGCTTCCTGGTGCAAACCAACGACGCCAGCGAGACGATCAATGCCACCTTCATTGGCAACACGGCAAGTGCGAACGGAACGGGTTTCCAGTTCACGACCGCGCCCGGAACGATCAATCTGGTGTTCAACCAAAACACCTCCACCAACAACATCGCACCGTCAACCGGCGTGCACGTCGAGGCGGAAGGCGGCACGATCAACGTCACCTCCTTCGTCAACAACACGGTGACCGGAAACCTGGGCAACGGCGTGTGGTTTGACGCCAACAGCATCGTCGGTGGCGGCACAATCAATGTCTCCAACTTCCAAGGCAACACGATCACCAACAACGGCACCGCGGCCGTCCCTGTCATCGGCAGCGATCCGGACGGGCTGTTAATCTCGGCCAACGGCCCCACCGCGATCGTCAATGCTCAAATCGGCGTCGAGGGCGGACTGCAGAACAACATCTCGAACAACGGTTCGGTCGGGGTTGGCGGAGCGGGCGTCCACGTCTTCGTGACCAACGAAGGCACAGTCACCGGCTCGATTGTCAACAACATCATCGACAGCAACGTTCAATATGGCATTCACTTCGACGCGAACGCCGGCCAGATTGGCCTGGTCGGCGCGCCGCCGAACATGGCCGGCGCCCAGCCGTTCGTGGTCGACAGCAATACGATCAGCGGCAACGGCGACGCGGGTATCTTCACGCGGCTGCGGAGCGACCCGGTGACGGGTAGCTCGGCCGGCCTCGTGATCACCAACAACTCGATCATCAACACGGTGGCCGCAACGGGCCTCAGCACGTTCGCCCACGGCGACGGTATTCACGTCCGCACGGAAGGGAATTCCTTCCTGTGGGAGTTGAGCATCTTGAACAACTTCATCGGCATCGACTCGCGAGGAAGTGCCGGCCCGAACGCGGGCAGCGGTATCTTCATCGAAACCTTCCAGAACAGCATGCTGGCCGACACCACGCGTTTCACCGCGGTTCCCAATCCCAACAACAGCATGATCGTCATTCAGGGCAACCAGATCCGCTTCAACGGGGGTGACGGCATCACGTTCCTTCGCAACGGCGACTCGGTGGTCGACAACGTCGACATCTTCTCCAACAACATCTCCAACAACGTCGGCAACGGTCTCAACCTGCAGATTGCAGGCGGCAATATCGATATCACGAACGCGAACGCCCATCTGACAATCGACTTCTTCGTCCAGGGCAACAACCTGAGCAACAACGGCATCAACGGTGCTCTATTCCACTCTTTGGCCGATGCGGACCTCCGCGTCACGCTGGGCGGCACCGACGGCGCCCAAAACACGATTAACGGCAACGGTCAGGACGGCGTGAACGCCGAAACGACCGCCTTCTCGCAGATCGAAGGCGTCTGGCAGAACAACATCATCGAGCAGAACGGTCGCTTCGGGGTGAGCTTCACCGATAACGATCAGACCGGACCGGCCTTCAATGTGCTGTTGACCGGAAACTTCATCGAGCACAACGTGTCGGACGGCATCAACTTCCAAACGGTCCCGATCATTCCCCTCGCCGGCGGCAGCAGCTTGATCGACATCGTCTCCAACACAATCAAGGCCAACGGCGGCAACGGCGTAAACATCGACCCGAGCGGTTCCTCCGTCGTGAACGTCAACCTCCTGAACAACATCATCACCAACAACACGCTCTCCGGCGTTGAGTTCTTCGCGAACGAATTCTCAGTGATCAACTCGACTTCGAGCGGGAACACGATCACCAACAACGGCGGCGACGGTATCGCCATGATTACGGAACTCGGGACCGACGGCACCAACGGCATCCATGGCCACGGATTTATCGACGCGACGTGGACGGACAACATCGTGTCGTTCAACAACGGTCACGGCATCTTCATCCTCAATCAGTGGGACGGCGAAATCGACGCGAACATTCAGGGCACCCTCAATCCCAATACTGTGGGACCAGCCGCCGCCACCAACGTCATCGACGCCAACGGACTGCAAGGTATCCTGGTCCAGAACTTTTGCGACAGCACCCTGTCGCAACAGGATCCGCTGCACTCGACTCTGTTTTTCAACGGCGTCTTCTACTCGGTCTTTCCGCAGCTCGCTCCCATCGTTCGCTTGAGCGTCAACCAGACGGAAATCAGCGGCAACGGGTCCAAGGCGACGCTGCCGGACGATGGCGACGGAATCTTCATCGCCGCTGGCACCAGTGAGAATGGATTCATCAACGCGTCGATCACGAACAACCACTTCTCGGGCAACGCCAACATCGACATCGTGACGCAGTCGTTCACGACGACGGCCACACCGACCCCGGCAGCCCTGTTTAACAACGTGCCGGGCAACCCGACGATCAACCCGGCCTTCCAGGCCGATCCGGTGGCACGCCTGGCCCTGACCCTAACCGGCAACGTCGGCAATACGATCGATGTGACTCGGTTGGGGGCGTCCTATCCGCCGTTTGGAACGCCTGCGCAAACCGACGTGTTCAAGACCATCCCCGGTATCTATGACGATCCGTTCATCGGCGGCTTGTATCAGTTCACTACGGCCGATCAGAATCGCTTCCGCAACGCACAACGTGAGCCCGGCGTCTTTAACCAGGGCGGCACGGCGATCGACGGCGGGGCGCTCATTATCGGCGGCATCTGGGGCACCTTCGCAAATAATGCCAGCACGACCACACCGGATACCGTCTCTGGAGCCCCGGTGCCGACCACCACGACCTTTGGAGGCACCAACTTCGTCATCAGCGCGGACGGTGACTACACCAATGCGATTGTGCGATTCCTCAACGGGCCGGATGGCGGCCAGACACGCGTGATCTCGGGCACAACGCTGGCCGGCCAAGTCTTCACAGTCTCGCAAGCACTCGGGGCTATTCCGGCCCCGGGCAACCAATTCACGGTCACAGCCTTCGAGCAGGCGGGCACGGGTCAGTCGACCTTTGTCACCGACTCCGGGCCGTCGGTCTTGACGCACAACACGTTCGGTACTGTCATCTCCGACTTCGGCAACGAAATCTTCCCGAACACCGCCGTCGGGGGGACCAATTTCGGACCGTTCGGCTACACCTGGCAAACGTTCCCGCCGGGGACGTTCGGCTCGCCCTTCCCGTGATAGACCCAGTGGCTTGAAGCACTGGAATTTGAAAACGCCAGCCGCCGGACAGTTGTCCGGCGGCTCTTTTTTTCACGAAGGGAATCAGTGATCAGTAGTGCCGACGTTCGCGAGAGGACGGAATGTTTTCCGCCTTGCGATACTTGGTCACCGTTCGGCGGGCCAGGTTGTAGCCTCGCTTGGCTAGCTCTTCCACCAGCGCCTCGTCGGAGAGCGGGTCGGACTTGTCTTCCGCGTCGACAATCTCTTTCATTGCCAACCGGATGATGTCCCAGGCCACATCGTCGCCGTCCGCCGTCTTGGTCCCCCCACCGAAAAAGCTCTTCAGCGGGCACAGTTCGCGGGGCGTTTGAATCCATTTGTCGTCGACGGCCCGCGAGACCGTCGTCACGTGCACTTTCACGACGTCGGCGATCTGCTGCATCTTGAGCGGGACGATGAACTGCGGCCCCTTCTCGAGATACTCGGTCTGGTGATCGATGATCGCCTGCGCCACGCGTTTGAGCGTGTTATTCCGCTGCTCGATCGACTCGATCAGCCACCGCGCGGAATCGATCTTTCGTTTGATGAATTCGCGCGTCTTCGGATCGGGATTGCCCCGCAGCTGTTCCAAATAGTAGCGGCTGATCCGTAGGGGCGGTGTGTATTCGTCGAGAAGTGTGACTGTGTATTTGCCGTGCTCATCAAGGTCGACGACCAAATCCGGAGTGACTCGTTCGGCCTGTCGGGGTTCGAATCCCTGACCGGGCCAAGGATTCAGCGTGCGGAGTTCTTCGATCGCCGCCTTAATGTCGTCAAGCGAATATCCCGTCTTGCGCTCGATGACGGGGAGTCGATTCTGCTTGACGTCCTCCATGTGTGAGCTGATCAGCGTGACCACGACGTCACGATGGGGCATCTCCGGCCGAACCTGCAGCAGCAGGCACTCTTTGTAATCGCGGGCCCCGACGCCGGGTGGGTCGAGCCGTTGCACGAGAGCCAGCGCCTGCTGAGCATCTTCGAGCGAGACTTTCTCCTCGAGCGAATAGACCTGCACGATTTCCGGCAACGAGGCCTGCAAGCGGCCATTGTTGTCGAGGTTTTGGATCAGGTATTCACCGAACTCGCGAACCGACTGGGGCATCTCGAAGAAGTGAAATTGTTCGATCAGGTAATCATGCAGCGAGGGAGGACGGGCCTCCATGTTCGACATCGCGTCGAGTTTGCGCTCGCCCTCTTCTTCGATCCGGTTTGACGAGGGACGCGAGCCGGCCGCCAGATTGTCCTCGGGCCAGTCGGCCGACATTTCCAACAGCCGCTCGAAATCGGCCTCATTACTGTGTTCGTTATCGACGACCAGTTCGCGCTCTTCCACGCTCTTCTCGGCGGGAGCGTCGACTGTTGCGGCCTCGAGGACTTCTCCTTCGACCTCTTCTTCGGGCCCCTTTTCCAGGACGACGTTGTCCTGAAGTTCCTGCTCGATGCGGTCGTTAAGCGCCATCACAGGTAGCTGCAGGATCTCCATCGACTGGATCATGCGCGGAGCCAGCTTCATCTGCTGGCTCATCTTCATGTGCTGGGAAAGATTCAGTTGCATGATTTACCAGTCTCGCGCGGTCCGAAGACCCGCGTTTGCATTCCGACGGCCCTGAGGTCTCGGCTCAAAATCGTTTTGTCTTCGAGGCTGACCTAAAATTCCTGTCGCCCCATTAGGGCATCCGCCAGCATTTCTCTGTTAGCAAACTCTAGCACACTGCCTGTGGGGATCCCTCGAGCCAGCCGCGTGATCCGCACCTGATCGCTCGCGAGCAGATTCGAGATATACAGGGCCGTCCCATCCCCTTCGACGGTCGGATTTGTAGCCATTACAATCTCTGTAACACCACCATTCCGCACGCGGCGGACCAGGGCATTGATCGTGAGATCTTCGGGGCCGACGCCGTCCAGCGGCGAAATTCGGCCCTGAAGCACGTGGTACAGGCCCTGAAAAACTGAGGCGGCTTCGAGAGCAACAATGTCGCGTGGTTGCTCAACTATGCAAAGCGTGTGCCGCTGCCGCTTGGGATCGCTGCAGATCGCGCACAATTCTCCCTCGGTGAGGTTGAAACATTGCGTGCAAGGGTGGACCGCCTCTTTGACGCGCCGAATGGCTTCTGCCAGTCCCAGCGCTTCGTCCGTCGGCGACGCCAGAATGTGATGAGCTAGCCGCTCGGCGGTCTTGCGTCCGATGCCGGGAAGCCGGCCGAACTCCTCGATGAGGCTGCCGACTGCCGGTCCGTAGGGATGCGATTGCTGTTCGTCAGTTTCGCGTGATCGCATAGTCGATGGTCCGCGCTTCGTCTCAGCCAAGAACTGAGGTGCTCCGTCAGGTCGTGCTTGTGCCGCTGCCGCCGAGACCGAATTTCGACATCATTTCTGAAAGCCCGGGAAGCTGCGTTTGAGTCAATTTTGAAAATTCCTCCGCCGCCAACTCTCGCGATTTGTCGAGCGCCTGATTCGTCGCTGCCACCACCAGGTCTTCCAACATCTCTCCGTCGGCCGACTGCAACAGGCTGGGGTCGATTTTGATCGCGACGACACGCTGCAAACCGTCGGCCTGCACGGACACCATTTCCCCGCCGGCTCGCCCCTCCACTCGGAGCTGACCGAGCTTTTGCTGCATTTCGTCGGTTCGCCCCTGCATCTGCTGCACCTCTTTGAGCAGCGTCGTCAGGTTCGACAGTCCCTTAAACATGATCCTCAACCCTCTTGAGCCGGTTCCGACTCGTCCGTTGCCCCTCCGGCGGCCCGGTGGTTCGCAACCGTTACATTTTCGATTGTGGCTCCAAAGATCGTCCGAGCTCGTTCGACATAGGGATCGTTAATGCTTGCCGAATCCACCCGGCTGGTCTCGACTTTGGCCTCGACTGTTCGAGTCGGCAAACTTTCCGGCGGTTTGTCGGCCAGGGGCGATGGCGGGGAGTCCGCTTCGAGCCGGCAGACGACCTGCACTGGCTTCCCGACGACCTCCGCAGCCACCTTTTCCAGCCGGCCCAAGGCTGTTGGCTGTTCGCAATGGGTCTTATTGCCATGATAGGCGGACGGGAAGAATACTTCTAGCCGATTTGGTCCAGAAATTGCTGCTCGGCTGACTTTCGTCAGCGCGCGGCCCAAAAAATCCTTAACATCAATTCGCGAAGCAATTTGCGCCCAAATGGCCTCCGCGTGAGTCGGAGCGAACTCCAGCTCGACCTTTGGGGAAGCCTCTGGGACACTCGCAACTTGGGCTTCTGGCGTAGCGGTGGGCTCGGCCGATTTCGATGCGTGCGGGTCTGCCCCACCTCCGGCAACAGTTGCGGCCGGAGCCGGGCTCGCGGTCTTGAGCGACCGAGCATGGGACGGAGCCCGGGCGGCTGGCTGACCTGCGGAAGCCTTCGATCCTCCATCTCCCGGCCCCGAGCGCAGTTCTTCGACGAGCGAGGCCAGATCCAGCGTCTCTTCCAGTAGGCACAGCCGCACGAGAGCCAATTCGGCGAGGGCACGGCCCATCCCCGAACGCTGCATACGAGTCTTGGTTTCCGCGAGGATCTGCAAAGCCAGGACGATCGTCGGCAGTCCCCACTTTTGTGCCTGCTCCTTCAAGAGTGGTCGATTCGAGGGCGCGACGCTTTGCAGCGCAGCCGACTCGGAGCCGGCCGCAACCACCATCAGGTCGCGCTGATACTCCATGATCTGATCGACGAATTCGCCCAATTGAACGCCGCCTGCCAGCGCCAGGTCGAGCAACTCGAGCACCCGCGCCGGCTGACGTCCAACGACGGCCTCTGCCAGTTCGATCAGCCGCTCGTCACTGGCCGTGCCGAGCAGGCGATGCACGTCATCGGCGGTGATCGATTTTCCGCCGTACGCAAGAAGCTGATCGAAGAGCGACTGACTGTCGCGCATCGAGCCCCCCGCCCGTCGGGCGACGAGTTCCAGCGCCGCCGACTCAACCTCGCATTCTTCGGCCACCGCGATTTTGTGCAGCCGCTCCGCAATTTTTTGTGTCGCGATCGACGCGAAATCAAATCGCTGGCAGCGGGAGAGAATCGTCTCAGGAACCTTATTGGGCTCCGTCGTGCAAAAAATGAATTTGACGTTGGGGGGCGGCTCTTCGAGCGTCTTCAACAATGCGTTGAAGGCCTCGTTCGTGAGCATGTGCACTTCGTCGATGATGTAGACCTTGTACCTCGCCCGCATCGGTTTGACGCCCACGTTCGAGCGCAAGAGCCGGATGTCGTCGATGCGGCGATTCGACGCTCCGTCGATTTCGAGTACGTCCACATCGTGGCCGCTGGCAATCGCCTGGCACACGTCGCACTGATTGCAGGGCTCGGCGTTCCGGGCGTTGGGGCAGTTGAGTGCCTTGGCCAGAATCCGGGCCATCGAGGTCTTGCCAACGCCGCGGGCACCAGTGAATAGATACGCGTGAGCCACGCGGCCGCCGGCAATGGCGTTTTTCAGCGCCTGCGCGACGTGCGATTGCCCGACGACCTCGGAAAAGGTCTGCGGCCGAAACCGCCGTGCGAGCACCGTGTAATGAGGAGAGGCCGCGGACTGCGGAGATGCTGCATCCATCATCGCCTACTTTTGCGCGGTCGGGAGGGCCAAGCACACCTCGAATGATATCCGCGGGCCGGCTGAAGTCCGGCTGCAATTTTCGCGTTGGGACCCGCAGAGAGTCGGACGGCTGCGGCTCGCGCGTTCGACGAACCGTGGCTTCGGGCGCGAAATCGAGGGAAGGAAAGCTATCTCCGGATGCACCTGAAAGCCAACGCTTAGGGCTGCTCCGGTTAAGGCCTGACCCGGTTGGGCGCGGTTCCACCGCACTCGGAGATAGCTTTTCGTCCCCCGTGGGGCGCGATCACAAACGTCCTTGCATTATCCGTGTGCATCTGGGACCGTCAAGCGACCCGTTTTGCTGGGACACAAAGCCTCGCGAAGCGCCGTTTGTCCCTTGACATCGCTCGAAGTTGACGCCATCGCCGTCCTGAGAAATGGTTCGGCGCAGCCCTCTGCCCTCCCCATACGAACGGGAGACGACTCGTGCACTACCTTTATGCGTCGAAATCCGGCGTGAGCCGCAAACTGGTCGCCACCTTCGACTCTGAACCACAACTCTTGGCCTATGTGGGCTGGGCTACGGTCAAAACCAACCCCGATGGCACGAGCAAGTTCGAGCAAGGAAGCGCGCTTGCGGGCTATCAACGCTGGGAAAAATCGGCGACGCCGCTAACCGCCGAAGACGCCGCCGAGACGCTCCACAATCCCTCGCCAAGCATGCTCTGATTCTCGCGGCCCGCGTCCGCTTGAATTTCCCAGTCCGGACCCAACCGCTTGTCGCTGAATACGACCCGCAGCGGCGCGGCGGTTTTGCCGGCAATTGACCAAGCGCAGCAGCCGCAACGGCACCGAGTTTGCACAAGTCACTACCCTGCGTGAGGAGCCTCGCCCCAGCGCTGAACGACTCTCCGACCGGTCTGGCAGCGAGGATCTCCGCAAATGGTTTCGGCAGTTCCGCGAAGGCTGACCGCGAACGACGGCGACTAGTTGGCGTCGTCCTTAAACAGAGGGTCCTTGGTTCCGTTCTTGTCGCCGAACAGCACCTCGATGTTGACGATCTGATTTTTCTCAACCGTCGCGTTGCTGATGTAATCGGAGACAAACCGATGCTTGGGATCGTGGCGGAACCGAATCAAATCTCGCATCGCCTGTCGAGCGCGTTTGAGTTTTGCAGGATCCTTTGGTGCCGAGCCTCGTTCGGCGCCCGGGCTGTCGAAATCGAGAAATTCCTGCAGATGCGTAGATAAGAGCGCGTGCTTCAAACCGGCCTGCAGGAACTCGACTCGTTGGGCGAACTCGGGCAGCGGGTCTTTTCGGGCGGCCTCGAGGGCCTTCGCCAGCATCGCTTCGGCGGGTCGGTAAACCGAAGGCGGATAGGCGAGGTAATGTCCGCGGATCCTCTTGAGCTTTTCCAAGGCCCCTCTTGGATCGGTGATCTGGTCGCGAACGGCAGGCCGGTTGCGCGCATAATCCTCCCAATAATCGAAGTAACGCTCGACCTCCCCAGCGGCCGGCCCGAAGGCAGCGAAATATTCCTGCCGCACCTTTTCAATCTCCAGTTCCGGATCTGAAAGCAGACGGTGATGCATGTAGGCCATCGGTCCCTGCGCGGCCCAACTGAACGTGTAGCTGCGATAATTGACCCCCACCATGCCGTGCTCATAGGCGAACTTGAAGAAGCGGCCCGTCTGCCAGGTCGTGACGTTCGGGGTCGCGTAACCGCTCAATAAGTAGTTCGGTCCGTAAACGAGCGACATCCCCGTGTTATGCCAGCCCTGCCACTGCTCGCGATACCAGCGGTCTTCTTCCTGACTCAGGGGATACCAGCCGTCCCGAGATCCATAAATCACAAACTCGCCGAAAATCTGTTTGTCGAGTTTGATCCCCGTAAGCGGAGCGGGCAGCGTGTTGTGATAGAGGTAGACGCCCACTTTGACATTTGGATTTCGCCGAACGGCCAGGTCGAAAACGGCTTTCCAATAGCGGGCGTAGCGATCGCCCATCGCCCGCGGCGTGTATTTGAGGAGCCGCAGATCTTCCGGGAAGCCCTCTTGCTGGGGGCCGTCCCACGCCTGGCACTGCGGACAGTGACACATGCTTTCCCCGGCAGCATCGGCTTCGCCCAGAGTCAAAACGTCTCCACCGTCCCACGCCCGTTCCACAATCCAATGATGCAGTTGAGAATTCGAGACGCAGAGCGGAGTCCAGGCGCCGGCTCGGCGGACTTTGAGCCCGCGCTTTCCGTCGGCCTGCATGGCGAACCATTCGGGATGGACTTTCCCGTATGTCTCCCACCAATCCATAATCCCCGCAATCACGTGCGAACCGAGAACGCAGAGCGGGTTTTCGATTTGCGTCACTCGGCGGTGGCGTCTTTGGTAGACCTCGACGGCCTTGCCGTACTCAAATCCCGCCTCCTCCGTCGGGAAAACGAGTTTGGTAACGACGTCTTTGGACAGTCCTCCGACGCGATAGTTCCGCGCGACGCGCTTCCCAAAAAATGAGCCCGTGAGATAAATCTGGGGCAGGTCCCAACCACCCAGATTTCGATACAGCAGTCGCGGCTTGACGGTTTTGCTCACCGGCGCGAGCACGATGGTCCGTTGTCGCGGAACGTACGTGCCCAAGTCCCCTGGCCAGAGCCAGCGCACCTCGAGAGAGTTCTCGAGGATGTCGTACACTCCGAGCAACGTGCCGCTGTGGACGCACTCTGTGCTCAGCGGATTCCACGGTTCCGAATAGCGCGGCCGAGTGCCGTGATACTGCTCAGCGCGCAATTCCTTTCCCACGATGTACAGATCGTTCCCGCCGGTGCGCAGAACGTAGTCCTCGACCTCCAGCTTGTCCGGGTCGATGCCCTGCTTCCGCGCGGCGTCGCTCACCCCCACAAACAGCCGACTTTCGTAGCCGGCGGGCACTGCCGTTTCCACGGCGACCGGCAGACGCTGCCCGGTCGCTTTCTGCACGTGAGTGACCAGTTCCTCGACCGCATAGGCGGCGACGGGAGAAGGCTTCACAGCCGTGACCACCACGGCGCGCACCTTTCCATCTCGCACCAGGCAGACGTCTGCGCGGGACCTGTCCACGTCGACTGCGAGCAAATAGGCGCAAAGCACCGCTAAGAGTCGCGCGATACGGGAGCGCTCGATCATGGTCGTTTCTCAAACCAAGAGGCGGACAAAGACTTGGCCTCCGTCGGCCAATGCCATCCACTAAACCGTTCTCGGTAACTTACGGGGCGAGCAGTTTCGCTGTAAGAAACTCGTTGGCCGAGGCATACTTCTCGGGTTTCGACGTGCCTTTGATGAGCAAATAACACTCGTGCCCCACGCGATCCGACTTCTCCTTCATCTTCACACCGAACACCGGATGATGGATGCCGTGGCCGGCATTTTCGGAAGGCAGAGTCATGTTGCTACCGTAAGTCATAAACAACGGAGGATCGTTGCCGTCCACGTGGTTGTAGGGTGAGAACTCGACATAGAGTGCGCGATGCTGTTCGTAGTTTTTAAGCGCATCGTCCATCGTTTTCTCGCCGACGGCTTTCCAGATCATCTGGTGCTTTAGCACATTGGCTCCCACCCAACCCTCGATCACCTTCGGATCGATTGACGTCTGGCCGCTCGAGACGGCGGCTGCCGAAACCCGCGTCGACTCGCGCAGAACAGGGTCCGGTGATTTCGGATCCGCGAGATCATCGTGCAGCAGGATCCACATCGACGTACAAGCACCCGCGCTGCCACCCGTGAGAGCAATGCGGTCCTTCTTGATGTTCCACTCGGCCGCCTTCGAGCGCAGAAATTGAACGGCACGGGCCGCGTCGTAAACGGGTGCCGGCAGAGGAGCGATGCCCGTCAGACGATAATTAATTGACGCGTAAGAGATGCCTTTCGCGAGCCACGGTCGAACGGCGCCGGGAGCCAGCTTCTTGTCGCCGCCGACCCAACCTCCGCCGTGAATTTGGATCAATAGCGGCCGCGGCCCGTCCCCCTTCGCTTTCCAGAAATCGAGCACGTCGCTCGCGTGTGGACCGTACGACACCTCAGCGTAAGTGGGAGGCAGGGGCGTCTCGTCGGCACCAGGAACGCGGGTCCATGGGGCGAACGAGAAGATGATGGCGGCGGCAAGGCTGAAAGGAACGAGCGGTTTCATGCTGCTTTCCGAATTGTTAATTGAGACGGGACGAAAGGCAGTTGATCGGGGTCGCGCTTACCTTCCGCGTCGCGCTGGGGCGATCTCATCGGCGGATGTCCGGGTGCACAGCAGACAAAAACGAGACCAGCCTCGGCAGGTACGAAATGCTTCGTCATCTGACGGAGGCAGGACGCGATGTCACCGAGACATCACCTCCGCGAGTTCGTCGTACGCTTTGAGATATTCGTCGGCAAGCAATCGCCGATCAGGTCCATCGGGCAGCTCTTCGAGCTGTTCCTCCAGCCGCAGGATTCTTCTGACCAGCGGGCGCACGTCGAGTGTTTTTTCGACGCCGATCAGGGAACGCACCTCATGGCAGTCCTGGCATTGACAGACCCACTTTCCTCCGGCGTCCATGTCTCGCTTAAGGTGGACATTCGCCGTCACTCTCATCTCGCTCATGTTGTGTGGCACTGGCGCTTCTACCTTTCTCACGCGGCGTGGCCAAACCCCGCCTTCCCGACCTCGACCGAACCAGAAACCGAAGAGCCCGCCGGCAGGGATCGACACCAAAGTCAGCGTACCCAGATTTTGTAGGTGCGTGATGAAGAAGCCGAGGCTCGGGTCGGCCTGAAAGGGAGCAAATCTCCACTCCGTCAGGACTCCGGCCACCAACGCCAACAAGCCGCAGACGATTCCGATCAAGTTCGATTGACGACCGGACAGCGCTCCGCCACCCACACCCAAGAGCGCCCCGGGCAGCACCAACGCGTAATAGCCGAAGTGAACCAAGAGGAAAAATGCCGCGTAACCGACCGCACCACCGCCGATTGCTCCGCCCAGGGCCAGGAGCCAATCGAATTTCTGGACATTTTCGAGCATGGGACGATGGTGAGGGAAAGCGCGGGCGGGCGTCAGTGAAGTTTCCGGATCTGATCAGACTCGAGTGCGCAAGACTCAATCCTACAGCAAGGCAGTGAGGCAGCCAACAAACTGGTAGACGAGGGGATGAACTTCCGGGTGCGCCAGCGCCCGCGTCATTTCACGGCCGCGTACGCGTCGACCACCCCGTAGCCAGTTGCGAGATCTGGGCCAACGAGTGCGGGGTTTCCGCCGGTTCCCGCGCTGGCGTGACCCGTCGTGACGTCGATTGCCGTCTTTTGAAGCCGCTTCCGCATTTTGGCTTGTCCATATCCAGCCCAGCGTTGTTTGACGAGTGCGCAAACGCCGGCAACCTGCGCGGTTGTGGCGGACGTTCCGCTGAAGGCCGCCCAACCGTCGTCCGGCTGGGTTTCGTCCCCCGCTGGGTACGCACCGGCTCCGGCCAAGTAGGCGTCATCAGAGCCGTTCGGAGAAACGGGCATCATGATGTAGACACCGATCGGAAGCATCCCCATCACGCCACAGACATCGGGGACAACGCGGCCCGGATAGATCGGGCTGGTATACCCGCTCGCGTAGTCGCTGGCTGTCCATTGGCCGTGCTCGGTCAAATTCGCGCCGCCGATGGAGATGACGTCAGGGTGCTGTCCCGGAAACTCAAACGAGCCGTTGGCAGCAGCGAACAGGACGATGGTCCCGTGAGCCACGGCGTAAGCAATCGCCGCTGCCAGTGCGTTCTGTTCGGCAGTCAAAGGAAAGGCCACAACCGGGCCCGCGCCCCAGCTGCATGAGATGATGTCAGGATGCGTGTCGATCGCTTTCCAAAACGCGCCGACATTGTCGGTCTTCCCCATCTTGACCATGACACATTCGGCGTCGGGTGCGGCAGCCAGACAATTCGCGACCATGGCGGTCCCGTGCCCGTCCGGATCGAGGTCGGGATCTGTAATCCCCGGCGCGAGGACCACATGCGGGTGATAGCCTCTCGCGCTGAAATAAGGGTGCTCGCACCAACCCGTGTCGGCCAGCGTGACCCGCACACCGCGGCCCGTGATGCCCTTGTGATGCGCGCGCCAGGCATTGAGCGCCGTGGCAATTCCATCGGGAACGTCGAGGTGCCAATACCTTACCGACGGCGGAAAGGGAGACGACGCGTATCGCACAGGGCGATTGAGACTGATCCCTTCGACGGTCTGACTCAGAGGCGGCTGCGTCGCGCTGACGAAATCGGGGCGATTCGATCCCTTAACGAGCACAACATAAGTCGCAGGGTTGGAGGGGCCGTCTCCCCTAAGCAGGACGAATTCCAGTTCGACACCGAAAACTCGCTCGATCGTCTCAGGCGGGGCGGTGATTGAGATCGTGAATTTATTTGCGGCCAAGACCTCGAAACCAGCCTTTTTCAGAGCTTTGACCGCCGCGTTGATCTCGGCCTTCGTTGGTTGGTACTTGGCAACGGTTTTCGCCGTCGGAGTTAACTTGGCATCGACCAGCGACCGAGCACGTTTCGAACGGACGAAGGCCTGGCAAAAGATTCTCTCGGGCCGGCGTGGGGAGCTGTCAGCTTTGCGTGGTTTCTTTGACATTTGTCCTCTTCGTTTTAGATGGGCGCTTAAGACGTGATGATTTGGACTGCCCCGCATCAGAACCGAAAACCCGGTCGAGCTGCGACCAGGCGGAACGGGCCTCATACCATCGGTATTCGAGAGCCGTCCAAAGTTGCCATTGGACCGGATTGCGACGGATCATGCACTCGGTCGCCACGCCGAGCCGCATGGCGGCAACGATGGAATCCCGCTCGCTCTCACCCAGATCATCAAACTTCAACTCGGGAAGGATCTCGATGCGAACGTTTTCTTCATCGAAGGGTTGAAGTCGGACCACAGTCAGCGGGAGCACGGGAGCACGCGTCCGCAACACGAAATTCACCAAAGACTGCGAATTCAAGACGGGTCGGCCGAAAAGAACGCTCGGTATTCCTGCTGACTCCGGGAATCGAAAATCGTTGTAGACCGCGACGATGCCGTTGGATCTCAGCCTTCCCAGCATGCGGCGTGCGCCCGTTGCGTTCGTCGGCGCAAATTCAACCCGATCGCCGAACGCTGCCGTGTGGCGTCGCTCCCCGCGATTCGCGTCGTTGATGTCGTGACTCACGATGGTCAAGCCCCGATCGACGAGTCGGGGATGACTTAGGTAAAGACCCGGGTGTGACTGGTGGCAACACAGAAAGAGAACGCCCCGCCCGAGGCGTTGGGCAGCAGCCAAACGCTCCTCGCCGAGCAGCTCAGTGCGCGCAAGTAACTCTTTCCGCATCGCATCGTCATTGAGCACGAGGGAATCAAGCAGACTGACAAATAGAAACTCGGCGTGTTGTTTGCGCCAGTTCCTGGGCGCGGACTGATTCACGTAACGAGCGACCGTCCGCGTGTTGGTGCGCAAGTTCGATCGCAGATTCCCCAGATCGTGCTGATAGGCCTCACGGGCCAACTCCACCAAGCTGGCAATCCGTTCGGCCGGCGACAGGCGCAGAATGTCGGACGCCCACTCAGGGGTCTCGGCCCATCTTTGGATGGCGACGGCGAGCCACGACTGGGAATTCGATGGCGGGACTCTCTGGAGGAACCCGCGGAGTGAGTCACGCAAAGCGCTCAACGTACCGCCTGAGACGATTAGTGATCGCGAGACGTCGAAAGATTTCAGGAAAAATGGCCAAGGCGATCTCGCATTCCTGGTGGTCGACCGTGTCCAACCCGCCCCGTGCGAGACAAGTTCCGCCACAAAAGTGCCGCCAGTCGCACGTTTGGCAAGGCGAGAGCACGGAGGTGCACCGTCCTCGGATTCGCTCCGCCACCGGCAACTCCAGCGCGTGATTCACCGTCATCGAATCGAGCCTGCCGAGGTTCAGGCTCGCGTCGCCAATCGAATCGCAGGCTTGAATCGTCCCATCGACGTTGATCGTGACGAGCTGCGAGGCGGCCCCGCACCCGTCGCACAGGCACATGCTGCGACGCTCGTCCGACAGCACGTTCCCGACGTAGCGCAGAACCGGCCCGATCGCCATGTGCTCGAAGCGTCCCGCTTCCACCGCGTCGAACAGGGCCAGGTACGATCCGATCACCGCGGAAGTCTCCGGCACAAACTCGGCCGACCGCCCGGCTGCCCGACCCAAGGGCTGGAACAGAGTTGTCTCCCAACGCCCAATCCCTAGCTCAGCGACATACTCGGCCGTCTCCAGCAAGCGATCGGCATTGCGACTCGTAATCGTCGTCAACACTCCCGCGACGGCTCTTAAGCGCGGATTGCGTCTCAGAGTGTCTTCGATTTCGGCCAGTTTCCCTCGCCCACGATGATCGACGCGATCCCGGTCGTTGATCTCGCGCGGACCGTCGATCGAGATTCCGATCGCAAAATGCTCGGCAAGCAGGAACTCGATGACTTCGGGGGAAAAATGCAGGCCATTCGATTGCACGGCAAACGTCACATTGCGGCCCGCTCTGTCGGCCTCGGCTTTGGCAAAGGGAACCAGTCGCCTGATCAGATCGAAAGCCAACAGCGGCTCACCGCCATGGAAGAGCACGCGCAGTTCGGGTCCCGCACAGCCAAGCGCCTGACTGATCGCGCGTTGTGCTGTTTCCTCCGACATCCGCAACGAATAGGTCTCCGCGCGGAAGTCGTAGCAATATCGACAGGCGAGGTCGCAAAACCCCACCATCTTTAGGATCAGCGTGTTAACCCCTTGGCGACCTCCTTTGCCGCAAGTTGAATCTCCGGCCGAGGGCGCGCTGCGATGCTTTATCAGACCGCTTTCGACAAGACGCGTTACGAGCGGCCAGATCTCGGTCTCGTCGGCACCGTCCAATTCTCCCGTGGCACAGGCAGCAAGCAACGCGCGAACGCCACCGAGCGTTGGGTCGCGCACAATGACCCATTTCCCGCTAGCGGGATGAAGTAACAGGGTGCGATCCGAACCGAGGGCGCGCTCGACAAGCGGGTCAAGCACCTCGAATCGCCGCGACCCTTGGAGGGCGGAGAGAGGGATGAAGGCGGTTGACATGGGGGTCTAGCAGAACTTGTCCCAGATCCAGAAGCCGCCACCCGTGCAGAGGCCGTCGGCCGACGCCTCGATGATGACGTGGCTAATATCGAGTAACGGATTCTGCCCCAAAGTCGACTTAACAATCGCGCGAAGCTCTTTCTGACTCTTGGTCTGCCAGGTCAAAGGCACCGACATCGTAATCGTGGAATCACGTTGTGGCTCTTTCTTGGAGGTTTTCTTTCGCGATGCCCGTTGTTTCGCGGGCGAAGGTTGCTTCCCCTTGGCTGGTTTCGTTGGTTGTTTCGCAGCAGTAGCGCGCTTCGGAGCTTTTTTGCGCTTAGCCATGACGGGTCCTTCTAGTTGGTGCTGGTTCTCAGGTTGAAGACTCAAGTCGACGCACGGTCAAGGACGGGTTGCTTTCGGGGCGCTCTCCACGATCAGTCGCTGCGCTTCATCGTCGGCGCCGAACAGGTCCTTCGGTGGCACATGCTCGGACTGTTTCCATTCCTGCGCTCTGTGAAGGTAATCGATTGCTTCGCGGGCATTATGCAGCTTCCACTGCGCCATTGCCACAAAAAACCAGTCGAATCCGTCCCCGCCGCCGCCCAGCATCATCGACTTGTCCAAGGCTTGGAGCGAAGCGGCATACTCGCCCGCGCGATAGTAAGCGACGCCGAGCGTGTTCCAATTATTTTTGTTCCGCGGCTCGACAGCGACCGCCTTCTTGGCGGCCTCAATCGCCCTGGGAAGGTCGCGCTGTTTCGCGTCGGGAAAGGTCGCGAGATGCCAGGCCATCGTGTTGAGCGGACGCGGATTACTCGGATCAAGCACCAGCGCCCGCTCTTGCCAGGCAATTCCCGCATTCAGATCACCCATGGCGATGTAGGTAATGCCGACCGCGCTATTCACATAGGCCGCGTCGCGACGGTAGTCCAGACGATTGGGATTCTGTTCCACAAGTGATGCAAAAAGTTCGATCGATCTCTGCGCGAGGCGGACCGACTCATTCAAGTTTCCGGCATTTCGCTCGATGGAAGAGAGTGTGTAAATGTTGCCCGCGAGATCTTGCCGAAATCCATCAACCTTCGGAAAACGGTGTTCGAGACGATCCCAGAAATCCACGGCGCGACTCACCAACCGCTTCATACGAGTGCGATCCGACGGTGGCATCGATTTCCGCTGCAGATAACGCGGGTAGCGATAGAGTCCAACGCTCAACGGCTGTAGCTCTTCCAAGGAGGGCTGCTTTGCCATCAGACCATCAAGAATGTCCAATCCTCGTTCTAACGCGTCCAACCCCGAGTCCGCCTTGCCGTTGATGAATTGAAGCTGATAGAGCCGGATATGCGTCGCCCCAACTTCGGCCATCAGTCGCGAGTCGTCCCGATTGTGCTCGAGGAAGTCCTCGTAATATTGAATCGCCGTCGTCAACAAGTTGCGGCGTAGCGGCTGGAGCCCGGGCTCATCGAGCAGCCGGCTTTCGCTGACGGTCGTGTAGTATTCGTCGACGGCCCGATGAGCAGAGTCGAGATTGCGCTCAGCCGCTTCGCGCGCATCGCGCTCGCGCTGGCCAAGCGACTTGAATGAAAGTGCCGCCCAGGTCGAAACGCCGGCGGTGGTGATCAAGAACAACAAGAGGACTGCCAGGCTCGACGCCAATGCCTTGTTCCGGCGACACCAACGAATCGCGCGCCCAAAGAAAGTGGTCCGCCGCGCCTTAATCGGTTCGGATCGCAGCCACCGACGTAAGTCGTCGGCCAAATCTTGGGCGGTTTGGTAGCGACGAGCGGGCTCCTTCTCAATCGCCCGTAGGCAGATCGTTTCAAGGTCAATCGGGATGAAATTGTTCAGGCTCCGGGGATTCCGAGGATCTTCGACGGCCAACTGATGGATGATCATCTGCAGGTTGCCCTGGAACGGTCGCTCGCCCGTCAGCATCTCGAACAGAACCACGCCAAGGCCGTAAATGTCACAGCGGTGATCGACGTCGTGGGTTCTGCCGCTCGCCTGTTCTGGACTGAGGTACGCGGGCGTGCCCAGAATCTGGCCATCCATCGTCAACGTGACATCCGCCTGCGACCGTAGTGCGATGCCGAAATCGAGAATTCTGGGCTGTCCCTGCCCGTCGATCATGATGTTCGAGGGTTTGACGTCCCGATGGACCACCCCACGTTTGTGAGCATGGTCGAGCGCATCCGCGACTCTGGCGATCAGGTTGGCAGTTTCAATGAATGAACACCGGCGCTGCGCCAGCAATGTATCGAGGGAGGTCCCCTCGACGTATTCCGAGACGATGTAGGTGGTCCCATCGGCAACGCCGACGTCAAAGACCGACACGATTCCGGAATGTTGCAAGTGGGACGCGTTCTGCGCCTCGCGCGCAAATCGCTCTTCCTTCGCGGGCGAGTTCGACTTGTCCGCACGCGGAATCTTGATCGCTACGAACCGCTTCAATTCGGAATCGTACGATCGATAGACCGCTCCGAAGCCCCCGCGCCCGATCTGGTCGATCAGCTGAAAGCGCCCAATCTGTCGCGGCCTTTGAGTCGGTTCCGCGCTGGCTCGCTCGCAGACTTCGCGCGAAACAGTCACCGTGGCGGCCGCCTCGCGGTCGAAACGCAGACGGAACCCGCACTTGGGGCAGGTCGATTCCGCAACGTCGTCACTGGGTCGCGGCACGTCGGCGAAACAGTTGGGGCAAACGACTTTCATCGTCACTCAGGGAGGGATGGAGCTCACGAGCTCGACGCAGTCAGTCGTTTCCCGATTGTAATGCGATTTATCGAAATCGGGCAAAGATTCTCTAGGGATGTCAAACTTTGAACCCAACCTTCACGAAATCGCCTGGCTTGGGTCCCTTGGAATATCGTCGGACGAACGCGGGACCACTGACTAGACAGCGGGTGCCCGGCGCGGAATGCTGTTCAGATTCGCTTCATCCGTTTCAGCTGCCCCGCAGACGCTATGCTGGTGCGGTTCAGAAACACGATCCAGACACTCACGCTGGTGGAGCTGCCATGGCGGGGCCATTCCATTCGTCACGCGAGGTCATCCTTCGGACGCCCAAGTGGACCGACGCCGTCTCGTTCTACGGTTCGATTCTGGGACTGCCGATCGCGTATCAGGACGCGACGATCGTCGGCTTCGAGACCGGCGCATTCCGGCTGTACGTCGAAAACGGCAAGGAACACGCCCCGGTTTTCGAGTTGCTTGTGCCCGACGTCGAGGCTGCAAAACGGCGACTGCTTGCCGCCGGCTGCATCATCATCGAGGAAGACCCGGCGTTGCCGCGCTGCTACATCCGTGACCCTTTCGGATTCACCTTCAATCTGGGCCAGGCACCTGCGCCGAAAGTGTAGGCCCAGCGACTAACGTCGCGCGACGCCAGGATTAGGACGCCGCTTGTGTCGCGCGCTGCGACCAAAGCAGGCGCCAGGCCCATACGCTGAGCGCAGCGCCGACGAGCCCGATTCCCGGGCCTTCCAAATAGAACCCGACCTCTGTGCTGAGCCGCTGCCATTCGGCAAATGTTCGAAGAATGTGAGCGACGGCAAGCAGCCCGAACAGCGTGCCCGTGATGACAAGATACGCTCTCATTGATTCATCTCTAATTGAGAAATTGATCAGCGGTCTGCGAAAGGGCCATTTTGTTGACGAACCAGTGCGGCCGACGGCGACTCACGCGTCCTCGGCCGCTTCCGCAAACGCCAGCACATAGCCATCGGGGTCCCGAATGCCAAACTCGATCTGGCCGTAGTCCATGACTTCCAGCGGCCAAACGACTTCGACCTTGCTCCCGACAGTTGCGAAGAAATCACGCACGCCGTCCATTTGGAAATACAGCGTGCCGGTGAATTCCGGTGGCTTGTCCCCGAACTGGGAACCCGTCGTCAGCAGCAAATTGGTCGCGCCCGCTTCGAGCATGCAGTTTTCGCCACCGCCATCGTTCGCCGCCTGCCAGCAAATGCCGAATCCCAGTACGTCGGTGTAGAAGGCGACCGCCCGCTGCATGTCGGCGACCTTCAGAACCGGCATGATGCTCTTGAATTGAGTCATGTTTTGAGTCCCGATGCCTCAAGCGAGTGGGCGCTGCACGGCGTCCGTCGCGGCGCGGCCACGAGCGGCAAGGAAATCTCTGCCCGCAACTGTCAAGGAAACGACGGCGCCGCGATCCTTGTCGTAACGACGCTCGACGAAGCCCCGGTCGTTGGCGTCTTCCCACACAGTCAGCCGGGGGCACGACGTACGCCACGCGTCCATGACTTCGGCATACGGCTTAGCGTCTCCGCCGATCCATTCGAGGAGATCGAAGATGAGTGCGTCGAGACAACCCATCAGCCAATTTTCCTCAGAGCGGATGCTCGTAGACCATCAATACGATCTTAATCTGACCGTTCGAGTCGGCAAACGATTGCACGCGGACAATGCCCCGACTTCTCGGCCGCTCGTAGTCGAACGAAAACGCGATCAAGTCACCAGAGGTCGACTCACCGTGTCCGCAGATTGTCCCGCCCTCGGTTTCAATCGTCCGTTTCGTTTCACTTTGAAGGGCATGGAGCAACTGGTCTTTGGTCCCCGTGGCAATGATGGCGTCGCAATGACGATCGACTTCTTCGGTTCCCCCTCCACGGCTCACCCCCCCGCCGCACGCCATCAGACGAATTCCCTGACCCGCTCCCGCTCTCATCAGCACGTCATCCTTCTCAAACGCCGAGGGGATGCCAGAAGCAGTCCACAAAAGCTTCGAATCGCATCCGACGGCAACCATCACCATCACGGTCAATACATAGATCCGACTGGGGTCAACACGCATGTGAGATCCGATCGAAATCCGAGGCCACCTCATCAAATGTCACCCGACTGTTCCCGGAGTCTCATTGTAAATGGTCCTGGAGTCCACTCAACGCGCGCAAATCGGCTCACGACTGCTGACTACGGAGTAACGGTTTCTGCGTGTACTCCGGCGGAACACTTCGCATTGAGTCGGGCCAGCAGTATTCTTCGAGCTTCACCCCGCTACGGCGCCGACCGACGACACGTACATACGTAAGCCACCGTCCGCCGTCATCCTCAACTGACTTGATTTCCACCGCATTGTCCGGAGCAACCGCGCGCTGCCAGGCGAGCCAGTTTTGGCACCCGTCGGGCATATTGTCCGCAACTTCGACGTCCAGAATTCCGGTCCGCTCCCAGTGCCGACGCCACCAAGCCGCCGAATGGATGGCCCAGAAATCCTGGCCCCACATCGGCCGAAGATGATCGGGAACCGCACCTTCGATCTCTTTCGTCAGCCCCACACCTGCGATGCCGATCGGACTCCCTGGCTTCACAAACTGGGCGAGATAGTTCAGATAAAGGTCATCGGTCCCAAAATAGGGAAAGCAGTCGAGGCAAACGATCGCATCGAAAAATTCCGGTGCGAACGGCAGCGACCGGGCATCGGCATGCAGCGGAAAGACGCCGTCTTCGACGCCCGCATCGCGGATTCGCTGAATGTTCTCAGCCGCACTGAACCACAGATCGGTCGCCCAAACCTGCACGCCGAACTCCCGCCGCAAAAAAATCGACGACGAGCCCCGCCCGCAGCCCAGGTCGAGAACCCGCATGCCGGCCCGCAAATCCAGCGCGCTCGCCAGCCACTCGGCCAACCACAGCGAATTCGCGCCGCCACTGGCGTTGGCCAAGACCCACTCGGGGTTGTACTGCGAGGAGCGAGGGAATTGCTCTGAGAGAAGCCGGTCATCTGCGGGCATCAAAACTTCCTTCGGATTCGAGGAGCCGACAAAACACTAACATCGTGCGAAAACGCCTCGCGACGGCCGGTCGGCTCGGAGTGGGTGGTGTCGCTCGTTATACTGCGCCGGAGCGGCTCGGGTACTCTACGGTTAGGACAAAGTGAAGGGCGGCAGACCGATGCGTTTGGGCTTAGCCGTCGCCCGACTGGCCTCGGCGGCATGGGTGGGGGCGGCTGTGTTGTTCGTCATCACAGCGTTGCGGGAGGTGCGACACCCCCTATTTGATTCCGCTACAAAGGACACGCTGGCGCTGCTGAGGTTCCCGGCATATTACGCCTGCGGCCTTATCCTGCTCGTTACCGCACTCGCCGGCACCCTGGCTGGCCTGCTGGGCCGAAAAAAGGGTGAGCGGCGGAGCATCGTTGCGGCCGCTTGGCTGCTGGGATTGGCGGTCGTCGTGATGATCGCTGATTTCGTCGTGATTTACTTGCCGATCGTGGGCATGATTAGCCCCGTCGGTCGGGCGCGCTCGGCTGAGTTCGCGAGTTATCACCGGGCCTCGATCCTGGTCAACGTCTGTGACGTGGTGGTTTGCGGAATCGCGGCCGCGTTACTTTGCTGGCAGAATCCCCAGAACGACAATTCGCGACCCGTTTGAAGGAAGGATCGAAGATGGCGGCGCGTTCTCGACGCATTTGCTCACGGTTGAGCTGGAATCTGCTCTTCGCCCTCGCGGTGGCAATTTGCGCCGGGCAGGCGGACGCCGGCGATTGGCCGCAAATTCTCGGCCCGCACCGTGACGGACGCGCGGAAGGCGAATCGCTGGCCGATTCGTGGCCGGCGGCAGGACCGAAAGTTCTCTGGGAACGGCCGGTCGGACGCGGTTACGCGGGCGTGGCGGTCGTCGGCGAGCGGGGTGTCCTGTTTCATCGCGTCGAAAATGAGGAGTTGGTCCAAGCGTTTGACGTGCGGACGGGCAAGTTCTTGTGGAAGTTCGCGATCCCGTCCTCGTACGTTTCCGGAATCTCGCCCGACGACGGGCCGCGCTGCGTCCCCGTGATGCACGGCGATCGCGTGATCGTCTTCGGCGCGCAGGGAACACTCGCCTGTCTGCGTCTGGCCGACGGAGGGAAAGTCTGGTCGGTCGACACGCATGCCGAGTTCCGGGCCGGCGAAGGTTACTTTGGCGCGGGCAGCTCTCCGATCGTCGAAGGCGACAAAGTCATCGTCAACGTCGGCGGTGCGAAGGCGGATGCGGGGATCGTGGCCTTCTCTTTGGAGAACGGCCAGGTGGTCTGGAAGGCAACGCGCGAAGACGCCAGTTACTCCTCGCCGGTCGCCGTCACCGTGCACGGCGTTCGCCACGTGATCGTCGAGACGCGGCTCAAGGCGATTTCTCTCAATCCCGACAACGGATCGATTCGCTTCGAAGTCCCGTTCGGGATGCGCGGTCCCACCGTGAACGGTGCCAATCCGACGGTCCTCGGCGATCGGCTCTTCCTGACGGCCAGTTACGGAATCGGCGCGTTGTTCGCGAAGATTAACGACACATCGGTCGAAAAACTGTGGGATTCGAACGACTTGATCTCGACGCAATACGCAACCTGCATCACTGACGGCGGCCTGATCTACGGCCTCCACGGGCGCGATGACCAAGGTCAGGCCAGTCTCCGCTGCATCGACCCCGACAAGCAGAAAATCCTCTGGCAGAAGGACGACTTTGGCTACGCGACATTGCTGTTCGCCGACGGCAAACTGATCGTGCAAAAGACCGAAGGCGTCTTCGTGCTCGCAAAGGCCTCGCCGTCGCAGTACGCAGAACTGGCTTCCGCGCAGATCTTCAGCACAAAGACATTTGCTCTGCCAGCCTTGGCTGCTGGCCGCCTCTACGCCCGCGACGAGCGCACGCTGAAGTGCCTGGACGTGCGACGGTAAGCGCCGTTGCTTCGCCCTTCGCTAGACGTCGGGCTTTGATGGAGGCACGAGGTGGCTGAGAATTATTCCTGGCCTTTGCCGCCGCCCCGGCAATGGCTGGCCACCGTCAACCGGCCGCAAAGCGAATCGGAGCTCGCAGCGCTGCGCCGATCGGTGAACCAAGGGACCTCCTTCGGGACCGATCGCTGGCAAACCCACACAGCCAAACACTCGGGCTCGAATGGACACTACGAGCCCGCGGCCGCCCGCGAAAGCCGAAGATTTAGCTCAACAAAAGAGCTGCTCCGGTCTATGGGGCTTCGGCCAGCAAACCTTCAGTTGACGCGCAGAATCGCTCATAAACGCCAGATGCACGTGCAAAGCTGATGGCAAACGGGACAACCCAGAAAGCTGAGTCGTCGTCAAATGGCGCGTCGGAGCGCGGATACGACAGGTTGAAAAGCGTCTTTGCGCAAATCTCCTCGAACGAGTACTGGTAGTCAAGGAGCGGTTTGGTCGCAGCGTTCCGCTTTCGCCGAATTCGGTCGAACAAATCGTGGGCACCGCCCCAGCGCTTGTCGTCGGCAGCCATTTTCTCTAGCTCAAGGAGAGTGCGCTGATCCTGGCAAAGCGGCAGAAAGAATCGCACCAGTCTTCCGATAACTCTTCCCACCGCTTGTTCGTCGCTCATGCCGTCATGCTACCATTTGCGAATGATCGTCCACGCTACGAAGGCCACTGCCCAGAGGACTGCGACTACGACCACCAGAATCGTGGCGATCGTCCACGGAGACATTGGGACTGGGTCGAAGTTCATACCGCGATTGTACCGGGAGCGGGGGACGGCCGGCACGCTCTCTTCTGTCGTGTCGGGTGTATCTGAAGAAGTGTTGTTGGGACAGGAAAAGGACAGGAAGGGGACGCAGCTCTTTTGAGACGCTATTCATCGCTCCCGCCGTCTATGAATTTGTTTCTACGACCGTAGAAACTCGGGCTCGGGTGCCGCTGTCCTCGCAGTTACGATGGTAATAGCGCGCTTTGGGACGAACGGCAGTCGCCGAGCGGTGGGTCCAACTTGGCCCGGCGCGGCGGGACATATTCGTTTGATAGAGAGGAAGACTTAGTCCCACCGCGCCCCGGCCGGCATCTGTGCAGTTTCTGTCCACCGGGTCGGGTCACATTGTGTCACTAGGGATCTGACCCGGTGAAATTGGTGACCCGGTGCTCGGGACGGGACACTTTCGCAAAGGCGAAGTCGACGGCTCACGGTCCAAACTCAGGTCCGGACACTTTAGGTTGGTGCGCCGGGGACCGGGACGGGACTCGAAAGGGATGGGACGGGATTAAAATACGGTCGGGTCCCAAAGTCAGGTCCACCTTCACAATTCCGAACGAGTCCGGCCGTAATTCTTGGAGGACAATAACTTAGGGCCGAAAAAGTCGAGGTCCGGTCCACTTCTTCTAATCGAGACCGACCGCGGGACGGGACACCTTCTTGATACGGGTCCCGCTTGTCGTGAAGGCTGGGTCGGTTCAAACGGCTACCGCGCGAGTGCCGCGAGATTCGAATCGAGTGACTGTTCGAGCCTTGTTAGAACCTCGGCATCCGTCGGATAGCGCGCGGGCAACACGGCGCGCAGCGGAATCGGGATCTCATCCATCCGATATGCGGTGCCCGGTTGGTGAATCCCGTAGACCGATGTTGTGAATTGCACGGTCGGACGAGAAGACGGTTCGGCCTGCGGCGGGTCGAGAACGATCGTCGGAATTTGGCCCAGGTGGGCCGTCGCTCGCGGGGTGAAGCGGCGGGCGCCCTGGCTGCCGACGAAGAGGCAAACGTCCGGCTCGCCGCGTTCGAACATGTCGTTGGCGGAGAATTCGCCCGGGCCGTAGCGCGGATATCCGCGCGACAAGTTCACGCTGAAGGGGTAGGGAGCGAAAAGGGGACGCAGCTCTTTGTGAGGGGCAGAAAAAAAAGCACGACCGCCTCCGTGTGCGTCCCGATCAAGCCCCAACTCCGCCAATTGTGCGCGGATGTCGATCAGATCCTAAATTAGACGTGAATCGTCTGCTGAAGACAGATGAAGGCGGTGCAGTGGGCATCGAAGAGCAAAGAGGGCGCATCTCGTTTTAGAGTGAAGAAGGCGGCTGAACCAGTCGCCGCCTCGACAGGCGGTTTGTGTTGCAATTCTCAGTCTGCGAGATCCAATCCTCTTGGCTTTCCTTATCTTTGCTGCCGAATTGTTATGCGAGTCTGCGAGCGATGTGCTTGCTCACGGCCATTTCGCAAAACTCAGTCGTCTCCTTCGCTGCCCATCCAACGACTCATTTTCTGCGAGTAAACAATACTCTTGACGGCCCTCCAAGTTCTCCTCGCCTTGGGGCGATACCGGGTGCCCAAACATGCTCGCAGAAACCGGAGCCGGCGCGCGGGACTAATCTGCGAGACTCGCGCCACGCTCGCCTCGAGCGGGGCCAGCTCGATGACGAGGTCGCGCGCTTTGATTCGGCTTTTTTGCACGATGTACTCGACCGCGCCAATCTGCATTCGCGTGTCGTCCCGCTCGGCGCCAACCAGGATGTTCGCCGCCGAAAGCCTGCGATGCACGAAGGAAAAGTGATGCAACCGGGCAAGCTGCGCGGCCAGGCGGCGCGCGATTTGATCGATCCAGCCTTCGCGCTCGGCGGGAGACAGGGTTGGGAGACGATTGGCGAGCAAGCCGCTGAGCGTCACCATGCCTTCGCCCGACTCGACGACCAAGAACTCGCGCACGCAAGAGAACGCTCGCGATTGGATGTACAATAGCGGACGGGCCGCGCCGATCTGGCGACGCCTGAGGGCATGGCCCATTTCCCAGGCGCGGCGAGTCTCGGAGCGTCGGCAGACGAAAAACAGGTCCCGCCAGCCGAGTGGGCGACTCATCTCGCGGACTTCGCAAACGACCGTCTTCCCAGCGACGATGAAATTGACGACTGCCGTCCGGCTGTTCCGTGTGCGGCATCGCCAGAACCGCATCGTGCCGGGCTCGAAGAGTGCATCGGGATCATCGCGGTACTTAAATATTGCCGCCCGACCCAAGGCCGCGACTCCTCGGGCGAGTTGCCAGCCCCGGTCAGCGACGATTAGCCGGCGATTGGGCCGCTGCCACTTCCGATCATTCTTCATCTGGTCGCATAGCAAGGCGCGAGCACAGAACGGTTCCAAGCGCCGGGCCGTGCGCCTCAGTGCGCGTCGATTGCAGCGGAGTGCCCAAGTCACGAGGCGCGAATCGGAAGCCGCAACTTCGAGCCAATAGGCGCCCAGGAACCTGCGGCGCTCCGCCCGGCTGGCGATTCCATTGAACGAGTTGTAAAGTCCGAAAAGATCGTGGCGCGCCTTTCGGAAGGGCAGAACCAATCGACGGCGGACACGCTGCAAATCGATTAGCGACAAGCAGATTTCACCGCCGGTCCGGATCCGAATCAGGATATTCGCCCGGTGCAGGTCTCCGTGCGTCAAACCGTGCCGATGCAGCCGACCGGTGAGCTGTCCCAGCGCGCGGGCCAAGTCGCGGCGGAAGCGGGATGCATCGGGAGGCAAGGTGCCGTGTTCCGCCATCAACAGCCGTTCGCGAACTACTTGGTCGAGCGGAGCGGAGTCCGCAATCTCGCGCGTGATGAGAAAGCTTTCGCGGACGACCAGACCTCGGCGCGTCGCGCCCACCGCGGCCGACACGGCTGTTTCGATCCCCGCCTGCGCGATCTGCGCAGCGGCTGCGGCTTCACGCTGGGCCGGGCTGCCCAACAGTACGTTGCGGAAAAGCACACGCCAATCGGCAATCTTGAAATGCTTGAGAAAAACGGTCGCGGAAGGGAGCTCGACCCGGTAGACCGCGCGGTGCGGACCCGATTTGACGACGGTCGTGCAGCCGGGCGCCGATCTCCCAGACAGAAAGTCGTGAACAATCTGGCTGTCTCCGTGCCAGTCGATGCCTTCGCGCTCCAGCGGAATGCCCGCGAGCGCCCTGGACTGGGGAGTGATTTGCGCGGCTGGGGATTCTTTTGTAGCAGGGGCCTCTTGCGGCAGTTCGGCAGTCGCTGAAGTATCCATTCGGCGGCCCTCCGAACGACCGGCTGATCGATTGTGCCGGCGACGAATCGGCATCAGCAATCGGGCGAAGTCTAGGGCGAACTAACCATCGCGAGAGTCGGACGGCGCACAAGTCGTTGTCGCGCGTCGTACGTTTCCGTCTCTCGACGCTCCTGTGCACAAGCCGTCTGCGTTTCGGGCCAGCAGAGCGCTTGATAAAGCGCGAGATGCCTGGCCGCGATGGACGGCCAACCATGCTCTAAAGCCGTGCGGCGCGCGTTGGCACCATACTTGAGCAACGATCCTTCATCGACCCACATTTCGTGAAGAGCTGCGGCCAGTTCGGCCGGTGATTCGGGCGCGACGAGCCAGCCCGTCTCTCCGTGATTGATCAAGTCTTTCAGCCCGAGAATGCGGGTGCCGATCATCGGCTTGCCAGCGGCAAAGGCTTCCATGACAACCAAGGGAAACGCTTCCCAATCGCGCGACGGCATGCAGCCGCATCGAGCATTTTGCAAAAGCCAGGTCTTAGTTGCACCCGTTACCCGTCCCAGAAAACAGACGCTTGGGAGAATTCTCAATTGCCGCGCCTGGTCCTCCAGCGCCTCGCGTTCGCCGCCATCACCGCCTATTGCCAGCATCCTGCTCGAATCAGTTTTCGTCTGGCTCGCGGCCCAGGCTTCCAGCAAAATGTCGAGTCCTTTGCGCGAATGGAGCCGCCCCAGAAACAGCACGTAGTTGCCCGGTCGAATTCGTGCGTCGAGTTGTGGCGGGCGCGCCCCTTGATTCTCGAAGGAGGCGAGATCGACGCCGTTTTGAATCTCGACGATCCGGGTCGCTGGCTCGAGGCTCATGAGCGCCTGCGTCGTGAAGCGGCTGATCGACACAACGGCGTCCGCCCGTCGCAGAGCCATGATGGCGCGGGATCGTGCGCCGGGCTTGCGGATACGCGCGCCGCCCTCCCGAATATCTCCCCCATGACTGGTTAAGACGAGCGCTACTTTCAATCGGTCTCGGCACAACGCGCCGAGATATCCGCACGGATGGACACTGTGACAATGGAGGACGTCGAACGGAAACTGGCGATGAAGTTTGAGGAGCGGATATTGATACCAGTCGATGAAGCGGCGCGTCGAAAGAAAACGCCGGTGCCGCATCACGCGATAGGGCAACTGGCGATCGTTAGCCACTAACGCACCGCGCGGGGAGGGCGCGAGCACGACCACCTCATGACCCTGCTTCGTGTATTCCTTGGCCAGAGCATCAACGACCAACTCTTGGCCGCCCATTGTCGGCAACGCCGTTTCGGTGTAAAGGCAAAGTCTCATTGCAGACCCGTTAGTGGGCGGTCAAGCGGCTTTGAGCAGGTCGCGCAGTGTTGACCCATTGGCTCGCTCCCGATCCTGCAGCGCGGGGAGGTTTTGTGCGATTCGACGAGCGATCGTTGTACGTTGGCTGAGGCCCGTTTCAACCAGCGTCCAGAGACGCTGCGGCGTCGCGTCCGCAATGTTCAGCACAAACTCGGAGAGACCCATCGCCTCCATCAGCCCGGTGGTCTTTCCACCCCGACTGTCGTAATCGATTGCGACCAGTGGCACGCCCGAGAGCATCGCGAACACAGCCGAATGGAAACGCATCGCGACGAAGAAGTCGAACCCTTTAAAATGCTCCAGAAGTCCCGCGGGTGAAGCAGAGTCGATTAGTGAGATCCGCGGGTCGTGGCCGAGCTCCCTCTGCATCTGTTTCAGAACGACGCGATCATCATCCTTGCGACGCAATGCCATGGGAACGAGCACGACGTGAGCTTCGTTCATTTGCAGGATGCGGCGCACTGTGTGCTTGGCAGCATCGTGAAGGGCCGACTCTTGCCTGGTCGCCTCGATTGCCCTGCCGGTCGGCGCATAGTGTTTACTCAGCCGGCGCAAAGAAACTCCAATCGTCAACGGTTCTGTATTCCGGCCAGCGAATTTGACTGTTGGCATCACGAGCCCCATCGCAGGGTCGGCGGCCAGAGTGATGCGATCCGCGGGAATTCCGAGCTCGGTCGCGTTAGTGACCGCCTTCGCATCCCGCAGTGTAATTCGATCGGCCATGCTCAGGATTTGCGCCACATGCTGGCGAACCGGCTCCGAATGCAACGGGCCGATCCCACAGCCATACACCATGATCTTCTTGCCTAGACTCTTGGCAATCGCCACTCGCACGGACCATTCGAGCATTTGGCCGCTTTCCTTGAGCGGGCCACCGCCGATGACGACCACGTCGACCCAGTCCAGCGCCCTCACGAAGGAGGCGAGGTCGTTTGGTAAGCAGCGAACGGTTGGTGCTTCGATCTCGTTCAACGTCTGCCGGCTGTAATCGACGTCATACGTCGACTTCAAGATGCGAACGGAGTGGTCTGCGAGGTTGTGCAGCAGCGACGCCAGGATTGCTTTGTCGCCGGTCGTTTCCCGGCCGTACCACCCCATGATCAGCACGCCCGACGGCCGCGGGCGATCAGCCATTGCACGTCGTGCTCGCCATATCAGGTGAGGCACCACCAAGTGGCGTTCGACGAGGGATCGAATCTTGCGACTCAGGCCCACCGAGATCCCTCCGTTAGCGTCCGTGGCTTGACTACGCCAAACGCTCGGCCCAAGCCAAACAGCAAAGATCCGAGGGTCGGATTGCGCGCGCAGGACTCGGACAAACGCGCAAGTGCCCCCTCATTCTTGAGAGATTATCGATTTTTCAGGTTGGCGAACTTTAACGATTGCAACACGGGAAGGGGTCTCGCAAGTGGAGCAGAATATTTCGCGCTGGCGATCTAAGACACGGTCCGCCAAATCGCACCGAAGTAGCCAGTCACTTGAAGCAGGTAAGACCGAGCCATCGCCGCCCCGCCTTCTCGCTCGGCTCGTCACTCCTGCAGGCTAGCCTCGTGATGACGACGCGCCGCGAGACGGTAGCCAATCAGCGAACCGATTCATACCCCGAATCAGTCGCTTTTCCAGTCGGCCCCACCCTTTGTCATAGCGCCGACTTAGCGCTTCATTGAGTGCCAAGGCCAAGTCATCATCCACGCCCTTAGCTCGCAGCGCAGTTAAATTCTCCGACACGAATGACGCCTTGTTTTCGTCGCGAACGCGCATCAGCCGCACCTCGTTAAATCGTAGGTTGCGGTCAAACGTGACAACCTTCTCCAACGCCCCTGCAACTCTGAGGTTGATCATGGTGCGAAGGCACTTTTCGCAGCGCCCGCAATTCGAGGCACCCGGCTTGTTGCAGACTCTTAGCGTCTGCTGCACGAGCCGATTCTCGGCAATAGCGGCGACCTTCTCGACACGTGTGGCATTCGCTCCGTCATGGATCAACGATAGCGTTTCCGTCGAGTAAAGAGGGTCGAGGAACTGATGCGACCCCCAGCGAAACGTATCCGTCTCCGAATGTGTCGATGCGACGTAAACCTTGTTGAGCGTCGGAGCGAGCAGGAGTGCAACCGCGGCGAGGGCGGCACCATGGTAATCGAGTCCCCAGTCAACGATACGATCAGAAAACTCGCGAATGTTTGTGCTGACTTCGACGAGCGTCTTATTCATTTGGGCTGCAACGACTCGAATGGACGGCAGCGCTAAATCATCAACAACCTGCTTTTGCTTGATGTTGAACCCGCGCAAAACGATCAGATGCGTAATTTCTTCCCGATGCCTGAGCAATGAGAAGAATGAGTCGACACCGGCGGAGAAGAAAAGACCCGTTCGCCCAGCTGACGCTTGATGGGGGGCGCCAAGAGGGGCAGTGATTCGCACAACGTTGAACCGGTTGTCCCAGTCTTGAAAACGCCTTTGGATAACCTCTTGAGACCGGAAGAGTTTGGGCGAAAGTGAATCGGCTAGCACGAGCGACCGGGCAGTCCTCATTGCAGGGACCAACGCAATCGCCAAGGCAGCATTTCCCGAGGGTGCCGCGTCTGCATTGCGAACCTTGAACCAAACGGGCGTCTGCGTTTGTCCCTGGGTCACCGGGAAGGTGAGGCGTCGGCCGTCGCCTTCTTCCACGACCTGGGCCTCACCAACCCGAATCTGCTCGAGTCGCATGCGGTGTTCTCTCCCTCTTGGAATACTTCGTCGTGACTGGAAAACAAACGCCTGCCTATCGCAGTCAGGCTAACAATTGCCAAAGGAGCACTGCCTAGCCGAGTCAAGAAATGCTACCGCTGAACCTACGACCTCGAGACCACGTTCGCGGTTGAGTCAGTCCAGATTGCGCGTCGTGCCCGCCGGGCGAGGTGGGAGACCACAAAGTGCCGCCTTGGGCTCGATGCACCGACGGTCGGCTTGCCCCAAACACGAAGGATTGCGCGCCAACGATCTGGCCGAACGGGCAACTGCGCCTGATTCCTGAAAGTCTTATCGAGTCTTCAGGTTGGCAAACTTTAACGATTGCAATATCGGAAGAGATCGCGGGGATTGAGAAAACTAGTTTGCACTGGCAATTTAAGCCATCGTCCGCCAGATCGCACGATGTAACCGGCCCCTCGGTGACGTAGCCGTTGCGGCGCACTTCAGCTCAGCAGGAATTCACGCAAGAAACGAAGCGGCGCGCTGAACTGAAGGCCGTTGCTCGAAAACATAAGCGGTTTCGCCTGGATGTTCATCGTCCCATTCATGATCGGCCTGACCCCGGCGGCGGATTCCACGAGGAACACCTGTTTGCTGGTTCCGGCCGCACAGCTCTTGGGGGGCGGCGTTTGGGCCATTGGCCGCGACGGCTTTCGTCGAGGGCGAAAATGCGAGCGCCGTGCCGCTGTTTGGGATCGCCATGACCGTGCTCAGCCTCGCGCTCTTCGGTCTGCTCCTGATCTCCGTGCGGCGCCGCGGCACCGCGTGAAACGTCAACCGCTGCCGGTCAGGGTTTTCAGGCGGTCGCCCTCGGCTGCTGCCCGAAGAATGGCGCCACAAATGGGGCTCATCGGACTAGCCGGGAGCTGCCGCCAGCGCTTAAACTCTGGCGTCCAGCAAATGGGTGCCTCGGACCGACGCCATCGGGCTGCCTTGCTTGTTTCGCGACCGAATTTCGCGCAACGCAGAGGTACAGGATGTTGATTCGTACAAGGATGTTTTTTCGCAATTGGCTGTCGTCCTCCCGCAAACCGAGCACCAGGTCTAGGCGGCGGCGAAATCGTCGCGAGACCTGGTTCGTACAACAGGCGATTTGCAGCGGTCTGGGCGTCGAAGCTTTGGAGTCTCGACAACTACTGTCCGCAACGGTCTTGGGCCCCTCCGCGCAGCCGCCCTCCCCTTCCGTAATCGGGGGACAGGTATCCAGCCCCATCCCTGCGGTCACCCCCGGCGTGACGCCGACCGTTCCCAGCCTGGCCGGTGTCGGGGCGAATTCGCCGCCAAGCGCGAGCGCGCCTTCGACCGGAAGCCTGAACGAGAACAGCTCGCTGAGCTTCTCGACTGCTAACAGCAACGCAATCTCGATCACGGATGATGCGGCCGGCACAAACGCCGATTCGCTGACACTCTCTGTTTCGCAGGGTACGCTGACTCTCGCGTCGATCACAGGATTGAATTTCACGGCCGGCGCCAACGGTTCCTCTTCGTTCACGGCGAGCGGGACCGTAGCCAACCTCGATTCCGCGCTGGACGGCCTCGTCTATCAGCCGACAACTCTTTACTCCGGTGCCGACTCTTTGGCCGCGTCGGTTTCCGATCCGACCGACAGCCTGTCGGCTTCGAGCGGCGTGTCGATCACGGTCGCCGCTTTGAACGCGCCGGCGATCTCTGCTCCGGGAAGCGGCTCTCTGAGCGAGAATGGCTCTTTGACGTTCTCCAGCGGGAACAGTAACGCGATTTCGATTACGGATGCCGCCGCAGGATCAAACGCTGACTCGCTCACACTCGCAGCGTCGCAGGGGATCCTGACGCTAGCCTCCTCCAACGGCCTGACCTTTACCAGCGGCACCAACGGCTCGTCTTCGTTCACCGTGAGCGGCACGGTGACCGATCTCAATACGGCCTTGGACGGATTGGTCTATCAGCCGACTTCTCTTTATTCCGGTTCCGATTCGTTATCCGTTTCGGTCACGGATCCTGGTGATACGCTATCGGCTTCGACCAGCGTGGCGCTGACCGTCAGCCCTTTGAGCGCGCCGGCGATCAGTGCAGACGGCTCGTCTTCGTCGACCGGAAACGGGTCGCTCGCCCTCTCGGGTGGCAACGGCAGCTCGCTTCCTTTCACCGATTCCGCACCAGGCGCCGACTCCAACTCGCTCTCGCAATCGGCCTCGCAGGGCACGATGGCCCTTGGTTCTGCGACCGGGTCGAGCCTTACCAGCGGCACCAACGGCTCGGCCACCTTTACAGCATCGAGCCCGGTCGCCAGTGTGAACTCGACCCTCAGCCCGGTCACTTACCCGGGATATGCGCTGTCGAGTTCGAGCAGCGCATCGCTGACCGTCAACGCTCTGGCAGCTCCGGCACTGACTACACCTGGCACGGCCACAGACATCTCGCTCGTCTTCTCGAGCGCCAACAGCAGCCCGATTTCCGTGATCGACGCCGCGGCGGATAGCAACTCCGATTCGCTTTCGGTTTCACACGGGAGGCTGACTTCGGGTTCCGCAACCGGGTTGAGCTTCACGACCGTCGCCAGCGCGTCCCCCTCCTTCACCGTATCGGGCTCTGCCGCGAATCTGAACGCGCCCCTCAATGGCGTGACCTCCAAACCCAAAGCCGCGCACGTCGGGGCCGGTTCTTTGTCCCTTTCGAGCTCGGACCGCGGTGACGGTCCGTCGGCCGCCGCGCCTGTGGTTTCCACGGTGACCGCGCTCAGCACGCCGCCGCTTGTTGCGACCCCCGCGGGCACGCTGGACCAAAACGGGTCGCTCGTCTTCTCGACAAGCAACGGCAACGCTCTCAGCTCTAACGGCGCTGCCGCGGGCAGCGGCTCGAATTCTCTGACGCGGTCGGTCGCGCACGGGACGATCGCACTCGTGTCCGCCGCCGGCTTGAGCTTCACGACCGGCACCGATGGCTCGGCGTCGTTCACCGTGTCGGGCTCTGCCGCGAATCCGGACCCGGCTTTCAATGGCCTGAGCGACAATACCACAGCCACGCATGTCCTGTCCGATTCCTTGTCCCTTTCGGACTCGGACCGGGGTGACAGTCTGTCGGCTGCCACGACTGTGGTTTTCACGGTGACCGCGCTCAGCGCGCCGGCGCTTGTTGGGCCCCCCTCAGGCACGCTGGACCAGAACGGATCGCTCGTCTTCTCGCCAAACAACGGCAACGGCATCAGCATCTTTAGCTTTAGGGGCGCCTCCGCTGGCACCGGTTTGAATTCTCTCATGCTGTCGGTCGCGCACGGGACGATCACGCTGGCGTCCACCACCGGCTTGACCTTCAACACGGGCATGAACGGCTCGGCTTCGTTCACCGTGAGGGGGACCGCGGCGAATCTGAATGCGGCCCTGAGCGGAATGGTCTACACGCCGACCAGGAGTTTCTCGGGGTCGGATTCGCTGGCCATGAAGGTCTCGGATCCGAACGGCCAATCCGCTTTGACGAACGTGGCGCTCAGGGTCAACGTGATCGCTCCGACCCTGACGGCTCCGGCGACTGGCACGGTGCCCCAGAACGGGACGCTGACCTTCTCAAAAAGGGCAATCAGGATTGCCGACGTCAACGCCAGCACCGACATCGAACAGGTCGTGCTGACAGCGACTCGTGGCAGCCTCAGACTCGGGTCGACGACCGGAGTCGCATTTGTTTCCGGTGCGAACAATTCCGCGTCGATGACGATCAGCGGGACGTTGACCGATCTCAACTCATGGCTGAACGGCCTGAGATTCACGCCGACGACCGGCTTCAACGGCCCTGGAACGATCAACATCAAATACACCGACGCGAAGAACGGCCTTTCGGTCTCGACGAACATCGCAGTCACAATTGGTACAACCCACGCTAGCTTCGGACCGTCCATCCAAGTGGGGTCGCATCAATCGATCGGCGTCTCCCCTCCTTCGTGGTCGACTCCGACCACAGTCGGAGGAGCAGACACCTCACCGAATTTGCCAGTCACCCCGCCGGCCGACGACTTAGCGCGTTGGGACACGTTTATGGCAGCAATGGGACTGCTGAACCGCTCGTGAGGTCGCGGGCGAACAGCGCGCTGAACTTGCAAACCGTCGAGCATGGTCGCGCCGGTTGCCTTCAGAGGCGCCCCGGCGCGCGCAACCGGCGCTACGGGAACGTATTGGCTAAGTGAGCCGAACGACAAGGGCGTGCATTTGCTCGTTCCGCGCGAGCGCGCGGCTGTGTTCCAGAGCCTCACAGACGCGGGCGCGGCGATCCATCGGACGCCACCGGCATTCAGAGGCGCCGGCATTGTCTTCACGGTCGAAACGATTAAGCGCTAACCTTCGCGTGCAAAAAAAGGAGGAAGCCAGATCGGTGCTGCATGACTGGCCTATGCCGCCGCCCCGGCAATGGCTGGCCACCGTCAACCGGCCGCAAAGCGAATCGGAGCTCACAGCGCTGCGCCGATCAGTGAACCGAGGGACCCCCTTCGGGACCGACCGCTGGCAAACCCGCACAGCCCAAACACTCGGCCTCGAATGGACACTACGAACCCGCGAAAGCCGAAGATTTAGCTCAGCAAAAGAGCTGCGTCCCCTTTTATTCGCCGATCCATTCATTCGAAGAACGTTCCCCAATGCCAAGGTGACTTGGAGTTTTGAGTATGGCGCCACTCCAGAATCAAGAAAGGCTGGTCTTCAAGGTCTCCAAAAGGCCGCGGACGACCTGCGCCAGTAGGCCATGACAATGTACAGCAGTAGGAGAATGATGGATGTCACCCGACCGAATCATCGCTTTTTGGGGAGCCGACAACCTGAAGCGCTGGTCGCCCGCTACGCTTCAGGATGTTGCCATTCCTCAATCATCAAAGCAGTTCCTCGTCGGTGTGGGTTTGCCATTCAAGGAAGACTGGACTCTACGTTTCGACTCGGAAGCTGATCAACTTCCGCGGTTGCCAGGCAAACCGCACTACCGGAGGATTGGATTTGATGATTTCGTGCCTATCTGTCTGGATGAAAGGCGGCACGGAGCCGTTATCACAGCCGAAGTGGAAAACAGCCCCCCTGAGAGCTTTGTAAATGCCAGCGTTGAGCAATTCGGGGAGTTCTTGTTGCTCTACCAACAATATCGCCTGAAGGCCCGCACCGCATCAGAAGAAGAAATCCTGCTATTCATCCCTACCATAGAGGAGCGGATGCGAAAGGCAGACGCAGACGCATTCAGCGATCCCAACAACTACTGGCCTGAAATCATTGAGCAGATGAGCGCTGGCCTCCTCTGATTGCGCGGCGTGGAGGGGGGAATGAAAAGGGGACAGGCGCATTTTGTCGAAGCAGGCTAACGCACGACCGCCGCTTCGCCAATAAAATGCGGGTGTCCCCTTTTATTTTTTGGCTCAGCGCGAATCGGACGATTTTGCCGGTGCGGTGTTCGGCGTCGTCGTCCTTTGCAGCGCAGCATGGCGCAGTGGCTCGCTCAACGCTAGATTGGCTCGAAGCGCTTCCACAACCACTGCCGGATCGCTCTTCTGCCGCCATAACTGCTCGACCAGTCGATCGGCTTCCGGTCGCTGGGCGTCGGTCTGGCGGCGAGCCGGTTCGCGCGTTTTCAGCAGCTGCGTATCCCAGAGGCGGACCGCGAAGTCGCCGGAGCCTGAGGCCAATGTCTTGCCGTTGGGACTGAAGGCCAGTGACCAGACGTAGCTAGTGTGCCCGGGCAGCCGCGCCACGGGCCAAGGTCCCACAGCCAACCACGTTGTTTTCAATTACGACGCCTTCAACCGCCTGGTCGGCGAGACGGCGACCGTTTACGACTCCTCCGGGAATCCGATGCAGCCCACTTCCAGCGGCTTCATCTACGACGGCGACAACATCGTCGCGCAGGTCGACGGCCTGGGGAACGTGACCCGCACGAGGAGAGAATTTCACTAGGGATCTGACCCACAGAAAAGTTGACCCGATGCTCCGGACGGGACTCACTTTCGCTGAGGGGGAAGCGGCGAGGTCGGAAGTCCAAACTCAGGTCCGGACACTTTAGGAACGGCGGGGATCGGGACGGGACTCGAACGGGATGGGACGGGATTCAAATGGGCTCGGGTCCCAAAGTCAGGTCCACCTTAACAATTGCGAAGGAGTCCGGCCGTAGTTCTTGGAGAGCAATCACTTAGAGCCGAGCAAACTCAGGTCCGGTCCACTTCTTCTAATCGAGACCGACCGCGGGACGGGACACCTTTTTTAATATTGGGTCCCGCTTGTCGTGAAGGCTGGGTCGGTTCAAACGGCTACCGCGCGAGTGCCGCGCGGTTCGAATCGAGTGACTGTTCGAGCCTTGTTAGAACGTCGGCATCGCTCGGATAGCGCGCGGGCAACACGGCGCGCAGCGGTATCGGGATCTCGTCCATCCGATACGCGGTCCCTGGTTGGTGAATGCCGTAAACCGATGTTGTGAATTGCACGGTCGGACGAAAAGACGGTTCGGCCAGCGGCGGGTCGAGCACGATCGTCGGAATTTGGCGCAAGTGCGCCGTCGCTCGCGGGGTGAAGCGCCGGGCGCCCTGGCTGCCGACGAAGAGGCAAACGTCCGGCTCGCCGCGTTCGAACATGTCGTTGGCGGAGAATTCGCCCGGGGCGTATCGCGGATATCCGCGCGACAAGTTCACGCTGAAGGGGTAGCCCGTCTGCCAGGCCAAGACGCTATCGGCGCCGGTCACGTCGCCGGAGCCGCGCAGTCGCCGAGCATAAAACCGCGTCACGTCGTTGAGATCGGTCACTAATTGCAGCAACGCTTGGATGGTGAGATTGGCGACCGGTTGCCGGGCGAGCCCGAAGCCGAAAAAAATGACGCCGCTGTGGCAGTCTCGCATTCGGCGGCACAAATCCTCGACATCGGCGCGGGGCACGCCGCCAAACGTCTCGGCTTCCAATTGCTGACCACGAACCAAGGCCCGCAACGCCCACAGCAACTCGAAATCGCCGCCGGGCTCGACCTTCATCAGAACGTCGGCTTGTTGACTCGTCGGCGTTTCCGTCACGTCGATCACCACGAGTGTGCGATCGCTTCGTCCGCCGGGTACGAACAAGCCCGCGCAGTCGGCCGAATAACGTTCCAGATGGCGGGGATGAGTCTCGACCGGGTTGCAGCCCCAGAAGATCACGAGATCGCAGCGGTTCTTAACCTCACCCAGCGAACAAGTCGATTCGCCCGCCTGTTGGACAGCCATGATCGACGGGCCGTGTCCACGCGAAGCAGTGGTGTCGATCGTCGCGCCAATCGTGTCCGCGAGACTCACCGCGGCCCGCTGCCCGTCGGTACTGCTTTGAGAAAGCCCGAAGATCAACGGATAGCGCGCGCCTGCCAGCAGGTCGGCCGCTCGCGCCAGGGCCCTCGCAAGTTCGGCGGGCTGGCCGTCGATGCGTGCGACCGGGGGTTGCCGCGAGTCCTGACTCAACAGCCATGGTTCGGCCAAACAGCAGGCCCGCTCGGCGCGGACGATTCGACCTCCGTCGACAGTCAGCCGCAAGTCGTCACACACGCAGCTGCAAAGCGTGCAGGCGAAGTCTTCGACAATGGCCATGCCGTGAAGCCTGAAGAGCCGCGCACGAAGTCAGTTTTTCGTGCGCGGCCCTCAAAAGCGAAATCTAAAAAATCCGCTGAATTCGCAAATCGCTCTTTCGAACTAACCGAGTTTCACGGTGACGGTCTTGAGCTCCGTGTAATGCTCGAGAGCCGCCTCGCCATTTTCGCGGCCGTGACCCGACATCTTGAAACCGCCGAACGGCGTCGTGGTATCAACGACGTGGTAGCAGTTAACCCAAACCGTCCCCGCCTTGACCTCGCGGGCGTAAAGATGGGCTTTATCGAGGTTTTTCGTCCAAACCGCCGCGGCCAGTCCGTAATTCGTGTCGTTGGCGCGCTTCAACATCTCGTCGATACCCTTGAAGGGCAGCACGCTGACGACCGGTCCAAAGATTTCGTCCCGGGCGATGGCCATATCGTCGCGAACATTGTCGAAGATCGTCGGCTCGACATAGAAGCCGCGGCTGCCGAAGCGTTTGCCGCCGGAGACGAGTTTCGCGCCCTGCTTCTGTCCGAGGTCGACGTAACCCAGGATCTTGTCCATCTGCTCTTTCGAGACCTGTGGACCCTGCTCGGTGGCCGTGTCGAGCGGATCGCCGATCTTGCGGTTCTTGGTGGCCGCGGCGAGCCGATCTACGAACTCGCCGTGGATTCGGTCTTCGACGAACAGCCGACTGCCGGCCGTGCAACACTGGCCGCCGTGGAAATAAATCGCGTGAAACGCACCGGCGACGGCCGCTTCGAGATCGGCGTCGGCGAAGATTACGTTCGGGCTCTTGCCGCCCAATTCAAACGTGCATCGCTTGAGCGTGTCCGCCGCGGCCTTAGTGATGATCTTAGCCGTGTCGACGTGCCCGGTGAAGGCGATCTTGTCGATCCCCGGATGCACGACCATCGCCTGCCCGGTCGTCTCACCCATGCCGTTGAGCACATTGATGACGCCCTCGGGGAAGCCGGCTTCGAGAGCCAACTCGGCCATCCGCATGCCGGTGAGCGGGGTTTGCTCGGCCAACTTCATCACGATGGTGTTGCCGCAAGCCAGAGCCGGGCCCCACTTCCAGGCCAACATCAACAGCGGGAAGTTCCACGGGATGATCTGTCCGACCACGCCGACCGGTTGCCGCAATGTGTACGACAGGAAGTTGCCACGGACGGGAACCGTTCGTCCCTCGATTTTGTCGGCCCAGCCGGCGTAGTAACGCAGCGTATTGAGCACGCCGCCGACGTCGCCCCGCGCGTCGTTGAGCGTCTTGCCGCTATTCAGCGATTCGAGTACCGCCAGATCTTCGGCGTTCTCCTCGACCAGATCGGCCAGCCGAAACATCAGCTTGCCGCGATCGGCCGCATCCATCGATTTCCAAGGGCCCGATTCGAGCGCTCGGCGGGCCGCCTTCGCGGCGCGGTCGACGTCCTGCGCACTGGCTTCGGCAACCTGGCAGATCGTTTCGCCGGTGGCCGGATTGATCGTGGCAAACGTCTTCTGATCGCTGCTGTCGACAAAACGGCCGTCGATAAACAGCGGTTGATCCTTTACGACCGGCACTTTCACGCTGCGAGTTTTTTCCACGGTCGGCGCGGACATATTGATCTCCTACTTGAGAGGCAATTGCTGAAACGGCGGCCTCATTAGACCACACCCCTCTCGCGAAATGAAGGCAGGGGCAAGGCCCCTGCACCCGGTGCGGCTGCGCTCTGCGAGCCGCCGCAAGCGTGGTATTCGCGATCGGGTCCACGGTCCCAGCCCGGTCGGGTGGGCCACCGATTGACAAGAGTGAGGTTCGTTGGATCGAACTGCTGCCGTAACGATCAGCCGGTTTGCAGTTGGGACCGGATCTGCTCGATAACCGAATCCCAGTCGCCCCACTTCGGCTGGCGGAAGAGTCGCATCGTGGGATACCAGGGGGAATCGGAGCGATCCAAATGCCACCGCCAATCGGGTGTATGACACAGCATCGTCCACACGGAGCGCCCCAGCGCGCCGGCGAGATGAGCGATCGCCGTGTCGACCGTGATCAGCAAGTCAAGCTGATCCAAGACGGCGGCCGTGTCGGCAAAGTCCACCAGCCACGCTCCCACGTCGACCAACCGAACCGCTTCCGTCGACGTCGCAAGTTGGGCGCGACCAGGCGCATCGCACTGCAGACTGAAAAAGCGAAACCCGGGGATGTGGAGTAGAGGGAGAAGCTTTTCCAACGGACACGATCGCACGACATCGCGGCCTTGCCGGGGATTCCCCTGCCAGACCAACCCGACGCGACGCTCAGTCTTCGCTCCACCGATAAGCTCACGGATTCCCGTCGGCAAAGGCACCCGCGACCGAAGAGAAGGCACGTCCAGACCGACTTGCTCGATATCCAGGCCAAACAACCCCGGTAGTGACGCGAGGGGAATGTGTCGGTCAAAGCTTGGAAGTTCGTCATCGCTCATACAAATCTCATCAGCCCCGCGCTCTCCGGCCAACAGTCGGCGGAGCGGTGGCTGGCAACAAAAGATAATTTGGGCCTCCGACCGCTGTTCGCAAAGCGGCAGGAAGCGGGCGAACTGAAGGGTGTCGCCCAACCCCTGGTCGGCATACACCAGCAATCGCTGGCCTGGAATCGGTCGCCCATCCCATTCGGTCGCAGCCGACCCGGGAGCGCTCGTGCCGGCGACGCGAGCGTGCTGCCGATAGCCGGCCCATCCCTCGACATAGCGTCCGGCGAGAAGCAGCGTCGTTCCCAAATTGAACTCGGCGAGTGCGAAGCTCGGGTTGATCTCGATCGCCTGGCGGAACGCGCGGCAGGCATCGTCCAAACGGTGCAGCGACCGCAGGACGGTCCCCAGGTTGTTGTAGGCTTCCGCCGAGTCGGAGCGCAATGCGACAGCCCGCTCGGCCGCGGCGAGCGCTTCGCTCAAGTGTCCTTGTCGTTCGAGAACAAAAGCCAGACTGCTCTGCGCAGGAGCAAAGTCGGGGCGCTCGTCCCATACGGTGCGATAAACGGCGACAGCCTCGTCGAGTCGTTCTTGATGGACCAGTGCAGCCGCGAGATTCATTTGCAGCTCGACATTTTGCGGGTGCAGTTCGAGCGCCTCTTGCAGAACGCTCGCGGCCTCCGACCATTTGTTCTGGCGGCTGATGACGCTGGCAAGTCGCAAGCGGTAGCTGGCTTCGGCCGGCTTGATTCGACTCGCGCGGCGTAGCGAGATCTCTGCCTCGGCAAATCGTCCGGCGGATTCCAACGAGCGAGCAAGATTGACATGCGCGAGGTCAAAGTCCGGATCGAACTCGATCGCCTGTCGATACGCTTTGACCGCTGCGTCGACCTGGCCGATCCCCTGACTCGCTACGCCCAAGTTGTTGTAGACGTCGGGAATGCCCGGGCGCAACTTTGCGGCACGTCCAAAGACGTCGATCGCCTCGTGGAATCGGCCCAATTGCAGCAGCGCCGTGCCATACAGGTAAAGAGGATCCCATTGCTCGGGGTCGGCTGCCAACACCTGCTTGTAGTGAGCGGCCGCAGCAGCCAAGTTGCTCGCGTCCTGGCGAAGCGTTTCGGGCAAGATTTCCGGGTCCTTCCGGAAGATGGCGAAAGTCGCCGCGCTGGGGCTCAGACTTCGGGAGTGAAGCCCAGCACGAGATCGAAATGGGCCGTCAACTCGCCAAGCTTTGAAGCAGGAAGCGGCGCGAAGTCAACCGTCACCGATTCGCGGGCTTTTGGATCGCGGATGCCGCGGTACACAAAATCGCGGTCGTTGGCGTGCTCGCCTTTGACGTAGCACTGCGTCGTCCAGCGCTCGCGACCTTTGGTCTTGATCGCGAAATGAATGTGCGGCGTGCGTCCGGGATATTTCACGGGCTTGATCGTGCGGAAGTAATACTCGCCCGTTGAACCGGTCAAAAACCGTCCGAAGCCCTGAAAGTTCTTGTCGCGATGTTCGCCGCCCGAAGAATGCGAGTGGAGATAAACCCCGCTGTTGTCACACTGCCAAATCTCGACGAGCGCGTGCTTGATCGGGCTGCCATCGGGATGCAGCAGGCGGCCGCTCAAATGCGTGATCTCACCCACGGCCGGCGTCAGGCTGTCGTTGACAATGATGAGATCGTTATCAGTGTCGAGGGGCAGGTGATCGGGATAGAAGGGGCCTTCGGTTTGCCGTGGCGTGCTGGTCAGCTCTTCGGCCAACAATCCGCGAACGCTGAAGAGGGCGGCCCCGAAAGCGGCGCCCTGAAGGAAATTGCGACGCGTGGGTCGAGAGGTCGAGTCAAGCATACAGACGGACTCCCAAAGTACGGGCGCCCAGATTCTAGATCGGCCCGCGCAGCCACACAATGCAGGGATTTTCACAGGCTCGCGCTCACTATGATTCGTTGCGTGCGCGTGCCGTCTTCCAGAGAATACAAATCAGCAGACACCACCTGATCGACGCAATAACACAACGGGAAACCCATGGCGGAAACCGAAAACTATCCCTACGAAACGCACTTGAACGTTTTGCACCAGCAGGGCGAAGTTGTCGACGTGCAGGCGCTCGTCGAGGCCTGCAAGCACCCCTGGTACAACCAGACGCTTTGCCAGGTGAATGACTCCGTCGTCCGTGTCGGCATCGTGCAGGGTGAGTATCACTGGCACAAGCACGATGATGATGACGAATTCTTCTACGTGGTCGACGGCAAGCTACTGATCGACCTCGAAGATCGAACGGTCGAACTTGCTCCCCGGCAGGGATTCGTCGTGCCGAAAGGCATCCTGCACCGCACGCGCGCGCTCGAGAAGACCGTGATGCTCATGGTCGAGAACGCAGGAATCATTCCGACGGGAAACTGATCTGCCACTACAGCCGGAAGTGGAACGTGCGGCGGAAATAACGCCACAACCAGCCGAAGGCCGAACGCCG
>DASRXU010000281.1:0-14228 GCA_035687365.1 Planctomycetaceae bacterium | reverse complement strand
TTTCGCAGTGTGCTTCGCGAGCCCGCCGACTTGAACGCGCGCTCGGCCATGCTGTTGGGGGCGCACCTGGCCGGCGGAGCGATCGAAAACTCGATGCTTGGCGCGACGCACGCGCTGGCAAATCCGCTGTCGGCCCATTTCGATCTCACGCACGGACTTGCCATCGGGATCATGCTGCCCCACGTGATCCGGTACAATTCCCAAGTGGTGGGAGCGCTCTATGGCGAGTTTGCGGCAGATGCCGGACTGTGCTCGGTCGGCGATCCGGCCGGCCCCGATACTCTGGCGCGATTCGTCGCGTCGCTCGTCGCGGAGGCCGAGTGTCCCACGAACCTCGCGACAATCGGCGCGGACCCCGCTCTGGTCGGAGTGTTGGCCCGAGAGGCCGCGACGCAGTGGACTGCCAACTTCAATCCTCGCTCTCTCGAGCCTGCGGACTTCGAGGAGCTTTATCGCCGAGCGTTCGCAGACTTTGAGGGGTAAATCGCCATGAGGATCCCCCGCTTCGTTTGGGTGTGCGTGGGTGTGGCCGCAGTCGGTGGGGTGCTCTTGGCGGCGCGGAATTTCGTGCCCCGTTCGGAGTCGGCACGCATCGCGTCGGGCCTTCCCGAAGGTCAGAACTGGGCCATTGAAGGGAATTCCATCGAGGAGGGCGCTGACAAACTGCCCGGAGGACGTTCGTCGCAGGCTCGAAAAGAATCGCTGGTGCTGGCCAGTGCCGTCGACAGTCCCGCGCAGGACAAAGTCGCGGCTGCCCCCATTGCCAACACCGTCGTGGTTCCTTCGCCGCCAGGGCCGGAAAGCTGGGCGACCTTTCGCAACGGCTACGGCCAACTCGGTATCGCGACCACCACGTTGCCCGAAGAGCCGCAAGAACTCTGGCATTTGAAGACGTCAGAAGGGATGGTCGGCTGCGCGGCCGTTGTGGGGGGCCAGGTCTATTTGCCGTGCCTCAACGGGCAACTGATCAGCGTCGATCGACTTACGGGCAAGCCGCAGTGGGCGTATCGGTCGATCGACAGCAAGAATCCCAACGAGTTCGCGCCCGGTTTCAAGGCGGCTCCCACTGTCAGCGCAGACACTGTTTACGTCGGGGATGAAGAAGGAACGCTCCACGCCGTCGATCGCGCGACCGGCAAGCTGAAATGGAAATTCGTCACCGGAAACGAAATCGCCGGCGCAGTCGCGCTGGTTGGTGAGAACATCATCTTCGGCTCGCACGACAGCTTCTTGTATTGCCTCAAGGCCGCCGATCACTCGGTGGTGTGGAAATTCCAGACGGAGAACTTCGTCAATTGCTCGACGGCGATCGAGGGGAACTACACGTTCATTGCGGGCTGCGACACCAAGGTCCGCGTGATCGATATTCGCGAAGGCAAACAGGTCTACGAAGTCCCGCTGGGTGAAGGGGCCTACCTCATCGCGTCGCCCGCGGTCATCGGCAACCTACTCTACGTCGGCACTCACGACGGCCGCGTGGTTGCCGTCGATTGGAAACAGCAGCGCGTCGTCTGGACGTTTACCGACGAGACCCATCCGCTCGAGTATCGCTCGTCAGCCGCCGTCACCGACAAATTTGTGATCTTGGGTGGCTATGACAAGAAACTTCACTGCCTCAATCGGGCGACTGGTGCCGAAGTTTGGAACTTTCCGACGCGCGGTCACGTGGAAAGCTCGCCGGTCGTGGTGGGCGAACGAGTCTTCTTCGGCTCGGGTGACGGCAACGTCTACGCCGTCTCGCTCAAAGACGGCAAGAAAGTCTGGCAATTCCGCGGCGGCCGCTCGATCACGGCTTCGCCGGCCGTGGGCGAAAAGTCGCTCGTGATTGGGACCGACGGCCCCGATGGCACCGTCTACTGCTTCGGCGCGAAGTCGCCCTGACCCGTTGTCCGTCGGCTATTGCGCTTGGCTGTCGATGACGCGGATTTCTTTGACCATTCGCACCCAGCGCGCCGGTCGCTTTTCAGAAGGCGCGATGATCTGAAAGGGCCCGTGCTTTTTGTCCAACGGCTCGCCGTTGCGGAGGTCCGCCAGAATGATGGTCCGATCGTTGAAGGCCGGGTCCAACTCGGCCAGGGCGAAAACGGCCCGGTAGTCATCCAGGGCATCGACGGCGACGTAAGCACGAATCCACTTCCCGCGCACCTTCTCACCCTGCGGCACGGCGAGGCGGTCAAGCAGGACGCGAAGCGGCACCCCGGAGTAACGAGCCTTGGTCCCACCGTGATCAACGGCCTCGACTTCCACTCGCGGCAGTTTTTTGAAATCTGACTCGGTCAGTCGAATCGGTTCCCCGGTCATTCCTTGCAGGACGAGAATTGCCTCGCGCGGCGGATCCTCCGCTGAGACGCGCGTCGCGACGGAGATCACAAACAGCAGCACGACCAATCGGGGTGGCACTCGGCACAAGCTCGAGCCAGAGATTCGCATGAGGGGTTCCGTTCTGCGATTACGCTGCGCATGCAGTACGCGGCAGAGTGCCGCCAATCTAGTCGCTCGCCCCTGCTGCAACAATCTTGGTCGACGGACACCATCGTGTCGGCAGCAAAAGCGTGGCGGACGCCGTGGTCACCTTCATTCCGGCGGATCGGAATCTGTCGCAATCATGTTGCCGGAAAGTCTGTGTTCGCCATGAGTTTTGCTTGACACCAACCATCCGTCATCATATATCACTTATCCAATAGGTCATATTTGACGATAGAATTTTAGGTGTTTGGACAAGATTTCATTCTCAGTTTGATGCGTGTTTGGGTGAAACAGGTTATCCTCGCAGCCCTGGAAGACTTTGCCTTCTCCGAAGATAGCACGGCACTTTGTCCGCCAGCCGCTCGCGCACGGAAAGCGAGACAAGCGACTGATGAAATCGGGGGAGAACAGGATCGCTCTTTTCGCAGCCTCCATGGAGTCGATTGGCCGCGCGCCCTGGTTCCGAACGTTCCTTCATTTCATCGATGCCTCTGGAACGAACTTGAAGGGCGCAATTCCACTTGTCACAGGAAGTGCCTTGCCGCAGCGGAGCGGCAAACAAGGACCGCGGAAATGGAGAACCGCCCCAGAGCCGGCGCCTCACAACACCGAACTCGCCCGGCTTATGGTCTGCGCCGCGTTGTGCCGGGCTCGCGTTGAGCCCTGACCGGTCCACCAAGAAACAACGGCGACAATAAAGACACTGATCATGTCGAACGGTCTGTTGCAGCGTAGCGTGACGACGTCGGTTGCCAAGAACCTGGCGGACACGACCAAGACGTCGCCCAAGATGATGTCGATCACCCCGCGGTGGCTGCTGAGCCTCCTGCCGTGGGTGCATGTCCATGGCGGAACGTATCGGGTTAATCGCACCAAGGTTGAGTTGCCGAAAGCGGAGCGCATCGGACTCGACGTTTCTGGCGCGGCGGCCTCCTTTCCGCCGGAAGCGCTTCGCAACGTGCCGCTCTTTTCCAAGCTGCCCGAGGCGGTCATCACGCGGATGGCCAGCCGCTTCAAAACAGAAGACGTGTCGCTCGGAAACAAACTGCTGGTGGAAGGCGAAGATCTCAGCAAGTTCTTCATCATCGCGCAGGGGCAGGTCGAGGTCCTAAGCAAAGGCGTGCACGGTAGCGATTTGCGAATTGCCCTGTTGAGCGAGGGTGAATTCTTCGGCGAGACGGACTTGGTTTCCGACAAGCCGTCTGATGTGACCGTGCGGACGAACACTCCCTGCGTGTTGCTCACATTGTCGCGCAAAGATCTCGACGCGGTCCTCGCCGAGCAGCCGAACCTGCAGGAGGATTTCAAGAAGGCGATCGAAGAACATCTGGAATTGCGATCGACGGTGAACCGCTACGGCGAGCGGAATATCGATTTGGTCTCCGGCTACGCGGAGAACGTCGAGATCCCAGAGACGTTCGTCGACTATTCCGCCAATCCCCGCGAGTATTCGCTCTCGGCCGTGCAGACGGTGGTTCGCGTTCATACGCGGGTCTCCGATTTGTACAACGGTCCGTACGATCAGCTCGAAGAGCAGATGCGGCTCACGATCGAGGGGATCAAGGAGCGGCAGGAATGGGAGATCATCAACAGCAAGAAATTCGGCTTGTTGCACTCGGCCGATCCGGCCATGCGGATCAGCACGCGGTACGGCTCGCCGACCCCCGATGACTTGGACGAACTGCTCGCGATGGTCTGGAAGAAGCCCGCGTTCTTCCTGGCGCATCCTAAGGCGATCGCCGCCTTCGAGCGGGAATGCACTTGGCGAGGCGTTCCCCCGGCGACCATCAACCTTTTCGGAACGCCGGTGCTCACCTGGCGTGGCGTGCCGCTGGTTCCTTGCGACAAGCTCGACATCCAAAGCCGTAACCGGTCGAACCAATGGCTGGGCACTACGAATATTCTTCTGTTGCGCGTCGGCGAAGCCGACCAGGGAGTCGTTGGTCTGCATCAAGCCGGCATCGCGGGCGAGATCACGCCGAGTCTGTCCGCCCGGTTGATGGGTCTAGACAGTCTGGGTGTCGCCTCCTATCTGCTCACGCTCTACTTCTCATGCGCCGTGCTGACCGATGACGCGCTGGGAATTCTGGAAAACGTAGAAGTCAGCTACTACCACGACTACGAGAGTCGAGAGCCGAGACGTTTTGCGGATGGCTTAGGGATCTAGTCGTTTGAAATTCGTGTTTAAGGCAATGGACGGTAACGGAAAAGACGTTTAGGAGAGGCTATGTCGAACGGTCTGTTGCAGCGTAGCGTGACGACGTCGGTCGCTAAGAACCTGGCGGACACGACCAAGACGTCGCCCAAGATGATGTCGATCACCCCGCGGTGGCTGTTGAGCCTCTTGCCGTGGGTGCACGTGCATGGCGGGACCTATCGGGTCAATCGCACGAAGGTCGAGCTCCCCAAGGCCGAACGCATCGGCGTGGACGTGTCGGGAGAGACCCCCACGTTTCCCTCCGAAGCGCTCCGTAGCGTGCCACTCTTTTCCAAGCTGCCCGAGGCGGTCATCGCGCGGATGGCCAGCCGCTTCAAGACCGAAGACGTCTCACTCGGGAACAAGCTGCTCGTCGAGGGCGAGGACCTCAGCAAATTCTTCATCATCGCCCAGGGGCAGGTGGAAGTCCTGAGCAAGGGCGTGCATGGCAGCGATCTGCGCATTGCGCTGTTGAGTGAGGGAGAATTCTTTGGCGAGACGGATCTCGTTTCCGACAAGCCATCCGACGTCACGGTGCGGACGAACACTCCTTGCGTGTTGCTCACGCTGTCGCGCAAAGATCTCGATGCCGTTCTTGCCGAGCAGCCGAACCTGGAGGGCGATTTCAAGAAGGCGATCGAAGAGCACATCGAGCTGCGTTCGACCGTCAACCGTTACGGCGAGCGCAACATCGACCTTGTTTCCGGCTTCGCCGAGAACGTCGAAATTCCCGAGACGTTTGTCGATTACTCCGCCAACCCTCGCGAGTATTCCCTCTCAGCCGTGCAGACGGTGGTCCGGGTCCACACTCGGGTCTCCGATTTGTACAACGGGCCGTACGATCAACTCGAAGAGCAGATGCGGCTCACGATCGAGGGGATCAAGGAACGCCAGGAATGGGAAATCATCAACAGTAAGAAGTTCGGCCTGCTGCACTCGGCCGATCCGGCGATGAGGATCAGCACACGTTACGGTGCACCGACCCCAGACGATCTGGATGACTTGCTGGCACTCGTCTGGAAGAAGCCCGCCTTCTTCCTGGCCCACCCCAAGGCAATCGCCGCCTTCGAGCGCGAGTGTACCTGGCGCGGCGTACCGCCGGTGACGATCAACCTGTTCGGCTCGCCGGTCATCACCTGGCGCGGAGTGCCGCTCGTCCCCTGCGACAAGCTGGAAGTCTACAGCCGCAATCAATCGAACCAATGGTTCGGCACGACGAACATCCTGCTCCTGCGAATCGGCGAGGGCGATCAAGGAGTCGTTGGTCTGCACCAGGCCGGTATCCCAGGCGAGATCAAGCCGAGCTTGTCGGCCCGCTTGATGGGTTTGGACAGCTTGGGCGTCGCCTCTTATCTGCTCACGCTCTACTTCTCGTGCGCCGTGCTGACAGATGACGCGTTGGGAATTTTGGAAAACGTCGAGGTCGGTTACTACCACGACTACGAGCACCGCATGACGAAGTTCAAATAAGCGGCTGACGGAGCGTCCAACGATGAGTGATTTGACACCCGATCATGTCGCCGCGCTGGCGAGCCGACTCTACAACGAGAGTCCCGGCGGCCACGAGCCCTCGGGGATGGCGCAGGCCCCGAACGCGCCGATCGACCCCGCGGCGGATTCGGCCTTGCGCGAGCAGATCCAGGCGCCATCGTTCCCGCTGCCAAACGATGGCGTACCGGCTTCTCATTCGCCAATTCTGAACAGCCAGAGTCCTCCTGCCTCGATGGTCGAAGGTCCCAGCGACGGATTCCGCCTTCCGACTTCACTCGGTGGATTTTCGGATCGGCTGCCGGCGAGTTCCGCCCCCGCGCCCGAATCGCAAACGGACGGCCTCCGCGCGTTCGTCCAGAATATTCGTCGGGCCGATTATCGATCCGCCACCGAGGCGTTTCCGGCCGAGAAGGCCGATTCGCCGGGCTCCGTTCATCCAGGATCGGCCCGTTCGCACAGTTCCCCTCCCGCCTACGGGGATCCCGTTCCTTATGCACGCGACGATCGCACGAACGGTTACGGCGCGCGGGCCCTGGATGTCGACGCCGTCCGTCAGGATTTTCCGATTCTGCATCAACGCGTGCACGGCCGGCCTCTGGCTTGGCTCGACAACGCCGCCACGACGCAAAAGCCGCAGAGTGTGATCGACACGCTTTCGCACTTTTACGAGCGCGACAATTCCAACATCCATCGCGGTGCGCATACGTTGGCGGCCCGCGCCACCGACGCCTTCGAGCAGGCTCGCGACAAAGTGCGCGACTTCCTCGGGGCTTCGTCGTCGAAGGAAATCGTCTTCGTCCGCGGGACGACCGAGGCCATCAATCTCGTCGCCCAGACATGGGGTCGTAAATTTCTGCAGCCCGGCGATGAGATCATTCTCTCCACGCTCGAGCATCACGCGAATATAGTCCCCTGGCAATTCGTTGCAAAGGAAACGGGAGCGCGGCTGCGGATCATTCCCGTTAATGACCGGGGCGAAATTATTCTCGAAGACTACCAATCGCTGTTGGGCCCACGGACGAAGCTGGTCGCCATCACGCACGCTTCAAACAGTCTGGGCACGCTGTTACCGGTTGCCGAGATGACCCAGATGGCCAAGCGATACGGAGCGCGTGTGCTGATCGACGGCGCGCAAACGGTCGCTCACGTTCCGGTCAATGTGCAGCAGCTCGGTTCCGACTTCTACGTTTTCTCGGGTCACAAGATCTTCGGACCGACCGGCATCGGTGTGCTCCACGCGCGCGAAGAGTTGCTTGAAATCATGCCCCCCTGGCAGGGAGGCGGCAGCATGATCAAGAACGTGACGTTCGAAGAAACGACGTATGCCGAACCCCCGGCCAAGTTTGAGGCGGGCACACCGAATATCGCCGATGCGGTCGGGCTTGGATCGGCGCTCGATTATGTGAGTCAGTTTGGCTTGCCCAATATCGCCAAATATGAGCACGAATTGCTGGAGTACGCGACGGAGCAACTGTCGCGAATCAATGGGCTCAGGCTGATCGGCACCGCTCGAGAAAAAGTCGGTGTGATCTCCTTCGTGCTGAAAGACCGAAAAACAGAAGAGGTGGGCCGCATGCTCGACCTCGACGGGATCGCCGTGCGGGCCGGCCACCACTGTTCGCAACCGTCATTACGACGGTTCGGAGTTGAGGCCACAGTCCGGCCGTCGTTGGCGTTCTATAATACGGTCGGGGAGATCGACCGATTGGCGGATGCCATCCGCAGAATCCAACGCAGGTGAAGGAGCGACCACATGGCTACGGCAATTTCTGCGGCGGAGCTGGCCCAACTGCACCGATCGGGCAAACAGATCGACCTGATCGACGTGCGGACCCCCGCTGAGTTTCAGCAAGTCCACGTCGAGTTTGCCGAGAATGTGCCGCTCACCGAACTTGACCCGACTCAAGTCTTGCAGGCGCGAAACGGTTCGGCGAATTCGCCGCTTTACGTGATTTGCCACTCGGGTGGCCGCGGAAAGCAGGCTTGTGAGAAGTTTGCCAAAGCCGGCTATGCGAATGTCATCAATGTCGATGGTGGAACGCTGGCCTGCGAAAGCACTTCGCTGCCGCTCGTTCGCGGTCACAAAGTGATGTCGCTGGAACGACAGGTGCGGATTGCCGCCGGCTCGCTCGTTTTGCTGGGAATCGCGCTGGGAGTCTTCGTACATCCTTATTTGCTCGGCCTGTCTGCTTTTGTGGGGGCCGGGCTGGTGTTTGCGGGTGTCACCGACACCTGCGGCATGGGGATGTTGCTGGCGCGAATGCCCTGGAACAACCGCCGCGAGCCAAAATCGACCGCGTCCGCCCGGTCTGCAGCCTGATTGAGCGGGTTCTTTGCGCGGTCCCCGGCAGCTCGTTTTCGTCTTCCCTTCAGAATTACAGCTTGACACAAAATTGGCCGGTCTTTATATATCACTCACCAGCATGGTTATTGTTTGAGGACGAACGAAGCTCGCTATGAAAGTGTCGCGGAAATCTGACTACGCCCTTCGAGCCCTCTTCGGGTTGATCGCCAGCGACGGCAAGTCGCCGGTTTCGATCCGAGAGCTGGCCGAGCGATACGACGTGCCACGTCGCTTCTTGGAGCAGATCATGCTCGAACTGAAATCGAAAGGTTGGGTTCGCAGCATCGCCGGCCGGGACGGAGGCTTCATTTTGGCCAAAAAACCCGAAGAAATCACGATGGGGGAAGTGATTCGTCACTTCGATGGAGTGCTGGCCCCGATCAGCTGCGTTTCAACCACCGACTACGAGCCGTGCAGCCAAGAGGGGGCCTGCCGCTTTCGGCGAGTGCTCCTGGACGTGCGGAATTACACCGCGCGTCGCATGGATTCGGCTACCCTGGCCGCGGTCTATCAGGCTCCAATCGTCACCCGTGAAGAGGTGTTTTCGTTCGAGTTCGTGGGTGGCGAGGGAATCTGACTCTTTTTTGCGAACCATACTATCACCATTTTTGTCGTGTTTATTTATACCTCAAACTGGAGCTGTGGCCGTGATTCGATTGCTCCCCCTGTCGTTCGTCCTTCTGTGCCTGGTTGGCGTCGTCGCCGGAACATCGGGCTGCGGCGGGTCGACCGCCGGCGAACCGCCGAGCGTTCAGCTCTTGAACGTCTCCTACGATCCGACGCGTGAGTTATGGCGCGATCTCAACACCCGGTTTATCAAACGACTGCGTGCCGAGACCGGCGAGGACGTGGCCATCAAGCAGTCGCACGCGGGCTCATCGAGCCAGGCGCGTGCCGTCATCGACGGTCTCGACGCGGACGTCGTCACGCTCGCGCTGTGGTCGGACGTCGACGCGATCCGCAAACGGGGGTTGATCAAGGACGACTGGCAAGAGCGATTTCCCAATCACTCGCTCGCCTACTTCTCGACGATCGTGTTCGTGGTCCGCAAAGGCAATCCGAAAGCGATCAAGAGCTGGCCTGATGTCGTGAAGCCGAACGTGGTGGTCATGACGCCGAACCCCAAAACGTCCGGCAACGGAAAACTGAGCTTTCTCGCGGCTTGGGGCAGCGTGATTCAAGCGGGCGGATCAGAGCAGGCCGCACGTGAGTTCGTCACGCGGCTTTATAAGCAAACGCCCGTACTAGAAACGGGAGCCCGGGGGGCGACGACCACGTTTGCCCAACGGGGGATCGGCGATGTTCACCTCACGTGGGAGAACGAGGCGCATCTCGAAGTGGAAGAATCAGCCGGGGCGCTTGAGATCGTCTACCCGCCGCAAAGCATTCGGGCTGAGCCGTTCGTCGCGGTGGTCGACGCCAATGCCGATCGCAAAGGCACGCGGGCCATTGCGGAGAAGTACCTGAAATTCCTCTACACCGACGAGGGGCAGGAGACGATCGCGCAGCACTTCTATCGCCCGACCGACGAGGCCGTGTTGGCCAAACACGCCGATCGCTTTCCGAAGATCAATCTCTTCTCGATCACCGCGATTGCAACCAGTTGGGATGCCGCCCAACAGAAGTTCTTCGCCGACGGCGGTGTCTTCGACTCGATTTATCAGCCGAGCGGCAGCCACGCCGCGTCTGGCGCAGATCGGTGAACGGCAAATCGCGCAGGAAGTAGCCACGGATGGCAATTCCGATGATCGCAATCCGCGACGCCATCCCGCGGTTCAGGATCGTTTCCGATTGTCCAACTGCAGGAGGAGCGGCCATGTAACGCTGACCCGAGCTTGATCGATGGGACGAACTCAGACGCGGACGCAGTTTCATCGAGACTCGTCCGGACCGCCCGCTAGCGGGCAAGACCGTGAGTCACGCCAAGAGCGTCTCACAGAAGCGATTTCCACCACCTTCACTCTGGAGCCTGACGAATGAAAACTTCGATTCGCACGATCCGACGCCAACCGCGCTCGCGAGCAGGATTTACCCTGATCGAGCTGTTGGTTGTCACGGCGATTATCGCCGTCTTGGTCAGCTTGCTGCTGCCCGCGGTGCAAGCCGCGCGAGAATCGGCTCGGCGCACCTCGTGCCGCAACAACTTGCGACAACTGGCGCTAGCCGCGCTCAATTTCGAGAGCGCGACAAAAACCTTGCCGACCGGAGGTCAGTTGAACGACTTCACAACGCCGACGAACCCGTCAACGGGCCAGGTCGCGCCTTTCCCGACCTTTTCGCTGTACTCATTCTTCGCGGCCATCTTGCCGTATGCGGAAGAGACGGCCCTCACGGTCCAGTATGACTACACGAGACCCTACAACGACGCGACCTCGCCACAGAATCAGACGGCCGCCAAGACCGTGATTCCGTGGCTCCTATGCCCGACCGCGTCTACCGACACCCCCGATCCGGACGGGTACGGGACTGCCGACTACTTCCCGACGATCGGCACCGACATCGATCCTGCTACGGGCGTTCGCAATCAGCTGACGATCGTCAACGGTGCGTTGGGTTCGACCAAGCCGCCGACGATCGCTTCGATCAGCGATGGTACAAGCCACACAATCTTGCTCGCGGAGGCCGCCGGCCGCGCCTTCGAGACGGTGCAGTACGGCGAACTGGGCAAATACAACGATCCGGTTTTTGGATCGTCGTCTCCCAGCTCGGCGAAACAAGGCTGGTACTGGAACGGAACGAAGACCGTATTGTTCACAGGCGGCATCTTGCCGACGAACGATACTGTCCCGCCTAGCGGCAAACGTCTCCCGGGCCGATGGGCTGAACCCGACAACGGGAACATCGTTTCCGGTCAGGCGAACGCCTACTACATTTCTGCGACGAATTTCTTCATTCCCAATGCGATCAATGGGAACAACGCTCCGCTCGGTGGGCCAGGCGGATTCACTCAAATCCCGTCGAATCCCTACACGGGGACGCAAGGCCAGCCGTATCAGATCGTCAACCCCACGGCGCCCGCGACGGGTGTCTACACGGCCGCACCGCCCGCGGGTAATCCGTGCGGCTGGTATTGGAACCACTGCGGCCCCAACGGTGAGATCTTCAGCTTTCATCCGGGAGGCGCCAACGTCGCGATGGTCGACGGCAGCGTCCACCTGCTGAGCAATCTGACCGACGTGATCACCCTGCGGTACCTGGTCTCGGCCAACGAGCAGATTCCGGTTGAGGGAGGCACGTTCTTGCAGTAAGCGTGACCTGAGTTACGGCAGGGTTTCTTCGTCCTCCTGCCGTGAGGAGCCGGCACCGGACGCACTGTGAAGTGCGTCCGGCAGCCGGTCTGATCCGAGCCTCTCGGGACTTGGCAATCGCTGAGAGGCTGGTTCGTCTTCCATTCTTCTGCGTTTGGTTGATCGTTTCAACGCTTAAATCCGTCTCATGACGGTTCAGGAATCAATATGAAGCTTCCCACGCTTTTGACAGTCGTGATTTGTTCTGCGGTTTCAGTCGGCTGCGGCCAGAGCAATGGCGTGCAGACCAAGTCCCCTCCGGGATTCGTGAAGGGAGTTCCGGCTGCCCTGGAACCCGAGGAAGCCATCCAAAAACTCGAAACGCCCGAGGATCGCGTGACTTATCTCCACCAGCTCGGCGGTGATAAGAGCTTTGAGCCTCAAAAGCATGCCGAGATGCTCGAAAAGTACTCGAAAGATGGCAACGAAGAGGTGGCCTTGGCGGCCAAAGAATTGCTCGAGCGGAAGTAGCAGGAGCGCGTGGTCATGCAGACTCAGAAGTTAGCGTTCGGAATGGTCGTCGCGATTCTCAGCATCTCGGCTGCGATCTGGGCCGCGCGATTTGCCCCCTGGGTGGATCGCGCCAGCGCGGCGCCCAATCCTCTGGTCAGTCGCGTGCGCGAAATGAAAGAAGGGGCCGCGCGACGCAAAGGCGAAACCCCTGAAGCCGACGAACTAGGTGAACGAAGAGTTGACCCAACGGTCGATGCTCGTCCGCCTGTCGCCAATCAGGGTCCATTTCCAAAAACGGCGGTGGGCGAGCAAGTCTACCAATTCCGCCACATGGGAATTGGCGAGAGACGAGCACACCGTTTTCGGATCGAGAACAAGGGGCAGGCGCCGCTCGTCATCGCCAAGGGCCCGACCGAATGCAAGTGCACGATCAGCAACGTAGCGACGCGCGAAGTGCCGCCGGGTGGCTTCACCGAGGTTGAGCTTGCCTGGGCTCCGCTCGAAGCCGATCCGGCGTTCGAAAAGTCGGCCATCATCTGGACCAACGATCCAGCGATGTCCGAAATCCGCTTTCGCATCGCCGGCAAAGTTGGCCGAGGGCTGGCGGTTTCGCCCGTCGCCTGGCACGCCGGGACCGTCGCGGAGGATCAAGCCGCCAAGGCGGTTGGCATCGTAGTGTCAGAGGTCGCCGAGTTCAAAATCCTGTCCGTCAAATCTGTCGACGACAACATCAAAGTGAGTTACAAGCCGATGACACCCGGCGCTCTCACGCACGTTGGCATGCTCGCCGGCTACGAATTCACGACGACCGTCGGCAAGGGAATTCCGATCGGAAGCTTTCGCTCGCGGCTCGAAATTCTGACTTCGCTCGAGCCGAAGACTCCGCTGGTCGTCGACCTGACCGCGGTGCGGCCGGGGCCCATCCGCTTTCTATCGGCTGTTCCCATTGTGGGCCACGCCTTGTGGAATGCGGAAAAGACGCGGCTCAACCTGGGTCGATTCCGCCACGAGGTCGGATGCAAGACGGCGTTGACGGCCCTCATTTCAGAGATGAAGGGCAAATTTCAAATGCTCGGCGTCAAGTCGAGTGACAGCTTTGTCAAAGTCTCCGTCGAGGCGAACCCGGCAGCCGGCAGCGGAGAGAGCCAGGGCATTCGCTTCGTGTTCGAAGTCCCTCCGGGGTCGCCGCCAGTCAACTACTTCACTCAAAAGCCAGTCCATGTCACGGTTCAGACGAATCATCCGAAGCTCAAGAACCTCGACTTCGATCTCGAGTTTGTCTCGCTGTGAGCGTTGGGTGGGTCGATTTTCTGTGGGGAACTGGGGCGAGACGCTCGAGACTCGACAGGGCGATTCGATATGAACGATCCGGGCCAGCCGATGGCCGCCAGTCACCGAATCTTGCCGGGCTTCCGCTTGAGCTTGGGCTACACGCTGGCCTATCTCACGGTGCTCTTGGCGATTCCCCTGGCGGCCTGCCTGGCAAAAGTCTCCTCATTGACGGCGTCGCAGTTCTTCGCCGCCGTCTGGACCGAGCGCGCTCGTGCGGCCTATCTGCTCACGTTCGGCGTCTCCTTCGCGGCCGCGGCGATCAATGTTCCACTCGGACTGCTCCTGGCTTGGATCCTGGTTCGCTACGAATTCCCGTTGAAGCGGATCCTCGATTCGTTGATCGACCTGCCGTTCGCGTTGCCGACGGCAGTAGCCGGCCTCGTGTACGCGAACCTGTACGTCCAAAACGGCTGGTTCGGACAATTCCTGGTGCCTTTGGGAATTCAGGGAGCTTACTCGCGATTTGCAATCGTGCTGGTGCTGACGTTCATCGGCCTACCGTTTGTCGTACGCACTGTCCAGCCGGTATTGGAAACGATCGATGCCGAAATCGAAGAGGCCGCCGCGTCACTCGGGGCAACGCGGGTCCAGACGTTTCTGCGAATTCTCTTGCCGGCGCTGGCGCCTGCGCTGACGACGGGCTTCGCGCTGACGTTTG
>DASRXU010000280.1:0-2725 GCA_035687365.1 Planctomycetaceae bacterium | reverse complement strand
ACCGAGAACAGCAGCCTTCGTTACTTTCGCGCCTTCTTCGAAGAACTCCGTCGCCTCGGCTACGTCGAAGGGCGGAACATCTTGGTCGAGCGTTATTCCGGTGAAGGCCACGTCGAGAATTATGCCTCACTTATTCACAATGTCGTAAGTCGCAATTTCGATCTGATATTCGCGATGACGGCTTGGATGGTAATGCCTCTCAAAAATGCAACTTCTAAGATCCCTATAGTCGCGCTTAGCAGTGACCCGATCAACAACGGGCTGGTGACGAGTTTGGCGCACCCGGGCGGGAATATCACCGGCGTAAGTGTAGATCCGGGGTTGGAAATATGGGGGAAGCGTCTTCAATTGTTTCGAGAGGTCGTCCCCGCAATATCCAAGCTGGGGGTCCTGGCACAGCGACAAAACTCAGAGCGCGACGTATTGCTGCAGACCGCCGAGAAGGCGGGCGTCCGTGTCGTTGGCCCCGCGCTGGTCGATAGTGGCAGCGACGCGGACTATCGCCGTTTTTTCGTTGCCACATCGCAGGACGGTGCCGACGCGCTCTTCGTCGATGGAAGTCCGGAAAACATCACCAAACGCCAATTAATCGTCGAACTCGCTGCGGAATACAGATTACCGGCTATCTATGCATTTCGTTCCTTTGTGGAAGCCGGTGGATTAATTTCGTACGGAACTGAACTTGGGGAGGTCTTCCGCCAAGCCGCCCGGTCCATCGACAACATCCTGAGGGGCACTAATCCCGGTGACGTCCCATTCTATCAGCCGACCAAATTTGAACTGGTTATCAATATCGGAGCGGCCAGGGCGCTCGGCCTTACGATACCGTCTTCAGTGCTCAGCCTGGCGGACGACCTTATCGACTAACGCGGTGACTTCCGGTGTTGGCCCTTAACGACAGGCCGCCCTTTTCGGGCCGAGGGGCATTGCGGACATGGCTGGACCTGCAGCTTGCCCCAGCCTGTCGCGATTGGACCCAAAGCGGGCTCGCTGTGGTTGTCAACTAGTGCTGCATTCAATGGCCGGACGCTTACTCGATCACCTCGTCGGCACGGGCGAGCAGCGAGGGCGGGACCGTCAGGCCGAGTGCTTTCGCGGTCTTGAGATTGATGACCAGGTCAAACTTGGTCGGCTGCTGGATCGGCAGATCCGCCGGCTTCGCACCGTTGAGAATTTGGGCGACATAGACCGCCGCCTGGCGCCAGCCGTCGATGGTGCTGGGTCCATAACTGACCAGGCCTCCGACCTGAACAAAGCCCTCCTCCCCGCCGATGATCGGCAGCCGGTGCTTCAGCCCGAGCTCGGCGATCCTCCCGCGGATGCCGAACAATGCAGCCGACTGAAGCACGTCGACCGCATCGGCACGCTCCTTCACGATCAGATCGAATGCCTGCTCGATGTCCTCGGCACCGTTCGCCTCGATGTGCACGACCGAAACGCCGAGGTCGCGCGCGGCCCCGTCGGTCTCGAGCAGCAGCATAGAGTGAAAAGGATCGCGCCGGGTCCACAACACGGCGACACGGGTGAGACCGGGGACGATCTCCCGCAGCAGCTCCATGCGCTTGCCGCTCATCTCGAGAGTGAGCAAGCTCATTCCTGTCACGTTGCCACCTGGACGCCCGAGGCTGCCCGCCAGGCCTGCCTTGACCGGGTCCTCGCCCAGGACTGCGGCAACGATGGGGATGTTGCTGGTCGCTTGGCTGACAGCTTTCGTCGTAGTCGAATCGGCGGCGACGATGACGTGCACGTTCGAAGCCGTCAGCTCGGCGGCCAAGGCTGGAAGACGCTGCGGTTGGTCCGACCACCGATACTCGACCGCGATGTTGCGACCCTCGACATAGCCCAATTCGCCGAGCCTTTCCCGAAACGCAATAAAGCCTAGGGAACTCTGTTGTGGCAGGACATGAAGGACGCCGATCCGCGACACGCGGTCGGAGCGTTGCGCGCTTGCCGCAGGGGGCCGAGCAATCACGGCGGCGCCAAGCAGCAGGATGACGTCGCGCCGCCTCATTCGATCACCTCGTCGGCGCGGAGCTGAATCGCCGTAGATAGTTCGACGCCGATTGCCTTGGCGGTCTTGAGGTTGATGACTAACTCGAATTTTACAGCCTGCTCAACGGGGAGATCAGCGGGTTTCGCCCCGTTGAGTATTTTCGACACGTAAAAACCGAGCTTACGATACATGGCCTGAGGGTCTACGCCGTACGAGATAAGTCCCCCGACCTGCACGTAGACCTTAAAGATGAACATGGTAGGCAGCCGTTGCTGGATTGCCAGCTCGGCGATATGCGAGCGGGAAAGTCCGGATTGTCAAGCGGGTTTCCCACAAATCCAATCCGGGCCGTCTTCCCAGCGCGCACTGCAAGCGGCCACGCAACCGCAGCACTGCCGAGCACGCGTATTAATTGACGTCTTCCGATGCCGATTGCCATTTGACTTCCCCGGCGGGAGCATTGCCGCTGCAGTCGGCGGCAAGATAGCATGCTTCAAATCGAGTTCCGCGATCGACTTCACAGCGGTCGGGACGACGAAGAGGCTCGGGTTTTCCGCAATGCAAACGGTCGTTCATGGCCCTGACAGGCCGCCTGGGCCGACCGTCGCTAACGGGGCATTGCGAACATTGCTGGATCTGCAGCTTGCCCCCCAGTCGCTCATGCCGAGTAGACCCGGGGAGTTGCACCCCGAGTCCCTCACAGATCCGGACGTCATACTCTCGCATCATCCG
>DASRXU010000279.1:0-18074 GCA_035687365.1 Planctomycetaceae bacterium | reverse complement strand
CGCCTCACCGACCGTCCAGACGACTTCCAGGACTGCCTGTTGCAACTCACCTAAGTCTTCGTAAGCACGCCGGGACATCCGAATCCTCTCAAAACTACACCTTGAAGTACTATTGCATGTAGTATTACAATCGTTGGAGCGATTCGTCAAGCAAAAAAAGGAGCGAGCAGGCTCACATTTGGAGGTGAATGCGATTTCGACAGCCGAGTCACCCCGCGAAGACCGCCTTGGTACGCCTCTGCTAATCGGCTGCTACAAAGGTTCCACTGTGGCCGGCGCGGCTGGACTGCGGAGGTTGTCCATACCGAGCCGCAGGATAATCCACAGCGCTGCCACCGACTCACGCCAATTGATTTTCGATGTGCCGTAGCGTCGATCGCGGAAGACGATTGGCGTTTCCTTAAACCGGCAGCCTACGCGGCGGCAGCGATACAGAATCTCCTCTTGGAACGCATACCCCCGGGCTCGCACGCGATCGAAATCGATTTGCGCGAGCTTCGCGCAGCGGTAACACCGGTAGGCTCCGCTATTGTCGCGCGTCGAAAGACCCAACAAGAGCCTCGCGTACCAATTGATCCCGCGGCTCATGAAGTGCCGTAGCGGCCCCCAACCTTCGATGCCGCCGCCGGGCACATAACGCGATCCAATCGCGACGTCCGCCTGGTCCATGCAAGCGAGCAGAGCAGGCAGATGCTGGGGGTCGTGGCTGAAGTCAGCATCCATGTTGATGACGAAGTCGTAGCCGTCGCCGATCGCCCGACGCAGTCCCGCGAGGATGGCCGAACCCAGGCCGAGCTTGCCGGCTCGATGCAAGACTCGCACTCGCGGATCGGTTGCCGCCAGACCGTCGGCCAATTCCCCGGTGCCATCGGGCGATCCGTCATCGATGACCAAGACATCGGCGTCCGGCAGCGTGCGAAGGATCTCGGGAACGAGCGCGACAAGATTCTCGCGCTCATTGTAGGTACACAGCGTGACGAGGACGCGCGGCATAGGAAGAGGATAACAGCAAACGAAAAAAAACCTGACCGGTCGCATCGGTCAGGTCTTGAATTCAAGAGTCAGCCGAAGAGTTGTCCCTCCGACATCACCAAGGAACAAAACTCAATATCGGTTGCCGTACCCGCCTCCTCGTCCTCCTCGTCCGCCGCCACCACCGCCGCGATCTTCACGCGGACGAGCCTCGTTGACGGTGAGCGGCCGTCCTTGAAAATCCTGGCCATTGAGCGCGTCGACTGCCGACTGTGCTCCATCGGCCATTTCCACAAAACCGAAGCCGCGCGGCTTGCCGGTCTCGCGATCCATGATGACTTGTGCCGAAGTGACTGTGCCATGCTGGCTAAACAGCTCGCGGAGGTCATCGGCGGTTGCTTTGAAAGACAGATTTCCCACGTACAGATTCTTACCCATTGTCATCCCTTGTGAGCCATTAAGGCTCTTCTTCAAAAAACCTAGCTTCGGATTGTCCAAGAACGATGGAGGAGGAACGAGAGAATTCAGATGGGGACGTACCAATCGCAAAGATGCGACGGCACCCATGTCCCTTGGCCACGAACTGCGGCGATCGAAGACGCGACCTTCCACCCACCGCGCGCGCGTGCCTCGACTTTGCGATCAACCAACTGACGGTCTTTTAACCTGTGAGACGGGATGACTCAAAGCGCCAGACCGGCGTCGATTCCTCGAGGGACGCAACCGAATCCTCTGTTTACTTCCATTGGCCGGGAACCCGACCAAGAGGCCAATTATATCCCCTATGGTGAACAAATACAGCCCGTTCTCACTTCGCCGCGGGGCTGTAACCGAGCGCTACAAAATGAGAGCGGATTGACGGCGAAATCGATTTTTCTTAACACCGGGGTGCGTGATCGAGGCGCGATTTGGAAAGTCGCGAGGCGTTTTCCGTCCCGAGAAACCCTTCAAGATGCCCGCTGCTGACGTGCAATTTGCGACCGACTTGCGGGCCTGGGGGCCAGAGCGCACCGGTCCGCCCCCGACGCTGCGCGAGGCCGAGGCGTATTGCCGCCGGCTCGCTCGACGTCACTACGAGAACTTTCCACTCGCCTCCTGGATGTTGCCGCGACGTCTGCACCAGCATTTCTTCAATGTCTATGCCTACTGCCGATGGGCCGACGATCTTGGCGATGAACTCGGAGATCGTGAGCGCTCCGCGGAACTGCTGGCGTGGTGGCGCGCGCAACTCGAGGCGTGCTATGACGGCACGGTGAGTCATCCCGTCTTCGTCGCGTTACGAGAAACAATCGCGATATTTTCGATCCCGCGCGAACCGTTCGAGGACCTGATTTCGGCATTCGACCAGGACCAGCGCGTCACCGAATATGAAACGTTCGCGCAGCTTCGCGATTATTGCCGCCGCAGTGCCGATCCCGTGGGCCGAATCGTGCTTTACTTGTGTGGATCGTTCTCTCAGCGAAATGGCCGTTGGTCTGATTGGATCTGCACCGGGCTGCAATTAGCGAACTTTTGGCAGGACATCTCGCGGGACTTCGACATCGGGCGAGTCTATCTCCCGCGTGAAGACCGCCGCCAATTCGGCTACACGGACGACGATCTGCGCGAGCGGCGCACCAATGATGCGTTCCTGGCGTTAATGCGTTTCGAGGTCGAACGCGCGAGAGAGCTGCTGCTCGAGGGGCTGCCGTTGGTCCGAGCGCTTCCGGGGCGACTGCGGGTCGACATCGATCTTTTTGCACGCGGAGGCCTCCAGATCTTGGCTGAAATCGAGGGAATCGGGTATCGTGTGTGGGAGAGGCGGCCCGTGGTCGGGAAGCGCGCGATGGCGCGACTGTTCCTGGGCTCCGTGGCACGCCATCTGATTTTCGTGTGGCCGACCGGCTGCGAGTGAGCCGGCAGGAGTGGCTCGACCGTCACGGATGATGGAGTAACCCCTTGATGTTCGGCGTAGTGTTTGAAGCGGGCCGGTCGTCTGTGGCGACCCCGCCGGCCGCTGGAATTTCTGCCGCGGTGCCTGCCGCGCGGGCGTCTTCGGAAGTCGGCGTCTGGACCCCGCAGGTTATCGGCGAGCCGTACGCGGGAGTCCTCCGAGACTCTTACCGCACTTCGCGTGAGATCACTCGCGCCAGCCGCAGCAACTTCTATTACTCGCTGTTGGCTTTGCCGCGACCGCTGTTTCGCGACATGTGCGCACTCTACGCATTTATGCGAGTCTCCGACGATTTGGGAGACGACGTCGATCGCTCATTGGAGGAGCGTGCGGCTTCGCTGTCACAATGGCGCGTCGACCTCGATCAGGCGCTGGATGGATCGGCCTTTCGACATCCGGTGTTACCCGCGCTCGCCGACGTCGTCGCTCGGCACGGCATTCCGCGAGAATGTTTGTTCGCTGTCATCGACGGCGTTCAGATGGACCTCGAAGAGACCGGTTTTGAGTCGTTCGCGGAGCTTTCCGACTATTGTTATCACGTCGCCGGAGCGGTCGGACTTTGTTGCGTCCACATCTGGGGATTCGATTCCGACGAAGCGCTGCCGCTGGCTGTCGAATGCGGCCGAGCCTTCCAGTTAACGAACATTCTGCGTGACGTCGCCGAAGATGCGCGGATGGGTAGGTGCTATTTACCGCGGGAAGATCTGCGACGCTTCGGATTGACCGAGGCCGATTTGCGGACGACCCAACCCGACCCGCGTTTTCGTGAGTTGATGGCGTTCGAAGCGGCCCGAGCGCGCACTGACTTTGGCCGGGCGCGCCGCTTAATTCCGCTGTGCCATCCGCCGGGACGTCCGATCCTCGATGCGATGATTCGGACATATGCCGCGTTGCTCGACGCCATCGAAGCCCGCGACTACGACGTCTTCAGCCATCGGGTTTCGCTGGGACATTGGAAGAAGATGGCCATCGCCTCCACGGCCGTCCTGCGGCACCATGCTCGACGCTTGCTGCGCGGTGAGCGCGGCTAAACGCCAAGCCGTATCGCGCGCCCTCTGATGCGCCGCGCGATCCCCGAAGCTCCGAGCGGCGGGGCTTCTTTCGTAGGTGGAACTGCCTATTGCGGCGCCCAAAACGTGTCGTCAAACTGGGGTCGCAGTGTACAAATAGTCGCGTCTTCACAAGGGCCAATGATGACCAACGACTGGTATGTGCGGAGAGGACAGAAAACTCTCGGACCTCTCTCCAAGAAGCAAGTACTCGGTGCCTTGGCGGTTGGCCGCCTCAGCGCTGAAACGCCGGTCCGGCGAGGAATCAACGGCGCGTGGACACCCGCGGGTGAAGCCTTCAGCGATGGTGTCAGCGAGGCGCCCGCACCCGTCCGAACCAAGTCACCAACTCAGCTGCCAGTCGCGCTGATCGGATGCGCTGGAGGAGCGGTTCTCGTCGCCGGGGTTTGGCTCGCCTTTGAGCTGGGGCGCCGTCAGACGCAGCCCGCGAATCCCGTGGTGCGTCAGGACGAAGTCCCTAGGCCGCACATAACCCCGTCATCCGAACTGCCTGCCGTTGCTCCTACTCGTTCCGAGATCGTTACTCCGCTCGTTGCGAAGACTGAGGTTGCAGGCGCGGCGAAAGAGTTGCCTCCGCTGGTTTCGCCGCCGGCATCACCGTCGAAAGTTGGGGCCGGATTAACGGCAGCATCGAGTGTCAAGCCGCCTCAAAACGGTCAACTCTCCGACAGGACGGTAAGCAGCGATGTAATAGAGCGCTCGGCAGGTCCGGTGGGGAAGCCGCTCGTGAGCGAATCAAAAGTGCCGAAGTCAGTGATGACGGTGACTCCGGAACTGAAGCCCGCGCCCCTTACCAAAGGTCCGGTCGTGACCAAGGCGATCGCCGACGCGGCCCCGCGGCCGGCGATGAAGGCGGCGCCGATCGTTGTTCCTAAGGCTCCCGCCAAAGACACGGATCTGAGCGCGCTTGAGACAACGGCCCGCCATTGTCCGACGGCCAAGGAGGCCCTCGCACTCTACAACCATTTCAAAGAGACCCGCACGATGTCTCCGTCGCAGGAGGCGACCTTCACTACCAACGTGCACATCTGGGAGCAGCGAGCCAAGCAAGATCTTGTCCGTCTGGGGGATAAGTGGGTCCCGGCCGCCGAGGGGGCGAAAGCCCGCGAGGAAGGAACCCAGTTGGTTGCGCAGGCGGTGGAGATGATCAAAATTTTGAACTTCGAAGAGGCGCGAAAGACGCTCGAGAAGGCTGGCCGCGTCGATCCCAACTCAATCAGCGCGAACTTCATGCTGGGCCTTTTGAATTCCATCACCGCACCGCAGCTTCGAAGCCCGTCGACGGCCATCAAACATTTCCAGGTGGTATTGCGACGTGTGCCGGGCTACGTCCCGGCTTTGAATAACCTGGCGATCGCCGAAGTTCGGCAGGAAAAATACGCTGACGCCATTCATCATCTGCGCGAAGCGGCGGAGCGTTCACCGGCGTCCGAGGAAGTTACTCAGAATCTCGGGCGGTTTGTCAGTGAAGCAAAACTCGGGCGGATTCGCCCCAACAAATCGACGCTGTCCGAAGCAACCAGACTTTACTCCAAAGTTATCGTCACCAAGGACGGCACCCGTTCGGAGCTTCAGCACGGGTGGCGTTACATGCCGCTCGTGACACCTAAAAACGAGCGCGACGGCGCGGCCAGCGCTCCGCCCCAGCAGGACGAGTCGATCAGCTGCGTCATGCAAGGCACTGGTTTCGTCGTGGAATCCCACTATGTCCTGACCTGTCGCCACGTTGTCGACGATCCGACTCTGGGCCGTGCCGACCGAATCGAGATTATCGACCCGACCGATCCCACCCATCAACGACGTCTTCCGGCTGCGTGTGTCGAAGTTGGACAACAGGACGACTTATGTCTGCTGCGATGTGACCAGCTCGAGGTGCCGCCAATTACGCTGGCCGACAATGTTCCGCCTCGGGGCACAGAAATCGTGCTCATCGGTTTTCCAGGGGGCAGTGATTTCGGCCTGGGCTTGAAGACAACCCGCGGAGTGGTGACGGCACTCCCCGGTGCCGTTGGTCGAATGGGAGGCCCCGGATGGTTGGATTTCTCCCGCAAACTCTGGTACGACGCCGCGTCGAGCCATGGAGCCAGCGGCGGCGCCGTCTGCGATGAGCACGGCAATGTGATTGCGGTGCATTCGACGGGCTATCGGCCCGGTGACGATCCATCGAACGCGAAATACGCGGGCGGCGTTCCGGCACCAAACGCGACCGCCTTTATCCGAACGTCGCTGCCGACGTTTGCGCATTCCGCAATGGGCGGCCCCGCTCTCAAGTGGACCGACGTCGACGCGAAGGTGAGTCCCTCCGTCGTCTTGATTATGGGGGGCTACAAGAAGGTCACGCTGGCGATGGCCTCGCACTCAGACCAAGCGCCGCGTAGTCGCGCGCGGCAGCGGAGCGACGACGACTACGACGATCACTTCTGTACCGTCTGCAACGGCCGCGGTCGCACGCGATGTCGCGCCCCGGGCTGCTTGCATGGCAAAATGCACAGCGACGAGATCGTCGAAGATTCGTTCAACATGGGGAGTAGCAAGCGGCCGGTCATCATCAACAACGCACGCACGCAGGCTGTTGTCCACAACTGTCGCGCCTGCGGAGGGACCGGAATCGTTCGTTGTCCCTTCTGCGCCAACGGCATCGATCCGACGCTTCGCTAGTCTGCGATCGCCCGGTCTTCCGTGAATCGTTCGTCGAGCCGCGCGGCTTCAACGAGCCGGTTTAGAGGTGGCGGACTTCCCCGCCGGATCGCTCGCCGGACGTTGGGCGTCGAGTCGTTTTTCGGCTTCGCCGATCCGGTGCTCCAACTCGGGGATGCGTTCATCCTGTTGGGGAGCAACTTGGGACGCCGACTCACGCTCGTGGGACGAGAGCAAAGCGGATGCAGAGCTCGCGCAGATGGCTAGACAAGCACCGAATAGGGCAAGCGAGCGATTTTTAGCACAGCACATAACACGATCCTATCAGCCAGGGTTACGGCTGAGAACGCGAACCCGAGGCAAACGGATCACGGAAAAGTCTCGAAAAAAGCGATCGAGATCAGGACAATAAATGGGCGGCCTTTCGCTTGAGGGCCGCTCACTTGTTAGCGATGGCATTGAGTTCCTGCTGCGCCTCTGTCGCGATTTCCGTTCCTGGAGCACCGCTTACGATGCGATTGAAACGCTCGCGGGCTGGCATGTAGATTCCCGCTCGCACCAGGGCGCGGCCGTTTGCGAGAGCGGAGGAGAACTTCTTTCGCGCGACGATATTCGGGTCGACGGCGCTCAGTCCCACGATCGGCTGCACGACCACCGGAGCCACCGGGGCGGCAGAGGCCGGGTTAACGGGTTGTGACTGCGCGATCGGTGCGGTGTTGCTTGACGCCAGATGTCCAGTCACATCGCTCATGGTCTTTGTCGTCCCTTGCGGCGAGTTGAGAGCAGTCGTTGGCGAAGCGTCGGCCGATGCCGCTGACTGTTTCGATATCGCACCAGTGCGCACCGATGGGGGCGACGAAAAACTCCCCGTTGTTTTGGAGGACGCACTACCGCTTCCGGGAGGCGTGACCCGGGTTCCTTCCTTCCCGGTGAACGGGTTGACGTTGCCTTTCGTGCTCCAGTTATTCGAGAAGTTGCCATCGGGTTTGGATCGCTCGTGAGGCGGCACGTAAGTGCCGTTCTTCGTGGTGTGCCCCTGCACATGCACTGAGCCGCTTGTGCTCGAACTCGACGACGAGCCGGACGACTTGGAGTGGCTGTGCGAGCTGCTACTGTGCGACCCCGAGTTGCTGCTAGTGTGGGAACTTGACCCACTCGAACTTGAGTGCCCGCTGCCACCACGGCCGATCGCCAGCGAAGGTGTAAACAAGCTCGCAGCCGCAACTACGACACCGAGAACAAACATCCGGCAAAGGAACACGGGCCCCTCCTTTTGCGACGCCGGAGATGAAACGGGTCGCGCGGTTAAGTATCCGAGCAACCTAACCGGCTGAGGAGGACGCCGCAACTAACACGCGGCAAGGCCTAGGTATCACTACCTATGCCTATCACGAGCTGCAGTTGAGCTGCTGTTTAAGAGCGCGTTGTGGAGCGCAAACGAAAAAGCCCCGAGCGGCTGGGTCGTCCGCTCGGGGCCAATCTTCCGATCCCTGGAAGTGTTGAGGGATCCATTCCCTCCGAAGGTTACCGTCTGCGAATCGATGGCTGACTACTGCATCCGCTGCGCGGCGGCCGCATAAGCAGTGGGATTACTAGAGAACGCTTGCAGGCTTTCGGGGCTGCAGAAGAGATAGAGCCGATCCTTGTACCACAGGGCGAAGTCGAGTGAGCCTTCGACAGCCTGGTCGCTATTCGTTTTGACCACGATGTCGACTCCGCCAGCAACCGGCGAATACTTGTGCGGAGCGGCTTCGAAGATTGCCTGTGCCTCGGCTGACGAGAAACAGTACTTCTGTCCTCGGTAGACCGAGCAGTAGGCCGGGTTGGCGTCGGCCAATTCGCGCTGATCGCGGAGCACCACCGGACAGAAGCCCTTGAGGCCTCTGAGCCCGACTCGTTCTCCGATCAACCGCACCTTGTCGGCCGTCGTCTGCGCCAGGTGAACGTGACCTTTGGCCGCTTCGTGCTGGGGCGCGGCTGCTTCGTGGCCGGTCACTCGAGGGCTTGCGGCCTGTGGCAGCTCGAGAGCCGGGCCGCGGTCACTCTGTTTCTGCGGATCACTCGACTGCGGAGGTGCGGAGACCGTTTTCTCCGGCTCAGCGTGATGCGCGTCAGCAGTGGTCGCCGGAGCATGTGCGGCGGTGGCGTGCGAGCCGCTCTTCGAGTTCTCCGAATTCGGAGGAACGAGCTGGTTCTGTTCATCTTCGAGGGTTAAGCCGGTGTACGGACCGCTCTCAGATTTTTGGTCAGCGTCGGCTTCGGAAGTCTCGCGAAACGGCATCGCCAGGTCGTTCGTGACGGCATTAGCTGCCGACACCTTCTGAGCTGCCGGCGATCCTGCCTGCAACTCAGCGGGAATCGTGACGACCGCGGGCGCTGCCACGACGACTTGTGCCGGCGCGACGACCTGCGGAGGCGTGACGACTTGCGGAGCGGCGACCGGTTGCGCCGGCGCCACGGGCGCTTTCTCAGTCAGCATGACCCGACCGGCTGGCGCGGACGGTCGAGCTTTCGGCACCAAGTGTCCGCCTTGACCTAGTTCGACCGTGATCGCCGGATGCGAGGGAGCGTCGTTCGCGGCCGGTTGCGGAACGCGACGCAGACTAAAATCACCCCAGAAACTGCCCGACTTGGCCGCCGGGGCGGGAACGGCGGTCGGCTGAGCCTGCGCCGCGACAACGGTCACGGGAGGCTGAGCGGGAGCAGCCGGCTGCGCCGTGGGCACGTAGTGATTGGCGTCGTTCGCCGCGGTGCTACTAGCCGCTGAGTTTTGTACCTGAGTCTGCGGCGGTGCGGCGGGCGTCGATTTGTGGAACGGATTGATGCGGTCATACCAACGCGCCTGGGCGGGCTGCGCGGCAGTCGCCTGACCAGGCTGAGCTGGCGCGACTTGAGCCGAGCTGTATTGGCCGGGTGCCGGTCGCTGCGGCGCCGGAATTTCTTTCCCCTGGCTCTGGTAATAGCCGGAGAGCTGTTGGCGAACGGAACCTTGCGTTGTGGCGCCTTCGCGTTGGTTCCGCTGCGCGGGGCTTTCCCCGGCGCTCGCCGCGGAGCCTTGGGCTCCCGCAGCGGCAGAGTTCGCTGGCGCGGCTTGTTCGCTGCCGCCATCCTGCTGCATGTAGTCGGGGAGCGGACGGTGGTCGCGTTGATAGAGTTCTTCAAGCCGCTTCTGCACGGCCGACTTCGGCGGCGCAGCCGGCTGAGCAGTCGCCGTCTGACTGTGTTCTTCGAATGGCCAGTTTTCGGCGGGCGCTTGGGCCCAGACGAGCCCCGCCAGACTGATTGAGACGACGGTCCCCGTCATCAGACAGATTGAGATCGTATAACGCGAACGGAAGGCGGTCATTTCCCTGGGTCTCCTCGGGGAGCGGCGGAGTCGCGGGCGAGGGCCTGCGTAATGCGTAAAGGCCGAAGATTGCACTCCGCAGGACGACGAGGGATAATCGTCGCGGCTGGAGTAATCGCTTTCGCCAGAGCTTTTATCGACGCGCGCTCAGTTCGGTTTTGACGCGCGTGGGGGTTTTGCCAACGATTCGGACGACCCCCGGCGGCAGAACGGGAAACACCGGAACCACCGGAAAACCGGCCGCAAATTGCTCCTCTTACCAGGGCCGCCGCAATGAGTGCGCCGATTGACCGGGTCGTTGTGCCTCCCCATTCCGAAGGGCGGCCGCTGGTTGTCGTTCAAGCCCCACGCCGACGCCTCAGCACCTGGCTCTTGATGCTGGTGCTGCTGATGTCCGTGGCGTTCAACTTCATCTTGTTCTCCGCGTGGCATTCCTACTTCGGGTATGCCGACGGGGTAGTGGAGCGGTTCCATTCGGGGGATGCAGTCACCGCCGATCGGATCGCCCTGATCACCGTGGAGGGGACCATCATGCCCCCCTTCACCGGCCACGTACTCAAAGCGATCGATCAGGCCAGCAAGGACGACAACGTCAAGGGCGTTGTGCTCGTCGTCGATTCGCCGGGTGGACTCGTCGCCGATAGCAACGAGATTTATCACGCGCTCCGTAAGCTCGAAACCGAGAAGCACAAACCGATTAACGTCTCGATGCGACGCCTGGCCGCCTCGGGAGGCTACTACGTTTCGATGGGGGCTGGGCCCGACGGCGTGCTCTTTGCCGAGCCGACTTGTTGGACTGGGTCAATCGGGGTCATTCTGCCGCATTACGACATCTCGAAGTTGGCCGAGACCGTTGGAATCAAAGAAGATTCCCTCAAGACGGGACCGTACAAGGACACGCTGACCCTGTTCAAACCCGTCTCCGAGGTCGACAAAAAGCTGTGGATGGAGATCCTGGACGAAATGCTCGACCGGTTTGTTGACGTCATCGCCGGCAGCCGCAAGGGGCTGGACGTCAAGAAAATCCGTGAGGTAGCGACCGGACAGGTCTTCACAGCGAAGCAGGCCAAAGAACGAAAACTAGTCGATCAAATCGGCTTCCTGGATGACGCGATCAAATCCCTCAAAGAGCGACTCAATCTGAGCACGGTACGGGTCGTCTCGTACGAAACGCCGCCGAACTTTTTTGAGCGGATTGTTTCCTCGAGCGAATCGGCTAAGCCCGAGATGCGCTGGAACGCCGTACTTCAGTCGGCGGTGCCCCGCGCGTATTACCTCTTGACGTCGCTGCCGGGAATCGCGCCCCACTGAGCGGCGTCCGAAGGGAAGGCGCGGCTCCTGCTGAGCCCGTTTGCCTCTCCCGTGGCTGGGAGAGCGCGTCGTGCCGGCGGCGGGTAAATGCGATCCTCCTATTTCAAGAAAGTCTTACCCGCCTCGCCGGGTAAGGGTTGCTTTACCCGGCGGGCAAACTTTACCCGCCGGATTCCCGCCGCTCGCCGCCGGTACTTTTCCACTGATTAAGTGTTGGAATTGAGAGTTGGGCGCGCGGAACGCGTAGCCCATCCTCCATTGTCCCGCTCGCTTCGACTTCTAATCGAGACTGAGTTTCTAGGGTCGTAGAAACAATTCGCAGAGTTCTGTGCGGAGAGAACCGGTGAATCGATTGATTGCCACCTGCCTGGCCTTCAGCACTTGCTGCGGTGTTTTGCTGGCCCAAGAGAAGTCCACGGCTCCTTCCGAAGGCACGCCCAGCGAACAGGCCTTGCGCAAACTCCTAGGCGAGGGGACGCCGAAACCGGTTCCGCTCTGGCCGGGTAAACCGCCGCAGTTCTTGGAAAACGCGCCGCCGGAAGTCGTGGACGAAAGGGCGAGCATTCACATGGTCTCGGTCCCGACCATCAGTCCTTACTTGCCTCCGGCCGGCAAAGGGACGGGCATGGCGATTATCGTTTGCCCGGGTGGCGGCTACGGCGCGCTCGGATGGAAAACCGGCGTCGTCTATGCGGCGGACTACTTTGTGCCGAAGGGGGTCGCGGTGATCGGTCTCAAATATCGCTTGCGTCCGCCGCATCGCGTCGACAACGCGGGCATTCAAGCGCTCGCCTTGCTCGACGCCAAGCGGGCCGTGCGACTGGTTCGCGATCATGCCCAGGAGTGGCACCTCGATCCCCACAAGATCGGCATCGCCGGTTACTCGGCGGGCGCCAACCTGGCAATCAATCTTGCCGCCAACTTCGACGCCGGAGACAAGCAGTCGACCGATCGGGTCGAGCGCCAAAGCAGTCGCCCCGATTTCGCTGTGGGGCTGTCGACGTGGCATTGGCGAAGAAAGAATCGCCATTTGTCTTCCACAAGGACGCTCCTCCCGTGTTTCTCGTCCACGCGACGAACGACGGCATCCAAGGAGGCGCGCCCATCGAGATGCCCAAAGCGATCAAAGCCGATCTGGAAAAACTCGGCGTGCCCGTTCACATGGCAATCTTCGACCAAGGCGCTCACGGCGTCGGCAACCTGATCCCGCAACGCGTCAAGAACGGCTTTCCGCCCACAAAGTGGCCCGAGTTGCTGTTGAAGTGGCTCGCTGAACTCCCGGAGCCGGTGCGGTGATTGCTCAACGCGGCCGATCAGTGGCCGAATCTTTGCGACGTTCAGCCTCTCAAGCTGGACGACTCAGCCGTCGATGTGGAAAAGCAACGCCAAATTACGGGGATGGTAATCGGGCAACCGGAGGATTCGACCTAGGCTTTCATGAGTGATCGACGGGCACGGGGCTTTGGCGGCGTGCGACGGGGGTCGGTCCATGAAGAAGGCCGAGTTTGTCGAGCAATGGTTGCGCGACCGTTGCAGTGACAACCCGTATCAGCGCGCCGAAGGCCCACACTTCACCGATCTGTTTGCATCGGGAGCGGCCTGCTTCTTCTTGCCAATCACGCCGCGCTGGGGCATCAAGCTGTTTCACAACGAAACTCGGGACTGTCCCGCGGAGCGAGCGGCTGGGACCTTTCTGCTCGCCCGCGACAACCGACTGATTCAGACCGAAGTTCACAAACTCGGCCTGGCGCCTCGCGTCGGCCCCCTCGTGAAGCTCGCCGTCCTGGGGACGCGCTACAACGGCTATTGGACCGAAGTCGCACAGCCGATTTCTGCCGAGCGGTTCCGGCTCGAGCGTGAATTGCGATGCGACCAGCTCCGGGAACTGGGCTTGGCCGACCTCGACCATCCCAAAAACGCGGGTCTGATCGACGATCGGTTTGTCGTGGTCGACTTTTCGATTGTCCAGAGCGGCGAGCGGTATCTGGGTGCCAAGCGGAGTTTGGTTGCGACGGCGTAAGTCGAGTCGGACGATCCGCCAGCCGCGCGCGTTAAGAGGGTTTGACCGGGTAACCAAGTTTCTCTGCAAGCGCGTCGAGAGCCGTGCGCGCGAATGCGGAAAGATCGCCGTTGAATCGTTCAGCCGCCACGCGCTGATAGAGGGCAGCACGCCCGGGCTCGACTGCGATCGACACGGGCTGTCCCACTTTTTCGGTCGCCGATTTCGTTGGACGTTCAGCCCGTTTCCCGGGCGACCCGGCGGAGGAAGCGGCAGCCGCCTCCGAAATTTCGGACAGCCGAAAGCTGACCGTCGAAGTTTCGGACGAAGGGGCCCGGTCGGAAAACTTGAGCGCAGACGGCTTGTTCCGTCCCGTGAACCGCAGCACAAACGACTTGCCGCAGTCTTTGCATTTGACCGTGCGGCCTTTGTATTCGGCCGGCGCGTCGAGTTTGGCGAAACAATTCGGGCATTCGATCGTCGGCATCGCTAGTAAGTCTCCACTGGCCCAGTCTTCAGCATGGACACGAACGGGCCGACCTTCAAGGAAGACGCTGCCCGAATGGCAGTAGATGCTTGGCAAATCGAGACGCACGAAGCCCGCGACAGACACCCTCTCGCGCAATGCCTCGTCTGTTATATTTGACGCCCATGCCCGACACTACAACCGACCAAATCGTCTCGACGTTCACGGCCACCATGCGTGCCTCGCTCGCCAAAGGCCTGCACAAGATCGAACATTGCGCCAGCCAACTGACCGATGAGCAATTCTGGTGGCGACCGCGCGAGGACATGAACAGCATCGCAAATCTCTTGCTGCATCTCGCCGGAAACCTGCGGCAGTGGGCTGTGTCGGGTGTCAATGACAGCGCAGACACACGGAATCGCCCTCGTGAATTCTCCGATCGCTCCGGTCGTTCCAAGGCCGAGTTGCTGAAGATTCTGCGGGATGTCATCGGGGAAGTCGAAGCCGCACTCGCCACGCTGACTGCCGAACAACTTGTCGCGGCGCGTCGCATTCAAGGCTATGACGTGAACGTGGCCTCAGCCGTTCTGAACACGGTTTGTCACTTTCAGGGCCACGTCCAGGAAATCATTCACATCACGCGCGAACAACTGGGAGCGAAGTATCGATTTGATTTCGTTCCACAGGGCGCGGAGCAAGAGTCTGCCGCGGGGCCCGGCATCTAATCGCGCCACCGCCGGCTCTTCGTTGTGCAGACCGACATGCGATCCTAAGACTTCGGCTCCAAGGTGACGGCGAGCACAACGCGTCCGCGCCCTGCTTTCGACGCTTCCACGAGCGATTCGACCGTAGGCCCGAGCGAGAAGGAATGAGCTGGCTCAGTCGCGGGTACAAAGAGTTCCGCAGAGAGTATCAATAGGTGGTTCGCCAAGTCTCCGGACGACGTCGTGTGCATCTGCGTTCGCAGACTGCCGTCGATGGTCAAACCCGTGTGGGTCTCAGATTTCGTATGAGGCGACAGCCCCTTGAAATCCAGCCCCAAGTGGGGAACCCGTTGGGCTGGACCTGTCTGCGGGCCCTCAACCAACAGAATCAATTGGCCGTCGGCCGACGGATGCGCTTCATCCCAGCCGGACCACTGGCACTCGACCTTGTCTACCACCTGAACCTTCCCAGCCGAGATGACGAGGAGCTGGGCCTTCAACTCCTTGAGGTTGGCTACCTTTAGGTTCCAGATGTGCAGCTGGGTGCGCTCGCCGAATTTGTATTCGCGATCCTGCTCGACGTGGCACGACGCAACCGAGGGGGGCGAAGCGGGCGCGGGGGTACTGAGCGAATTGCAGCCGCAGATGCCCAGAGCAACCGCGCAAAGGCCCAATCGAAGGCACACCGTCTCACGATGCCGGCTTTGGCCTTGGATCGCAAAATCGATGTTGTGAGCAGTGTGGTGCATCAATTCACTCCTGCGGCACCGATGACTCTTCTTCGTGTAGCTGCGACGACAGGCGTTGGCGTAGTTCGGCACGGGCGCGGTGGATGCGGCTGCGGACAGTGCCGATGGGACAGCCGACAATCTCCGCGATCTCCTGATACTTCAAGCCGTCGACCTCTTTGAGGACAAGTGGGATACGGAATTCGGCGGGAAGAGCCGCCAAGGCCACTTGCACGGCTTTTTGGCGTTCGGCCCGTTCCATCGAGTGGGACGGGGCCGCTTCGGGGTGCGGATCGACCGGGGTGCGTCCGCTGCTCTCGCGCATCGAGTCGATCGACGTCGGTCGGGTGCGAGTTCGGCGGCGTTGGGTGGCGGCCGCGTTCAAGGCGATGCGGAAGAGCCACGAGTAAAAGGCCGAATTGCCGCGGAACGTCTTCAGCTTCTGGAACGCCTGCACGAAAGCGTCCTGGGCTGCGTCGCGTGCGTCATCGGAGGAACCGAGCACACGAAATAGGGAATTGCAGAGGCGATCCTGGTAGCGGACCACCAATTCCCCAAACGCCTCCGTCCGGCCTGCCAGGCATTGTCGAATGAGCTGTTTGTCGTCGCTGGACACGTTGTGGCACGAGCCCGAGTGGCGGCGAACGGAGAACCAGGCGCTGCCGCCAATCGTCGGCAAAACGCATCCGGGCCGCGGCAGCGCGCGGCGCCCGTCATCGTCCTCCGCGCCGGCACTCCTGTCAAGCCGTGACAGGCTGGCCGGCCGCGGGCACTCGCAAGGTCGGTCGCCGCAACAGCGGCTGACGTGACAGCCAGGCTGAGAACCCGACGGCGAAAATGAACATGACGATGCTCAGCCACTGCGAAATGGTAAGCGACGTGCCGAATTGTCCGACCTCATCGTCCCGCAAGAACTCGATCGTGAAGCGAGTGATCGCATAGGTGAGTGCCCCCAGCGCGATCACGGCCCCGTTCCGCGGGCGATAGTAAAAATACGTACTGGTCAGGAAAAACAAAATGAACGCGTTCAGCGAGCTGTAGAGTTGAGTCGGATGCAGCATGAGCGAAAAGTCCTGGTCGGCCCCCAAATATCCGCGCAGCACCAGGGACATGTCCGGAACGCTCCCCATGGGGAAATGGACGCCCCAGGGAAGAGTGCATTGATCTCCGTAACAGCACCCGTTCAAGAAACACCCGATCCGGCCAAAGGCGAGACCGAGAAACAATGAGGGAATGAGCACGTCGCCAACTTCCAGGAAACTCAACTTCCGTTGGCGGCAGAGCCACGCCGCGCCAAGCACCCCTGCGAACAATCCCCCGTACCAGACCAATCCGCCGTCGGGCAGATTCACTGCTGAGAACACCATGTTCGGCAGGCTCTTCAAAACGTATTCGCCGTTCTTGGAATCGAAAAAGACGCGCTGGGCGTACTGAATGCAGTAAAAGACCCGGCAGCCGACCACGCCGGCGATGAACAGCCAAATGGCGATATCCCACATCATCTCGAGCGAGAGGCCGACCAACTGCCCGCGACGAGCGGCCGACCACGCGCCGGCCGTAAAGCCCAGGAACAACATCGCGCCGAAGCCGTACACTGGCAGGGTCTTTCCCGCCGAATGATCGCGAAAGGGTCGACCCTGCTCGGCCGCTTGCAACTGCTCGCGCATCCGCGGCAGGTCGGCCAACGGCGCCGCTTCCTCGGTTCGCGTGATCGAAGAGACCAGCCGCAGTGCCTGGCGATCGACGGCGACCGCTTCTTTGAAGTCGCCGGTTTCAGCCTCAGCCGCCGCTAACGTGGCGAGATATTCCGGATTGCGAGAAGAGGTCAGAGCGCACGCCTCTTTGGCGTTTTCGAGTGCGGCGGCGCCATCGCGAACCGAGGCCCGGGGACAAGTGGCTTGAATCCACGCCAGCCGATTAATCGCGATAGCGCTCTGCGGAGAGACGCGAATCGCCTCTTTGAGATCGTCTACCGCCTGCGTGTAGTCCAGCTTGTTGAAGTGAGCTTGGGCACGAGCAATGAACGCGTCGGGCGAATTGGGACTGGACTGCAGGACGCGGTCGGCCTCCGCAATTTCCTGCCGCGAAGTCCGCTGTACAAACCAAGGCACAAGCACGATCGCGACCGCGATCAACAGCCAGGTCCCAGCCGGCGAGACCATGCTTTTGAGATGCGCTCGCTGAGACGGATTGCGAAACAGCCAAACGATTCCAAACAGGCACCACAAAGCCAAAACAATCCCAAATCCGAAACCGGGCAGCTCGAACGAACCGATCCCCCAGGGACCATCGAGGGGAATACGAAACAGCGTTTGCCGCATGGGGAACTCGGGTTTAGGAGCGCGGTTCGATCGTGATGGGCCAGTTATCGATCAAGCGGGTTCGTCCGACGTAGGCGGCGATTAGGGCCACCATGTGGGGGCTGGGAACCGTTAGCTCTTCGAGACTGTCTGGATCGGCGATGATTGCGTAGTCGGGACGCGCTCCGGCCGTCTCGAGCAGGCTTCGCATTTCGCCGGCGACCGCTTTCACGTTCCGCTCCCCGCTCTGCAAACGTTCTTCCGCTAGTTTCAAAGAGCGATAAAGAGAGAGGGCCGTTTGGCGTTCGTCCGCGTTGAGATAGCGGTTTCGGCTGCTGAGTGCCAGACCGTCCGACTCGCGAAGCGTGGGACAAGTGCGGATTTCGACGGGAAGGTCGAGCTCTCGACACATTTTACGCACGAGCAGCTGCTGCTGAAAGTCCTTGCGTCCGAAGTAAGCCCGCTCGGCCTCGACGATATTCAGCAATTTCAGCACGATCGTGGCGACGCCGCGGAAGTGGCCGGGACGTGCGGCCCCTTCCAAAATTCGCGACAGGGGCTCCACCTCCACGAACGTTCCGAATCCGGCCGAATAGAGCGTTTCCACC
>DASRXU010000278.1:0-14970 GCA_035687365.1 Planctomycetaceae bacterium | reverse complement strand
GGGCAGCCGATTTGCCAGAGGTGGAAGCCGCTGAAGAAAACTGGCGAGAGCCGGCCGATGAATTGGTCAGGCAGTCGGCCTGAGCCAACGTTCCACGCGCACCTCGGTCGATCAAGCCTCACAGCGTCAGCGTCCTACTTATTCGTCCGCAGCCGGCTTTTTGACTGGCGGTTTGGGAGCCTTCTTGACGGCCGGCGCCTTAGAGGGGGCTTTCTTGGGCGGAGCTTTTGCCGGCGCGGCTGGATCCGGATCTTCGGCTTCCTCACCCTTCTTGGGCGCGGCTTTCGCCGGCGTCTTCGCCTTGCCAGCGTCGTCGGGAGCAATCTCGGGCTCGACGGGGCGCTTCTCGGGCTGTTTGTGGAAGAGGGGATAGTCGCGTTCGCGTTCTCTCAGGCACAGCACCAACCCTCGTTCGGACGCAAGATACAAACGGTCGGTGCGGTCGTTGGCGATCCGCAGAGACAGGCCGCGCAGCGGGATGGCCCCCAACTGCTGGCCCGTGGTCCGGCTCAGCAGCAGTACGTCATCGACGTGCGAGGACGCGTAGACGACGGCCGGCGTCGCCGCGAGAAATCGCACCGCTTGCCGGTTTTCCCACACTTCACGGCCATCCTTGGACGACAGGCATCGCATGCCCGCACCTTCCGCAACGACGAAGACGTGTTCGTCGATGATTCGCGGCGTCTGGCGCACATTCAGCCCCATCAGAATTTCCCATTTGAGCGCGCCCGAGTCGGCATTGAGGCTGTAGACCTTCAAATCCTTCGACGCCACGACGATTTGATTGCCCAGCTGCCCAATCGGCGCGCCCAGCGGCTGATCCGTTTCGAATTGGAACTTGGTGTGATGATTCTTGGTGTCCAAACCGTACAGCGAGCCGTCTTCACTAGGAACGCAAACAATCACCCCGGTCGAGACTGGAGCGAACGGCACGCGGCCTCCCGTGCGATAGGTCCAGTCCAATGCGCGATACATCCGTTTGCGTAGCGTAATATCCTTGGCCAGTGCTCCGAGGAACTTCAGGTTGAATGCATAAACGCTGCCGTCGATCGCGCCGACGAAGGCACGTTGATCGTCCGCGGCCGCGCTGGTCGAGGGCGCATTCGCCATGTCGACTTCCCAAACGGCATCGCCGGTTTGCTTATCGAGGCCGAAGAGCTTTCGCCCGCTGACGACGAGCACCGCTTGGTCGGTGGTCGTAGGCGGATAGCGCGTGTCGGTGGTCGCTCCGACTTGAACGGCCCAGCGTCGGCGGCCGGTCGCGTTATCGAACACGGTCACCGTGCCTGTGGCCGATTCGACGACCGTGATCTGCTCGTCGCCCATGAAGAACTTGACTCGATCTCGGATCGAATCGATGGTGGCAAAGCCCCACCATTGCTTCTGCAAGCCAAGGCGTCCGAGCGCGGCATCTGAAGGCAGCGGGGAGTAGCTCGATTGCCCCAACGCGCTGCCTGCTAACCCGACAATCAAAATCCAAGCGCCAGCCAACACGCGACGTTGCAACATGAGTCGTTCCCAAAGTTTCGAGCCGAAGACCCGGTCATTCCATTCTAGCCGTGGATTGCTGGCCGAAACCAGCGGATCTTCCGCAGCAAGCGTAACTTTCCCAAGTGACCGAGAATCTCTGCGGAATGTGCTTGGACGGCCTGACCTGGAGGTAATCGACGAAGGCCGGGGAGAATCCCTGGCAAACGGCTCGGCCGAGCCGCCGATAGAAACAGCCGATGTCAGTTGTTCCGTTGGGAACGGCCAGTCGACTGAGAGCCTTCCAAAGCCTGTCAACCCGCACCGCGAGTCGCTAGACTGATACCGCGCTCGGCCGGCTGCGCTTACCGGCCAGTTTGGGTGGGCCGATGACTGGCCCGCGGCAGAATTCGCGCGGTTGCACAATTCGCAATCGCCCTCCGAAAAGGGGACTGCTCCGTGTGCGGCATCGTCGGACTGCTGGTTAAGCGACCCGCTCTCCGCGACTCATTGGGCGCTTGGCTTTCTCCGATGCTGATCTGCATGGGCGATCGGGGACCCGACTCGGCCGGTTTGGCTGTGTTTTCCGATCCTGTCGGCGATGGACGGCGCCGCTTCAGTCTGTACGCAGGGCAGGTACAAGTCGACTGGTTGCAGCTCGAACAGTCGGCCCGACGTGAATTGGGGCAGTCGGTGGAAATCCATGCGCGGCACAACCATGCCGTGCTGACGACGAGCGCAGACGTGGATCGGCTTCGCGGCTGGCTGGCAGAAAGGTACCCAAGCCTGCACCTGCTGTCGGTCGGTCGCTCGATCGACCTATACAAAGATACGGGGCACCCGCGCGAGCTGGCTGACCGATATGCGTTCGGCCGGTTGTCCGGGACGCACGCAGTCGGTCACACGCGGATGGCCACCGAATCGGCCGTCACTCCCGCGCACGCTCACCCGTTTACGGCTGGCGAGGATTTCTGCCTGGTCCACAACGGTTCGCTCTCGAATCCCAATAGCATTCGCCGCAAACTCGAAAAACGTGGCATCCGTTTCGAGACCGACAATGACACCGAAGCAGCCTGCCGTTTTCTCGAGTGGCGGATGAGTGAAGGCGATTCGCTCGAAGCGGCCCTCGAGAAGGGACTGGTCGAGTTGGACGGATTTTTCACGCTCCTGATGGCGACCGGGGACAAGCTGGTGCTCGTGCGCGATGCGTTCGCCTGCAAGCCGGCCGTCGCGGCCGAGACCGACGACTATGTGGCCATCTCGTCGGAGTTCCGATCGCTGGCGCATCTGCCGGGCATCCGAGACGCGGAAATCTTCGAGCCCGGGCCGGAGCGGATTTATTCATGGACCGTGTCGCCGAGTCTGGCCGGATGACGACGCGTAACCCGATCAGTCCTGCAGCGCCTGCCGTTTCCGGTCCCAGCCGAAGCGAATCGGCTCCCATCGATTGGGACTTGGCTCGCAAAGCAGGCGGAGTCCGTGCGCTCAACCAGTGGCTGCATCACGACGCGTCACGCGACGGTGCCTCGACCATCCGCGTTCTGAACCCCGACGGCCAGCACCACATTGCGGCCGGCCTCAACGCGCCGCTGCACGTCGAAATCGCGGGACACGCCGGTTACTTTGTCGCGGGAATGAATCAGCAAGCCGAGGTCGTCGTCCAGGGCAATGTCGGCTGGAGCGTGGCCGAGAACATGATGTCGGGGATCGTCCGCGTGAAGGGTTGCGCTTCGGAATGTGCGGGCGCCTCGGGGCACGGCGGACTGCTCGTGATCGAAGAGGACGCTTCGTCGCGGTGTGGCATCTCGCTGAAAGGGCTGGACATCGTTGTCGGCGGCAGCGTCGGCCACATGTCGGCCTTCATGGCTCAGGCGGGCACTCTCGTGGTCTGCGGCGACGCAGCTCACGGATTGGGCGATTCACTCTACGAAGCGGTGATCTACGTCCGTGGGACGATCCACGGATTGGGAACCGACGCCCGGGAAGAACCGCTCGGCCCGACCGACATCGAAAAGCTGACCTCGCTCCTCGGCCGCGCCGGCTTCGACTATGAACCTCGCACATTCAAGCGGATCGGTTCGGCCCGATCCCTTTATCATTGGCACATCGATTCCTCTGACGCCTACTGAACGCGATGTCCGAATTCCTTTCCCTCGAAGAGAGCGCCGGATTCGACCGCCACGTGCTCGCCTACATTCACCAGGCGGCTGAGAGCGGCCTTTACGACATTCGCGGTCTGGGAGCCAAACGGCGCGTCCCCTCCTTTGACGATCTCGTCTTTTTGACCGCCTCGATTTCGCGTTATCCCCTCGAGGGCTATCGGGAAAAGTGCGTTACCAAAACCGTGCTTGGCACGCGCTTCGCCAAGCGGCCAATTGAGATTGAAATTCCCATCACGATCGCCGGGATGAGTTTTGGTGCCTTGTCAGCCAACGTGAAAGAGGCGCTCGGCACAGCGGCGACGCAATGCGGCACCTCGACGACGACCGGCGACGGCGGCATGACGCCCGAGGAGCGGAAGTCTTCCAAAACCTTGATCTATCAGTGCCTCCCCTCGCGGTACGGATTCAACCCCGACGATCTTCGGAAGGCCGACGCGATCGAGATGGTGATCGGTCAGGGGGCCAAACCGGGCGGTGGCGGCATGCTGCTCGGGCAAAAAGTGAGTTCGCGCGTCGCGGCGATGCGCACGCTCCCCGAGGGGATCGACCAGCGCTCGGCCTGCCGTCATCCAGATTGGACCGGGCCCGACGACCTGGCGATCAAGCTGGAAGAGCTGCGCGAGATCACCGACTGGCAAGTGCCGATCTTCGTGAAGTTGGGAGCGACCCGCGTCCGCGACGACGTGAAGTTGGCCGTAAAATCTGGGGCCGACGTCATCGTGCTGGATGGAATGCAAGGTGGAACGGCCGCCACACAACAAGTCTTCATCGAGCACGCCGGGATTCCCACGCTGGCCGCTTTGCCGCTTGCCGTGCAGGCACTCGACGAGATGAACGTGCTGGGCGAGGTGCAACTGATTATTTCCGGCGGCATTCGCTCCGGGGCCGATGTTGCGAAAGCACTCGCACTGGGCGCCGATGCCGTGTCGATTGGCCAAGGCGTCTTGATGGCTCTCGGCTGCAATCGACCCGATTATCAGATGGCTGACGGGCCGCATGACGCCCGGGCCAATTATCAGGCACTCGGAACGGCTCCCGGTTACTGCCATCACTGTCACACCGGGCGTTGCCCCGTGGGGATCACCACGCAAGACCCCGTACTCGAACAACGACTGAGCCCGGCCGAAGGAGCCCGCCGACTCCGCAACTATCTCAACGTGCTCACCATGGAACTGGCGACTTTGGCTCGTGCCTGCGGCAAGTCGAACGTGCATCATCTGGAGCGCGAAGATCTCGTCGCGTTGACTGTCGAAGCCGCCGCGATGGCCCGCGTACCCCTGGCCGGCACTTCCTGGATCCCCGGCCAAAAGTAGTAGGAATTAAAGAACCGCTTACTTCGTGCGCGGCTCTTCAGGAACATTTTTGATGAGTGATCGAGCCCACCTTCGTGAAACCTTGGAACGCGACGGCATCGAATTCCTCTTGGTGCAGTTCGTCGACATCCATGGAGCGGCCAAAGCCAAGATGGTGCCGGTCGGCTGTCTCGACGACGTGCTCGACGCTGGCGCTGGCTTCGCGGGCGGCGCCCTGTGGGGCGCAGGCCAGGGGCCGCACTCGCACGACATGTTGGCCCGCATCGATCCGACCACCTACACCCGCCTGCCCTGGCATCCGAACACGGCCCGCTTCGCGTCGAACCTGTTCGTCGACGGCCAGCCGCATCCGTATTGCTGCCGAACAAATTTGATGCGCGTTCTGGGCGACGCGCGAGCCAAAGGCTACGTGCTGAATGTTGGCATGGAGCCGGAGTTCTTCTTGGTCACGCGCGCCGAGGACGGCTCGATCAGGCCTTGGGACCCGCAGGGCGTCGATCGCCTGCGAAAGCCCTGTTACGACTTTCGCTCGATGGCCCCGGCCATGGATTTTTTGCAGGAGCTGACGCAGTCGCTCAACGGCCTGGGCTGGGGCGTGTATCAAGTCGATCACGAAGACGGCAACGCGCAGTTCGAGGTGAATTTCAACTACTCAGACGCACTCACCACGGCCGATCGCATCACGTTCTTCAAGATGGCCTCGGGGCAGATCGCCGGCAAATACGGGGCGATCGCCACGCACATGGCAAAGCCATTTTCAGATCAAACCGGCAGCGGGCTACACGTCCACTTCCATCTGGCCGACGCCAAGAGTGGCAAGAATCTGTTTCTCGACGAGAGCGATTCGCGCGGCCTTGGCCTTTCGCAGACGGCCTATCAGTTTCTCGGGGGCGTGATCGAGCACGCGCGAGCCCTCTCGGCCGTCACCAGCCCTACGGTCAATTGCTACAAACGGCTGCAAGTCGGCCAGGGCCTTTATTCGACCCGGTCGGGCTTCACGTGGACGCCCGCCTTTGCTGGCTACGGCGACAACAACCGCACACAGATGATCCGCGTGGCGGGTCCCGGGCATTGCGAAGACCGCACGGTCTCGGCCGGCTGCAATCCGTACCTTGGGCTCGCCGCCATGATTTCAGCCGGGCTCGACGGAATTGCTCGACACATCGACCCCGGCCCACCGAATCTCGGCAACTTGTACGAACGATCGCTGAGCGAGATCGAAGCGAAGGGCCTACGTCTCCTGCCGCAGTCGCTTAACGAATCTCTGGCGGAGTTCGAGAAAGATCAGGTCGTCCGCGCGGGGCTCGGCGTGATCGCCAACGAATTTCTGGATATCAAGACGAAGGAGTGGAAAACGTATAACGGGCAGGTGACCGCTTGGGAAACCCAACAGTATCTGACTGCGTTTTGAGTCGTCTCAAAGAGCCGCACACGAAGTAAGCGGTTTGTGACGCGACGGGAAAGACACCGCTTACTTCGTGCGCGGCTCTTTGAATTCTGAACAGACATGCCTTCTTCCGCGTTTGATGTGATTGTGCTCGGGGTCGGCGGCGTCGGCAGCGCCGCTTTGGATCAGCTCGCGCGGCGCGGCACCTTCGCACTCGGGCTAGATCGCTTTCCGCCCGGGCACGACCGGGGCAGCTCGCACGGTCGCACTCGGTTGATTCGACAGGCTTATTACGAGCACCCCGACTACGTCCCGCTGCTCAAGCGTGCCTACGAACTCTGGGCCGATCTTTCCGCTCGCGCTCGGAAGAACCTGTATCACGAAGTTGGCGTGTTCTGCGCCGGGCGTCCCGATCGGCCCGTGATCTCAGGCGTTTTGGCGAGTGCTCGTCAGCACAATCTTGAAGTCGAGCAGCTCTCCGCCGCGCAGGTGGCTGCTCGATTCCCCGGCTTCCGGATCCCCGAGCCGCTGACCGCGCTCTTCGAGCGGCGCGCCGGTTACCTCGACTGCGAAGATGCCGTACGGGCCGCTGCCGATCAGGCCGTCAAGAACGATGCCTTCTTGCAGACCGACGCCAACGTCATCGAATGGAAGCCTGAAGGGACGGGTGTCGTAGTCCGCACCGATCGCACGACCTATCACGCCGGCTCGCTGATCATCGCGGCCGGCGCCTGGTCGGGGCCGCTGCTGGCCGACCTGGGCATTCGCTTCGACGTGTTGCGAAAGTCGTTTTATTGGTACGAAGCCCCGGAGATCTATGCCGCGAGCCGCGGTGCGCCGGGCTTCGTCTACGAGACCGACGCCGGGAATTTCTACGGCTTCCCCGATATCAATCAGCAAGGATTGAAAGTCGGCGAGCACACGGGCGGATTGCCGGTCGCAGATCCGCTGGTCGTCGATCGATCTGAAGACGCCGACGAAACGGCACGCATCGATCGTTTCCTTTCGGTCCACTTACCCGAGGTCACGCGTCGGCAACTGCATTTCGCGACGTGTCTTTACACGCTGAGCCCCGACCGTAACTTCGTGGTCGACCGCCATCCGGAATACCCGCAGGTTTCCTTCGCGGCCGGATTGTCGGGACACGGTTTCAAGTTCGTGCCCGTGCTGGGAGAAGCGCTCGCCGACCTGGCCGAGCGCGGCCAGACGAACCTGCCGATCGATTTTCTGTCCTGCCGACGCGAAAGCCTCAAGGCCGGCGCCTCTCAGCCCGGTTGAGGCTCGGCGGACACGGATTGCACAGACCGCGGTCGGTCGGGTCGCGTGTACCAATAGGCCCAAAGGATGAGCACTCCCTGCAACGGCAGTCGCAGCAGATGCAGCAGCGGCGGCGCGGGCAGCAAGTCTTGATGCTGATAGGCGTAGATGTTAGCGGGGAACACCGCGATCAGCAGTAGGATCAGCCCCCAAGCAGCGAGCCGCTGGACGTCGCTGAACATGAGCATGGCCCCCAGCAGAATCTCCGCGACACCACTGAGGTAGACCATCTCCAGATGCAGCGGGATATAGGGCGGCATGATCTTCAAATAGAACTCCGGATTCACGAAGTGCAGGATTCCCGCCGCGACAAAGCACGCCGCGAAGACATACCGCGACACCGTTTTGAAAATCCGCATGCGGGCCCCGCTTCGTTCAAACTCAGGAAGTCTTTTCGACGACGCTCTGATCGTAGCAAACCAGTTCGACCATGTTGCCCTCGGGATCGTCGACGTAGAGCGATCGCCAGTGGACCCAACCATGCTCAGCGGTCGTGACCGCAAGGCCCAGCGCCTCAAGCCGCTGTCGCTCGGGCTCGAAGTCGGCCAAATCGATCTCGAAGGCCAGATGATCGACGGTCGTCGTCGCCGGGTTCAATCCGCTGAAACCCGGATCCGCCGTGCGATCAAAGAGGGCCAATATCTGCATGTGGCCGCCGAGTCCTTCCGCCAATCGAAAGATGGCGGCTCGCTCAAACCTCCGCATCAATTCCAGCCCGATGACGTCTTGATAGAACGCCTGCATCCGGTCCAGATCGCTCACTCGCAGAGCGATTTCCCCCAATCCCCGAATAACTCTTTGCATGACCCTTGTGCCTACTTCGACGAGGACTTCTTCCCGAGTCGCCACACGCCTCGCGAAGGTTAGCCGTTTGGTGCGGAAGTTGCACACCGTCTGCAAGTCTATGAAAGGCTTCCGCCCGTTCGCAAAGCAATTCCCGCGATTGCTGTCGAACTTATGGCAGCCGGAGCGCGGAGAAGCTAGAGTGCGCGCGATCGATCGCCAAGACGTCGCATGCCTCGGCATGACCGGGATTGCGAGTTTGGGAAGGAAGGTTGCGGCCGGGTGTGGCTGCCTGAAATGGCATGGAGGTTGATCTCGAGAAACAATTGGGGCTCTCGATGCTTTCAACCCTGCAGCGTCTTGGCGAATCGCTCCCACTCATCGGCCTATCGCGTTGGATGCGGACGGATCTGATTCTGGCGGCGACGCTCTTGTTTCTGATCTTCGCGTCGTGGGCCATGCTCGCGGCCGCTCAGGCGTCACACGGCACGCGGCACTTGGCCCCTTCGCCTGCTCCAACGCCGCAAGCGACAGATCCTTCCAACCAGGCGTCGATCAAGAGAAGCGCTCGCCGGGGGCTCGGAACTGTGAGCATTGTGCTGGGCTTGCTGGGCAGCTTCACGTTGCTCGCAATCTGCGCGTGGTAAGGCGAAGTACTCTTTCGCCGCCTCCACTCACACTATTTCCGAATTCGCGCCTATTTCCGAATTCGAAGGGTGTAGCGAATCGCAGCCGGCTCTCGTTCGGGGTCCGGCAGCGGAACGGCCTCGCCCGAAAGGGTCGCGACCCCGTCCTTGACTTCGTAGTGAAACGGCCTCCCGGTGAGGGGATCATTGGGAATCGGCAGCTCGGAGATCTTGTCGAGCGACTCGGGCAAGTGGCCTTCATGGTTGGCCGCGTAGTGCCGCAGAGCCTCGACGATCCGCAGGGCGTCGATTTCGCGTTCGATCTTGTGTGAGGAGATGTAAGTATTAAGGATCGAGGTCGTCAGGAACGACCATTTGAGGCCCAGCACGGTCCGAAAGTCCTTGATTCGCTCGTGCATCGCGGCAAGCCTTGGAAATGCCTGCGGCGGCTGCATCGAATTCAAAGCCGTCCTTTCTCCCGCCAGGTCATTGTTGACGTCCAGCAGCCACCGCAGTGCGGCCTCGCCATCGGACATCTGGTCGACGAGCTTCGCGCCTCCTTCCGTCGAGGCCGGCAGATCCGCTCGGGCAGCCTTCACGACTCGCTCGAAGGCCGCGCCGTTTCCGCTCCGACCGGCTTGTTGATCCGATTCTCGAAAGAATTGGATGACCGCCAGGGCACGTCCGGTCCATTCCTCCTTGGTGCGGATTTGCTTCAGATCGTCGAGGCCGGGGACGGTCATCTGCAAAAACCGCTCATCCATTTCGACTGCGTGGCGCACGTCGATCAGCGGCCGGGGAAGTTGCGTGAGCGCCCAATACAAGTTTGGCGACTCAGGCTGTGAGATCAGCTCCGCGATTCGTGAGAGGAACATCGAATCGACCGCGCAGCAGACGAGCTGAGTAATGGCAAAGGGAGTTCTTCCGTAGTGCCGAACCACAGCCAGTCCGACGCGAATTCCTTCCCGAGCCTCGTCGACCTTGCCTTGCGCCAGTCGTTGACGAATCCACGCCGAAAGCCCGTGGCCCACAACGTAGCGCGCCCCCTGAATGTCAGGGAGCAAGATCTCGCCGATCGGCTGCTCGCCTATCGGATACTGCCACTCCGCGGTTTTACGATACGCCGCGCTCTTAATCCTTTTGAAGAAGGGAAAAACATCGTCGCCTTGGAACTTGGGGCTGTTGAGTGGGAGATCGAGGTATTCGGAGAGCTTTGGAAGTTCATTCGCAAAATAGGGCGTTTGTTCCCACGGCAGTCGCAGCAGAATCGGCGCCGCGTTCCCCTCATGCAGTTCAAACTCTGCTGGCATCAGCCGATACTTCGACAACGGTCGCTCGATGGCCCGCGGACTGAGGGTCAGCTCGTGCCAGGGATCGCCGGGCTTCTTGGGAGGCGCCGGATCGGCCCCGGCAGCCGTTGCCGTCAAAACGCAGAGCAGAGTGACAGTAGCAACCGATCGCATGAGATCTCCCGGTCTAATCGATGTTTTGATTCTTATGATCTTGGTTTGCCGGCCGTTACAGCTCGATCGGCAACGGGCCCGCCGTAGTCAGCGCGGGTTCGGCGGCGAGTCTGGCAGTCGATTCCCGTGGCGCAATGATTTTCTGTGGCAGTTCGGCCAAGACCAGCTCGCGCAAACCTCCTGCGACGGTCAACTGCCCATTCCGCTCAACAACAATGTCGCGAGACTGATGCGGCGATTCTTGTTCTCGAACTCCATCCGCCGGTCGGGATGCAGTTCGCGGCGGCGGACTGATCCCCGCTACCGGCGGCGACTTCTCGAGCAGCACTAAGGCAGCGACCAATCCGACGCAGGTGCATCCCAAGAGAGCGGCAATCGTCGACGTGTTTCGCACGCGTCGCATCATCTGCGACCGGCCGGCGGCTTGGCCACACGCATAGAGGAGCCGTTCGCGTTCGCGCGGCGTTGGCGATAACGCCACGCCAGTCAATCGTCGTTCGAGCTCGTCGAATTCCGAGTCGTTCAGGGAGTCGAAGTCGGACATGGTGCACTCAAGAGTCTCTGTAACTGTTCCAAGGCATCCCGGTAACGTCGCGACGCGGTGGCGGTCGAAATGCCGCAAAGCTCGCCGATTTCCTCAAACGTCAATTGACCCCAAATCCGGGCCGTGACGACCTCTCTCAATCCGTCGTCCAAACGCAGCACCGCTGCCAGTACTTCGTCGGCGATCAGCCGCTGCGCGGGATCGTCGTGAACGTGTTCTTGCGTCGCCGCATGTTGTTCGCGCGCTTGTCGCCGGCGACCCGCCAGACGCTGGTTCTGTGCAAGGTTGCGGGCCGCCCGATAGAGCCACGCCGCGACCTGCTCCGGCGGTCGGTCCAAGACCGCCAACCGGCAGAACACCTCTTGGACGACGTCTTCCGCGCTCGGGCATCGCCGGCCAATCCAGACTTGCAACGGAATCGCGTGCCGTTCGATCAGCGCGGCAATCTGGTCGGCGGTAAGCGGCATCGAGGTCTCAAATGCGGTGAGGCGATCCACAAGCAAGACCGCGCCGGCGCCGAACTTTTGCAAACATTCTCCGGAAAAACCTCTGACCAACCAAATTTACGACTTGCTAGCGGTCATGAATTGGCCAAATGCAATCTGGAAGTCGCCCAGCCCTCTGGAGTTACGGCACGATCGACACAACGGGTTCGACGGCGACGGGAATTGTGAGCCGCATTGCGAACGCTTCATGTTTCGTTCAAGTTGAGGCCGGAGGGAGGCTGATGAATGACTCGAAATCGATTTTCCGGATTCGACGAGGACGATGTTGCCCGACGCTCGTGCCCTCCCCATCGACCGCGCGATGCTGCCGCCGCCGTCGGCTGCGCTCATGAAATTCGTGCGCGAACGTGCCGTCGCGCAGGCCGGCGGCACAGAACTGCGCCGCTCGAAGCGATACACGGCCGTATTGGAAGTAATCGTCGTACCGCTTAATGAGCACTTCCGCCCGAGCGGCCTGCCGTTTCTGGCCGTCACGCGTGACGTCTCGACCGGCGGCCTGTGTCTGTTGCACATGCGGCCGGCTCCGTCGGCGAAGCTGTTCATTCAGATCGAGCGGCCCAACGATTCGGCTCTCGACGTCGTGCTAAACGTCCGCAGAAATCGCCGCGTCGGGCAATTCTACGAAATCGCAGGCGACTTCATCTCGATCGATGCCGAGGCCCTGTCGGCCGCGAAAGCCCGCGTCGCTTCGCGCCGGCTCGAATGAGCCGCTGCGCGACGTCGGCTTGAGAACGATTACTGCAGCCGCTTTTCCATATACACGCACAGCGGATCGTCGTAGAAGTCCCCGAACGGACCAATCCGCTGATAGCCGGCTCGTTCATATAACGCCAAGGCATTGTGCTGTGAGACGCCCGTCTCGAGGCGAATCACCGGCAACTTGATGGACCGAGCCCGCACCTCAAGCTCTTCCAGAATCCGTCGCCCGATCTTGAAGCCGCGAAACTCGGGCAGGACGAACATCCGCTTGAGTTCGCCATATTCGCCGTCGTGATTCACGAGCGCCCCGCAGCCGACGACCCGATCGGTCGAGCGCGCGGTTAGGAACGTGACGTTTGGTTGCCGCAACGCATCGATCGGCAACAGATGATTGCTTTCCGGTGGATACAACGAAACCAAGAACGCATCGAGCGCCTCTATGAGCGTGCGCACGTCGGGCGAAGCCGGATCCTCCGCGCGGATGGTAAATTCTTCCATAAGATCTCGAGCGTGCCTGAACGAAGCGGTCGCGGCGGCGGAAACCGGTTCCCGCAGCCTTCGAGTCAGAATTCTACTGGGTTGGCGAGCGCCGCAACACGATCCGCTCGAAAGCCTGGTGCCGTCCGCGCTACCGCTTTTGCGGAAGCCCCGGAACTTTGGTGAACCCGCCACGATGATCCCGAACGACCTAAGCGAGGTATTTCGCGAGCGGCCCCCAATAATGCTTGTGCCAACCTGCTGCCAGGCTTTTCCCGTCGTCCTTGGGAAAGCCAGCGTGATCGAAGACAATTCTGGTCGCCGGCCCCTCCTCGACAAGCACGAACTTCGCGATTGAGTAGACGCCCGGCCCCCAGCTACCCGCTCGCCAGGCTTGGACGATTCGCTCGTTTGGCACGAGTTCGAGCTGCCGTCCGGTGATATACCCGCCGAAGAGTGCGAACGTGCCCCCCGCCTGAAGACTGATCTGCGTGGGCTTGTTGGCTTCCGGGGGCAACAAGCCGGACTTCCGAACTCCACTGAGTTCTACGATCTTGTCGAACTGTTTGGTGTCGGTGAGCGCCTGGTAGACACGTTTGGGAATGGCCTTAAACACAATTTCTTGATGGATGGCGTCCGCCGTGTGTGAAACGCCGTCACCGGAGGCGTCTTCGCTCGCTGTGGCCGATGCCGCGTCGAAGATGATGGCCGGCGCGAGAGAAGCGCCAGTGATAGCGACCATTGGAACACAACTTGTCAACTGCAGCGCAAAATCCCTGCGGTTCGAGCGTGAGTTGATCATGAACGTGCCTCTTTTCTTCGAAGGTAATCAAGCGTTGTAATATTAAACACAAGTGTTTAATATCTCTAGCGGAGCAGTGGTGATGCGGTCAAGCGTCAAAAGCAAGAATCAATCCGACGACCGGTTGGACCTGGTTTTTCGCGCTCTGGGCGATCGCACCCGGCGTGCGCTGCTGGCTCGCCTGGCGGAAAAGCCGGCCATGGTGACGGAGTTGGCCGAGCCATTCGCCATGTCTCTTCCGGCGGTCTCACGACATATCCGAGTGTTGGAGCGCGCTCGTCTGGTCGTGCGCAAAGTTGACGGCCGGGTGCACCACTGCTCGCTCGATCTCGCGCCCCTGAAGACCGCCGAGTCGTGGCTCGCTCACTACCGAAAGTTCTGGGAGGGACAACTTGAGGCTTTGGCTCGCTACGTGGAAGACGATGACCAGAAAAGGCAGCGCTGACGACTGAATCGAAGGACTGCGAACAAGCCATGACCGAATCCGCGCCCGAGCCAGCTCCAGAATCCCAAATGGAAACTCTGGTTGTCCGCAGGACGATCCGAGCCACACCCGAGCGTTTATTCGCGGCCTGGACCGAGCCGGAGCAGCTGCGGCAGTGGTGGGGACCGGAAGGAGTCATGTGCGTCGGCGCCGAGGTGGACCTGCGTCCGGGCGGCCGCTACCGCATCGGCAACCAACTTCCCGACAAAAACATCTTGTGGATCGTCGGCGAATTTGAGGTGATCGAGCCGCCGCGCAGGCTGACTTACACCTGGCGGCTGGAGGGAATCTCCGAGACGGCGGAACGCGTCACAGTGCGCTTCGATGCTCAAGGCGAGGCCACCGACGTGATCGTCACGCACGAACGAATTCCGAACCGAGACCTTCGCGATCAGCATCAGCACGGGTGGCAAGGCTGCCTGGATGGGCTAGCCGGATACCTTCAGGCGTCACGTTCGGGTTGAGACTAGGACGAAACCGCTCTTTGTTCGACTGCGGCATTGGCTCTTTCAGTTCGGAGTTTGTTTCTACGGCCGTAGAAACTCGGGCTCAGGCTTGGCCATCGTCGGAGTTAAAATGGTGGTAGCGCGCTTGGGTCGCGAACGGCGATGCGCTCTTTGAGTGTTGAGCCCACTTGACCCGGCGGTCCAAGTTTTGTCCCGGCGCGCCGGGACACATTCTTTTGATGGGAAAGGCGATTGGACCCGCGCGCCGCGTGTCTGATTTTGTCGAACCGGGACGGGATGCGAACTGACCAGAACCTGACCACCGGGTCGGGCTTTGCCTAGAAAGTCGCGTTTGCCCAGAAAAGGGCCGGTTTGCCCAGAAAGTCGGGAGGCTGGATGCCTACCGGAGAAACGGCGAACACTCGCCGGGTAGTGGGGGCGCATCCTGGACGAAAAACGCGGTTTGGCACGGGAGTTTAGCGCGTCACTCTTTC
>DASRXU010000277.1:0-3336 GCA_035687365.1 Planctomycetaceae bacterium | reverse complement strand
TCCAGCCATCTCGATTTCCCGCAGAAGCATCCGTCGGCCCCGCAGGTCTATCAGCAACGGACGCGGCCCTGCCCGGGCGTCGAGATCCTCACCAGTCGGCATTTTCCTCCCGAACTCAACGGCAATCTGCTCGTCCCGAATGTGATCGGCTTTCAGGGCATCCTGCAGTACCGCCTCCGCGACAAGGGCTCGAGCCTGGGGGCGAGAGAGGTCGAGCCAATCGTGAAATCGAGCGACGAGAATTTTCGCCCGGCCGACGTCGAAATTGGTCCTGACGGCGCGATTTACTTCACCGATTGGCACAACCCGATCATCGGCCACATGCAGCACAATCTCCGCGATCCGAGTCGCGATCGCACGCACGGACGGGTCTACCGCGTGACTTGGCCCGGACGCGCATTGGAAACGCCGGCCCCAATCGCCGGCCAGCCCATTCCCGCGTTGCTCGCACTCCTGAAAGATCCCGACAATCGGGTGAGGTCTAGGGCACGGATTGAGCTTTCGGCGCGGCCGAGCGATGAAGTCATCGCCGCCGCACGAACCTGGCTGCAGGAACTCGCACAGAATTCGCAGGACCCCGAGCGAGCCCACCACGAACTCGAGGCGCTGTGGTTGTTCCAAGCCGAAAATGTCGTCGAGCCGGAACTGTTGGCGCGGGTGCTCGGCTCGCCGTCGGATTCGGCGCGGGCAGGCGCCGTTCGCGTGGCGGCCGCTTGGCAGGACCGCTTGCCGAGCATTCTCGATCTGCTGCGAACCGCGGCGGAGGACAAATCGCCCCGCGTGCGTTTGATGGCCGTGTGGGCGGCGACTTTTGTGCCGCATCCCGAAGCGGCCGAAGTCGTGCTCTTGGCTCAAGAACATCCGACCGACCGCGACCTTGACTATCTCGTAAAGGAAGCGATGCGGACGCTGGCTCCGTTGGTGACGGCGGCCCAAGCGTCGCATCAGACGATCGCTTTCAAGACCCAGGCCGGCGCCCGCTATCTGTTGCGAGGCCTCTCGAACGAAGAACTGCTGAAGCGGCCCCACGATTCACTGGTGTTGATGGAAATCCTCACGCGTCCGGGCATGACCGATGCCCAACGCCAAGAGGCGACGGCCGGCTTGGCCCAACTGGGCAAGTCGGACGAGACGCGTGTGCTGACCGAAGCCTTGGATCGGTTAGCCGCGAATCCCGCGCGGGCTGACATTGGTGTCGCGGTCGATCTGGTGCGCGAGTTGGCCGATCGGGCCAAGAAGATGCCGGCTCACGGAGATCCTCTCGATCGAATCATCGACAAGTCGAGCTGGCCGGTGTTGCGACAGATTGCTTTCGCGACGCTCGTCAACCGCGACGGATCGGCCGAGGGGGCCTGGTCACGAGCGCTCGCCAACACGCAAACGTTGGCAGATTTCCTGGATGCGGTGCCCTTGATTTCCGATCCGGGCATTCGCTCGCGCCTGTATGAGCAGATCGAGCCGTTGTTGACGGCCCTCCCCAAATCGCTCGGCGGGACGCCCGCTCCGGTCGCAGAGACGGGTGACGCCAAGGCAGACGCCGCATTTCAGATCCGCCGCGCAGCCATGCGAGCCCTGACGCACATCCGTGGACAAGAAGGTCGCACGTTCACTGCTCTCGGTCGATTCATCCGTGACGATGTCGACCGCATGACGGCTGTCCGCGCCATGCAGACCATTCCTCGCAATACCTGGCCGGCGGCGGAAGCTGGGCCGATCGCCAACGTGCTCCTCAAGCAAATTCGACAAACGTCACCCCGCCGACGAACACGACCAGACGTGCTCGACGAGTTCGTGTTATGCGAAGCGCTGTCCACGTTGTTGCCGCCGGCCGAGGCCAAATCGATCCGCGGCCAACTTCGCGAGTTGGGAGTACGCGTCGTCAAGATCGGCACGCTGTTCGAGCGAATGTCGTACGACCAGGACGTGATCGCCGTGCAGGCGGGCAAACCTGTCGAGTTCGTGCTGCAAAATAGCGATCTGATGCCGCACAATTTCGTGATCGCCGAGCCGGGATCGCTCGAAGAAATCGGGCTGCTTTCAGAAAAGCACGCTCAGGAGCCGACATTCGCCGCGCGCCACTTCGTGCCGCAGTCGCCCAAGATTCTGGCGGCGGCTGGACTGCTGCTGCCGCGCGAGCAGGAACGGCTGAGCTTCAACGCGCCGACCAGGCCCGGCGTCTATCCGTTTGTCTGCACGTATCCCGGGCATTGGCGACGGATGTACGGCGCGCTCTATGTCGTCGACGATCTCGACGCCTACCTGGCGAATCCGGAAGCCTACGTCGCGAAGGCGAAGCTCGAACCGCGCGACGACCTGCTGCGGGATCGCCGTCCGCGGACGGAATGGACGCCGGCCGATCTGGCTGCTTCGATCGAAGAGATGTCGCACGCCGGCGGACGCAAATTCGCCAGCGGTCGACAACTCTTTACTCTCGCCAACTGCGTCGCCTGCCACCGTTTGGAAAACAAAGGGAACGTCTTCGGCCCCGATCTGACCAAGCTCGATCCCAAGTGGAAGCCGGCCGACGTGCTCAACGAAATCCTCGTCCCTTCCGCAAAGATCAACGAGAAATTCCAGACCAACCTTTTCGAGCTGGCTTCCGGGAAAACGATCTCGGGCCTCGTGCTCGAGGAAAATGCCGACACGATCAAGATTATCGAAAACCCACTGGCGAAGGCTGAGCCAACAGTGCTCCGGCGGGGCGACGTGCTCGAGCGGCAGCGGTCGAAGACCTCGCTGATGCCCAAGGGTCTGTTGGATAAGCTCACGCGCGATGAGATTTTGGATTTGGTTGCTTACGTCGCGTCGGGGGCCAACCCCGAGCATCCGCTGTTCCGGTCCAAGCCCGATGAGCATGGCCACGCCCATTCACAGGGCCACGCTCACGCGGCCACCGACTAACAAACCGACGCGATGTCATTCTGCCGCAAAGAAAACGCCCATCGCGCTCTCACGCGATGGGCGTTGGAATTCTAACTGTGTGCCGAACTAGTTCGTGGAGTTCGGCACCAGAATGATCGAGATCTCGTTATCGATGACTGTGGTGAAGGCCTGTTGCAGCTTCGATTGACGCTGAGCCAAGGTGCCGATGCACCATTTGAAGCCGTTCACCGGATCGCTCGCGGTGCTGGGGAACACTGTCCCCCCGAGTGTCGAGATCGATTGGACAAGTGAGACAGACGTGCTCTGGCTCGCCCCGGCGGCTCCCGGCTCGAAGATCGCGCCGAACACGATGCATTGGATCGTGACGGGGTCCGTGGTGGTTGAGAAGCCTGGGATCGGGCTGGACGAAGTCGTCTGCGAGGTCAGTACGGTCGCGATGTTGATGGCATCGGT
>DASRXU010000276.1:0-25249 GCA_035687365.1 Planctomycetaceae bacterium | reverse complement strand
CGTGAGCGTGCTGACCATCCTGCTGGTCTTTCTCGGTGCTTTTACCAAGGCGAGCGAAGACGGCTTGGGCCCAACCGAGATTCTGCAGATTCTTCCTTATCTCGTTCCCAGTCTGCTGCCCTTTACGATCCCAGCCACCATGTTGCTGACGGTCACCTTGGTCTACGGGCGGATTGCCGCTGACCATGAAGTGACCGCCGCAAAGGCCGCGGGGATTAGCGCACTGTCACTGCTGATGCCCTCGTTCGTGATGGGGCTGGTGCTGAGCATGGCGTCGCTCTTGCTGACCGACCAGGTCATCCCCTGGGCGATGACGAGCATCGACAATCGCGTCGCGATGATGTTGGAAAACATCTTTCTCGACATCCTGCGCACTCACCACATCTTCATGCGCCGCGACCCGTCGATCACGATTTCGGTTCACGACGTCGAAGGGAACAAACTGATTCAGCCCACGTTCCATTACACGCCGCGGGGTGGTGAGACGATTCACATTTTTGCGGAGGAGGCAACGCTGCACTTCGATCTCGCAAAGCGGGTAGTGCGCGTGAACCTCGTCAATCTGAATGGAGTGGTGCCGGACCACGAGAGCTTTCGCGGTCGAAGTGAGGTCTGGGAATTCCCGCTGCCCGACGAGCCCAAAAAACTCAAAGCCCGTAGCCGCAGCATCCGCGATCTGCGCGAGAGTCTCGGGCTCGTAACCTTCGACTTGGAGAGCTTGCGCGACGGGCGCGACGTCGAGACGGCCTTGGCGCTGGCGACGGGCGACTTCGATCGGCTCGACAAACCCGACATGCTCCGATACGACGCCGACCTGATCGTCAACAAAGAACAAATCATCCAGAATCACACCGAGATCCACGGGCGGTTTGCGCTCTCGGCGAGCTGTTTTTTCTTCACGCTCTTAGGGGGACCGTTCTCGATCTTGCAGGCACGGCGGCAGGTGCTGACCAGCTTCTTCATGTGCTTCCTGCCAATCTTGACCGCGTATTATCCGATCGTGTTTTTGATGATGAACCAGTCGAAAAACGACGTCGTCAATCCGGCCTGGGCGATGTGGGTGGCCAATGCGATGATCGTGCCCATCGCCTGGTACACTATGCGCAAAGTCTTGAAGCACTAAGCGCGTATTTCGGCGTTGATACTGCCCGGATTTGCGGAAGCGACGGGAAAAACCATGTGCCGCTGGTTGGCTTATCGGGGACCGGCGATCCGACTCGAGGACATCCTGTTTCGAGCCGAGCACTCGCTCATCGACCAAAGCCTCAGTTCGCAATCCAAAGAAACGACCACCAACGGCGACGGCTTCGGCATCGGTTGGTATGGCGATCGTAACAAGCCGGGACTCTATCGCAGCATTCGTCCGGCCTGGAACGACTTCAATCTGCACGAATTGGCCGCGCACATCACGTCGCCGACGTTTCTGGCCCATGTGCGGGCCACATCGCACGCCACTGTTCAGGAAACGAATTGCCATCCGTTTCGCTACAGTCGCTGGTTGTTCGTTCACAACGGGGAGATCGAAGAGATCGAAAAATTCCGTCGTGATCTGTTGTTCCAGGTCGCGCCGCAGTTTTTCCCCCACATTCAGGGGACGACCGACTCGGAGTTGATGTTCTACCTCGCGCTCACGATGGGGCTCGAAGAAGACCCGATTGGCGCCTTGGAGCGAATGGCGGGCCTCGTCGAAAAGGTGGCTGCCACTCAGGGAGTCGATCAGGCGTTATGGATGACCCTGGGTGTGAGCGACGGGCAGCACCTGTATGCCGTCCGCTACGCGTCCGATTCCGACGCGCCGACCTTGTTTCACACCGAGGACACCGAGCACCTGTATCGACTCAACCGGAGTCTGAGAACCGCGTCGCCGCAGCCGATTCGGCTGATCGTTTCGGAGCCGATCGGCAACGTGGCCGAGGCCTGGCAAGAGATCGCGCAGAACACCGCCGTCTCATTCTGCGACGGCAAGGTGGACCAGCGACCGTTTCGACCGACGCCGCCGACGGCCTGACAGACCTTCTCTTAAGCGATTGCGCGGCCGCGCTCGGGGGCTGTGCGCTCGGTATTGAGTGAGGCGACCCGTCTCAGCAAGACTTCGAGCTGTCGAGACAACCGATCCTGAGTCTCGAACAGACTCGATACCGCGTCTCGATAACCAGCCTCGCGACGCCATTGCGCACCCGAGCGTTTTTCGAGCTGGGCGACAACTTCCGAGATCTGCGTGACGAGCGATTCGAGGTCGGCCAGAGCCGAGTGCTCTTCTGGTGGGGCGGCCTGGCTGATCGGAAGCAAGGTGCTTCGCGGCGGCGAAGACGAGCGCGCCAGCATGCGGTTTTGTCGCTCTTCGACGGCAGATCGTAGCGACTCCATCCCGAGGCGACTCCGCTGCTCGAAATCGTTAACGAGTTCTGTGGCGGCTTCGATCTGCTCCACGAGGTCGAGCGCCGAGGGATCGCTTGGCTCTGCTAATTCAGCGGGTCCTTCGACCGATTGAGGTGCACCGCTGGACAACGTTTGAGTGGCAGCGGCGAGACTGGCCGGCAGATGGACGATCAACTCAAACGGCTCGATGCGCAGCCGATCCTGATCGTTGAGGCGGACAGACTTTTCGGGACGACCGTTGACCCACAATTCCGGCGAATCGGACATCGCTTCGAGCCAGACTTCTGCTCCGGCGACGCAAATCATGGAATGCAGCGGAGGAATTTCAGCCCCGCCCAGACACAAATCGCAGCGAGGGCTCGAGCCGATCAAGAACCGCGGCGACTGCACAGGCCGCCGGCGGTATTCGGTGCGACCTCGGCCGATCTCGAGCATCGGTACTGCGGCCGCTGATGTTAGTCCTTCTGACAGATTCGATCCGGCCTGCTGGATCGGAGACGGTTTTGCGCTCCTCAAGGGAAGTCCTCTCAACCAAATGCCAAAAAGCGGATCGTCGCGCGGGGGGCAGGCAAGCCGAGTGTCGTTTTTTGCCTATTTTCCTTTCGACTCCCCGACTAATCCGCCATGAAGAAATGGGCGACCCGGCAGAAGTGGGGCACCGCTTCTGCGCCCAGCGAAGGAGCAAGAGGCCGGCGGCTGTTCCGGCCTGGCAAAGATTGCGGTCCCAATGTCGCTCAGTAGACGACAAACTGGAACGGGCTGGTAAGCTCCAACGGACTCGACGGCTGACGTCAAGAAAAAAGAGATGTCGCCCGCGATGTGGTGCGGGCCGTCAGATCGCCCGGTCAGACACCGATCGGAATCGGACGACCTGCGCCGAGTTTAGTGGCGGCCGGCCATCGCCAGCATCTGCCGCGCGCGCTCCTGATCGCGAAAGCGGGACTCGGCCTCGGCATCGCTGTGTGCGACGCGGGCGACCGCTTCCTTCAATTTCTCCTGAGCCGCCGTCCGATCGATTTGCTCGCCGGTCAGGGCGCGGTCGGTCAGCAGGGAGACGACGTTCTCGTTGACCTGAACGAACCCACCGTCGATGAAATAAGACATGTGCGAGCCGTCGACGAGCGTCACGTTCAGCTCGCCATATCCGAGCCGACCGATGAGCGGCGCCCGGCCTGGCAGGATCCCGATCTGTCCGTCGTAAAGAGGGAACCGCAGGGCGCTCACCGGCTCGTCGACCAGCGTCGTCTCGGGTGTCACCAACACCAGTCGTAGTGGGTCGTGAGCAGCCATTCCGTCAATTCTCTCAGAGTTTCTTGCCGCGTGACCTTGTCTTACCGACTAGCCCTGAGCCAGCCGCTTGGCCTGCTCTTCTGCCTCGTCGACTCCCCCCACGTACATGAAGGAGCCTTCGGGCAGGTGATCCCACTTACCCGAGCACAGCTCTTCAAAGCTGCGGATCGTGTCTTCCAGCGGCGTGATCTTGCCGGCTTTGCCGGTAAACGCCTCGGCGACGAGGAACGGTTGCGAGAGGAATCGCTCGATGCGGCGGGCGCGATGCACGACCAACTTATCCTCTTCGCTCAATTCATCGACGCCCAGAATGGCGATGATGTCCTGCAGTTCGCGGTAGCGCTGCAAAATCTTTTGCACCTGACGGGCGACGGCGTAGTGCCGTTCACCGACGTATTGCGGGTCGAGCACTCGGCTCGACGAGGCCAAGGGATCAATGGCCGGATAAATGCCCTTTTCGGCGATCTTCCGCTCGAGGTAAATGAACGCGTCGAGGTGGGAGAAGGCGGTCGCGGGCGCCGGGTCAGTCGGGTCGTCGGCCGGAACGTACACCGCCTGCACGCTGGTGATGGCGCCCTTGTTGGTCGAGGCGATTCGCTCTTGCAACTCGCCCAGTTCGGTGCCCAACGTCGGCTGGTAACCGACGGCGCTCGGCATTCGGCCCAACAGAGCGGACACTTCGCTGCCTGCTTGCGAGAAACGGAAGATGTTGTCGATGAATAAGAGCGTGTCGGTGCCCGTCGTGTCACGGAACCACTCGGCCATGGTGAGGGCCGACAAGGCGACTCGCAACCGGGCTCCGGGCGGCTCGTTCATTTGACCGAACACCATGCAAGTTTGTTCGATGACCGACCGATCGGTCTTGCCGATCTTGGTCTCCTGCATTTCGAGCCAGAGGTCGTTGCCTTCGCGGGTCCGCTCGCCGACGCCCGCGAAAACCGAGTAACCGCCGTGTGCGCTGGCGATACGGGCGATCAACTCGGTGAGGATGACCGTCTTGCCCAGGCCGGCTCCGCCGAACAGTCCGGCCTTTCCACCACGCACGAACGGCGTCAACAAGTCGACGACCTTGATGCCGGTCGCGAAAATCTCGGTCTTGGCGCTTAGGTTCTCCATCAGCGGTGGCATGCGATGGATAGGCCAGCGTTCGTCCACCGTCACTTCGCCCCGACCGTCGACCGGGTCGCCTAACAAGTTGAAGACGCGGCCCAGCGTTCCTTTGCCAACAGGCACAGTGAGCGACGCACCCGTGTCGAGCACTTCGGTTCCGCGGACCATGCCGTCGGTCGATCCGAGAGCCACGCAGCGAACTCGGCCACCGCCCAAATGCTGCTGCACTTCGCCGGTGACTTTGACTCGCACGCCCTTGACCTCGCGATCGATCTTGAGCGCGTTGTAGATTTCCGGAAGCGAATCTTCCGGAAACTCGGCGTCAAAGGTCGAGCCGATGATCTGCGTGACGTGACCGATGTTGTTTCCGGTCTTGGGCTTTTTCTGATGGGTCTTCGTGCTCATAGTCATTTCCCGTGGGCGCTCTGCCCGCATTGACCGTCTATTCGAGGGCGGCGGCACCGCCGATGATTTCACTCAATTCGGACGTAATCTGCGTCTGGCGAGCTCGGTTGTAAAGCTGCGACAAGGAGCCAATCATCTCCGAGGCATTCTCCGTCGCGGCTTTCATGGCCACGCGGCGGAAGATCTGCTCGCTGACAGCCGCGTCGAGAAAACATTTGAACAGCCGGGCTTTGAATGCGGCCGGCACGATCTCCTTCAAGATTTCTCCCGACGACGGCAGAAACTCGTATTCAACCGGTCGCTGGTCGCTCGCGGCCGCCCGGGATTGGGTCTGCAATTGAGTCTGCAAACTGCCGATCGGCAACAGCGTTTCGAGCGTCGCCACCTGGCGGGAGGCCGATTCGAACCTGGTGTAGGCGATTTGCAGCCGATCGATCTTCTTGCTGACGAAAGCCTCGATGAAACGGTCGGCGAGCGCCTCGACCTCGGCAAAGGTCGGTTTGTCCTCGAACTGCGTGTAGGTTTTTTCGGCCGTTAGGGCCTGAAATTTGACGAAGTTGATGCCCCGCTTGCCTGAAACTTCGAGCTTGAGGACCTCCCCGGTTTGCCGCACCTCGCGGATGCGTGCCAGGACGAGCCGTAGCACTCCCGCGTTGTAACCGCCGCACAATCCCCGATTGGAAGTCAGCGCCAGCAATGCGGTCACGCGGGGCTCGGGCCGGGCCTCCAGCAGCGGATGCGAAATCTGCAAATTGGCCCGCGAAAGATCGGCGACGATTTCGGAAATCTTCTTCGTGTAGGCAGCAGCGTGGCTGGCGCGGTCCATCGCCTTCTTGAAGCGCCCGGTGGCGATGAGTTCCATCGTCCGCGTGATTTTGCGGATGTTTTTGATGGCCTTTAGCCGTTTGACGATCGCTCGCGCTTTTGCCATTTCGCCGAATGTCCCGTCACTACCTTAGAACCGGCTGGCTGACACTCCACCTCCCGGCGGAGTCGCCTCAAGTCATCACTTCGCTTCAACCAATTCATGCGAATCGGCCCACGCTTTGGCGAACTCTTCCAGGGCCGTTCGCAGCTCGGCCATCGTGGCGTCATCGAGGGCGCCAGTGTCCGCGATCGTGTTGCGAATCGCCGACTTGCGATCCTTCATGAACTCCATCAGATCCTTTTCGGCGCGAGCCACGTCCTTGATGGCGACTTTGTCGAAGTAGCCTTGCGTGCCCGCAAAGATCGCGATGACCTGGTCGGCAACCGCGCGCGGCTCATATTGCGGCTGCTTGAGCAGTTCGACCATTCGATATCCGCGATCGAGCTGCCGCTGCGTCGCTTTGTCGAGTTCCGTTCCGAGTTGTGCGAAAGCTTCCAATTCGCGGAAGGCGGCGAGGTCGAGCCGTAAGCTGCCGGCCACGCGCTTCATCGCCTTGGTCTGGGCGTTGCCCCCTACGCGAGACACACTGATCCCGACGTTGATGGCCGGTCGCACGCCGGAAAAGAACAGGGATGGCTCGAGATAAATCTGTCCGTCTGTAATCGAAATGACGTTAGTCGGAATGTAAGCCGAAACTTCGCCTTCGAGCGTCTCGATAATCGGCAACGCGGTCATTGATCCGCCCCCGAGCTGGCTGTTGAGCTTGCAAGCCCGCTCGAGTAGTCGGCTGTGACAATAGAAGACGTCGCCGGGGTAGGCTTCGCGTCCCGGGGGCCGACGCATCAAGAGCGACAACTGCCGGTACGCCTGGGCTTGCTTCGACAAGTCGTCATAAATGACGAGCGTATGCTTGCCTTGCCACATGAAGTGCTCGGCCATCGCCGCTCCGGCGTACGGAGCCACGTACTGCAGCGGTGCGGGATCCGACGCGGTTGCGCTGACGACAATGGAGTAGTCGAGCGCGCCGTGCTCGCGTAAGACTTCCACGACGCCGGCCGTAGCACTGGCTCGCTGGCCGCAAGCGACGTAGATGCAGATCACGTCGCCGCCCTTCTGGTTCAGGATGGTGTCGAGGGCGACGGCGGTCTTTCCCGTCTTGCGGTCACCGATGATCAGTTCGCGCTGGCCGCGACCGATGGGGGTCATCGCGTCGATAGCCTTGATGCCGGTCTGCAGCGGTTGTTTTACAGGTTGGCGTTCGGCAACACCGGGGGCGATGGCTTCGACCGGCCGCCGCTCCTTCGTCATGATCGGGCCTTTGCCGTCGAGCGGATTACCGAGCGGGTCGACCACGCGGCCAATGAGCGCTTCACCCACCGGCACCGAGAGCAGTCGGCCGGTGGTTTTCACCTCGTCGCCTTCAGCGATTTCGAGGTAGTCACCCAGGATGATGACGCCGACGCTGCTTTCTTCGAGGTTGAAGACGAGGCCGTTGACGCCGTTGGGAAATTCGACCATCTCGCCGGCCATGGCGGTTGAGAGGCCGTAGCAGCGCGCGATGCCGTCGCCGACTTCCAGGACCTGGCCGACCTCGCTGGTCGCCAGCTGGCCCTTGAAGTCTTCAATTTCCTTCTGCAGAACTGAAGCGATCTCGTCCGCTTTGAATTTCATGGAGACTCCTCTGCCGGATGCGCTCGCGAAGTTGCGCGACGCGCGTGGCCAGCGAGCTATCGTAGACGGTATCGGCAACCCGGATCACAATTCCGCCGATGAGCGACGGATCGACCTGGGTTTCGAGAATCGGGTCAAACGGGAGCGATTCGGCCAGACGCTTTCGAAGTTGGTCTTTCGCCTGGTCGCTGAGGGGCAATGCGGTCTTGATCTGCACACGCTGCTTGCCGCTACGAATCTCCTGGCGGAGTCGGGCTTCCCGCAGAATCAGAGGAACCAACTCCAGTCGGTCGTGGCGGACGAGCACCCGCAGAAAACTGGTGACAATGGGCGTGCCTCGGGGAGCGATCACCTGATCGATCAGGCGGATCTTCTCTTCGCGGCCGATGACTCGGGAAAAGAAGACATCCTTGAGGTCTGGCAGCTTCGCCAGCACGTCATCGACGAAAGAGCCCAGTTCTTCGAGCACCGCGTCAGCACCCGGCCCACCGGCCGCTCCCGCGGCGTTGAGCAGAGCATCCGAGTAAGTCCGCGCCACCGCCAGGGAGGAGGGATTCTCCATGACCGAAGTCACGAGCGACTTTTGAGGGCTCTGGTCAGCCATCGAGACGGGGTCCGCCAACGACAGGGAAAAACAGTAACGTTGGAACTAAGAGCGGCGCGGGAACTGGGCCAAGGCTTCGTCGATCAACCGGTCCTGATCGGCCGCGTTCACGCTGCGGCCCAGCACGTGCTGAGTCGCATGGGCCACTTCGCTCGCCATCACGTCGAACAGGTCCTTGAGGGCCGAATCGCGGGCTCGCGAAATGTCTTGCACGGCCCGCTCCTTGGCGTTCTGTGCCTCTTTGTGGGCCGTCTCCACGATTTCTTGCTTGAGTCCCTCGGCATCTTTGCGCGCCTCCGCCAAGAGTCCGCGGATTTCCTCCTGCACTTGGGCCATCCGCTTGGAATGCTCGGCCAGCATTTGCTCCGCTTTCAAACGAGCCGATTCCGCGGCCGAAATGTCCCCGCGAACTTTTCCCTCGCGCTCGTCGAGTGCGGCGATTAGCGGTTTCCAGGCATAGCGACCCAACAGGAACAGGAAAATCACAAAAGTGACCGCCGACCAAAGGGCCAGGTCCGTCTTGAATTTGAGGGGGACGCCCTCCTCGCGGACTTCCTCGGCCGCCTCTTTTTCAGCGGCCTCCACCTGCTGGATGGGGCCACTCTCCTTGGCGGCAACCGGATGCGCGCCGCCCACAAAGATCAATGCCGAGAAACCCAGCGCGCCACACATGCTGAGTTTGGCGATCCACGTGCGCATTAGTCCCACCTCGCTAACCCCCACTCGCTAACCCTTGAGTCCGCTTGCTAAACGGGCGCCTACGGAGCGACCACCGGCCACGGCGTGCCGCTAGCAATACAGATGATCAGCGCGAAGAATGTCGCACCCTCGATCAGGGCGGCGGCAATCAGCATCGCCGTTTGGATCTGCGCCGCCACTTCCGGCTGTCGGGCCATGCTCTCGACGGCCGAGGAGCCGATCTTTCCGATTCCGTAGCCGGCACCCAGGAGCGTCACGCCGGCTCCAATGGCTCCTGAGAAGTGGAACCCGTAGTTTTCGCCGGCAGCCATGGCTGGGACTGCGAGCGCCAGAACAACCGCGATCGCCAACGCACCAATCTGAACAGCTTGCTTCACGTCACCTCTCCTCAAAGCTTTTAACTTCAAATGTCGCTGGCCCGCCACCCGCGTGCCTGCGATCGGACCCAGGAATTCGACGAATCGTCTCACGTTGAAATCAGTTTGAAATTAGTGCGGATTAACCGCCATTCCAATGAACAAAGTTGCCAAGAAGGCGAAAATGTAAGCCTGAATGAACGCCACGAGCAACTCGAGCGTACCGACAAAAATCTGCCCGAAGATGCTCGACGGCACAACCACCCACCAGATCGCGGAGGTCGCCGTTGTGGCGATGTAGAGCAAAAGGACTGCGATCACCGTATGGCCGCCCATCATGTTCGCAAATAAACGAACGGCCAAGACTCCGTGCTTGATAACGAAGCCAAACAGCTCGATAAACCAGATGACGGGGACCATGATCGCCTTCATAATCGGCGAGAGATCCATCGGGGGAGCCAGCGAAAGCCAGAATCCCGCGACCCCCGACCTCTGCATTCCGTAAAACATGACCGCGATGACAGTGACCACCGCCAAAGCGCCCGTCACGTTGATTTCCGCAGTCGGTGAGCCCAACCACGGAAAAGCACCGAGCAGGTTGCAGATCAGCACGTAGAAGAAACAAGTCCAGATGTAAGGCAGGAACCGGTCGGCCGGGTGCCCCGCGGAGGCCGAGCCTGCGTGTGTGGTATCACCGTGCCCGTGAGCATCGTGAGCGTGTTCGTCTTGCCCATGCGCGTCGTGCGGCACCCCAATGGTCGGACGCACGACGTTGTCGCGCAGATAAACTGCGGTCATCTCCCAGAAGTTCCACCAGGGTCCCTCGGGGGGGCCGCCTCTCGCGATACGGCGCGCGAGACCACGAAACACCAGCAACACGAAGAAGCCGGCCACCAGTTGCAGCACCATGTACTTGGTGAGCTGCAAACCGAGAATATTCGGCAGACGGAGATGGATTTCACCGGGAAGGTGAAAGGACGGGTGGTCCCGGACATGCTCGAAGAGATCGGGTTCGTGGGGAGCCGCCATTGCGATTCAGACTCCCCCTGCGTGCGGCTGGCCGCTCGAAGATCCTGATCGCGGCATGACCAAGAAGGTTTCTACACCCAAAAGGACGGTATAAAAGGCGAGCAGCCAGACCACGAATTCTCGAAAGCCAAGCCGTGGATCGGCTGACTGAATTATCAACAATCCGAGGAAGACGAAGATCATCCGGAGGATCATGCCGCCCAGTACGACGAGAGGTACTTGCCCCCCGGCAGCACCGTAGGCTGCGGCAAACCAGAAGACGATTAAACCGGGAACCACGCAGAGCACGGCTGCCGCGGAAAGGCCAATCAGTCCTTCGCGTCCGCCGATAAACCACGCAGGCGCCACGAGCAGCAGCCATAACGCGCCCGTAGTCAGGGCCAGCACGGCGCAGCGAAACCAAGCGACTTGGATCGGCGTTTGAGACGTCGACCGATTGAATATCATCTCGAAACTTTTCCCTGCGTCGGTCCGGAAGAGCCCGGGCCTCCACGCTTGGCAATCTTCAACAAATGCCACATAGCCGCTGCAAAACCCAGCAGTGCCCCAACCGCGACAAGCCAGGGCCCCGTTCCCCAATGCTGATCGGCTAAGAGCCCCAGCCCAGCCGGCAATGCCATCTCAACCGCAATCGATGTGATCTGCTGAGCCCAATACATCCCGACGACCATCGGCGGGCGGTCGTCGTTCTCATGGGGCACAAGAAAACCTCCCGGCGGATGCCGGAGGCCCAAGCTTCACGCGTGTGCGGCCGTCACGGTCTTATGAAAACTGCTCGCAGCGGACCGATCGCGCTCCTCGTTCAACAATTCATTTTGATTTCGCGAAAAGTCTATTCCTTGTCATCTTGAGTGTCAAAGCTGCGAAGCCTGCCGAAACTCAATTTCCCAAGACTGGGTCTGCGATTCCCAGGCGCGGGGAATAACAGGCACACAAAATTCGACCCGAACGCATTCTGCCGCGTTCGCTGCCCAGTCGCACTTGTAGACTGCCGTCATCACGAGGTCACGCCCCACGAAGCACTTCCCAGTATCGGTTCACACATCGCCTGGGAGCGATCGCTGCGGGGAATCTCGTTTGATGCTGGCCGTTTCAACGTCGGCGGTCGAATTCGAGAGGCCCGTCCAGCACACGCCTTGCTTAGGCCTCGAACGCGAGCGGGTGCGGGCGCTGTGGGCGACTAATAGCCGTTGAGTCGAGCGGGACGAGTTTCCCCGCGGCTCCATCTCAAGGATCCTCTGTGATAGGGTATGTAAGTGCATTAGTGCTCTCACTGATTGAGCCACGAATGCAGCAAGTGGTCATTAATCGGCTGTAACCTGTTTTTGAATAAGCTTTTGCGTATCGCTCGAACCTGTGAGGAGGAGTTTATTTGTGCACCTACAATTGAAAGTCTCGGCCGAAGGTTGCTAAAAAGGAAAGTGTCAGGCGCCGAAAGTTATCCCATCCGCAGTCCACTTCAGCGAGATCGTCGCTGGGACTTTGATTCACGCCAGACATATCAAGATTTGCACGGATCACCTCAGGCCGGGATTCATCGGGAAGCCAGTTCGGCTTACGACCCTCGGTCCGCCGTGATCTGAATGTCCGAGGCAATCGTCTCGGACGTTCGAGGCACGGAGCGCCGCCGGACACCCCACTGAAGAGGTCTCGAAGTCCTCTCCAGATTGATCGTTCCTAAGATCGGGAATCCGCAGGTGATTCGCAGAATCTGTTGTTGCGCGTCCTGGTTCGATCGAACGGGCCAAATCGACCGTCGTGCCCCCTCACACTCCCTGCGCGCCCAATGGGATCGTTCGACCCATTTGGACGGAGACTACACCTCATGACCGTGACTTCTCTTCGCGCTCTGACGCGCAAAGCCCTGGCTGCTCGTGCCAAAAAGCACCAAATCGTCGGCTGGCACGAGATGACCAAGGATGAGCTAGTTGCCGCTCTGGCTGTTTCGTACCGCCGTCAACTCAATCGCGGCCGCAGCACATCGCGGACCGGCGCGCCGAGTTCAACGACGCAGCGCAACGGTAGCCGGAATGGCGCCTCGCACAATGGATCCCCCTCCGTTGCGCTGCGCTCCGAGGATCTCGAACGCGACGGCAAGGCGGATCGCCGCTATTTTCACGGCGGTCCCCTCCGCGGCCGCCGATTGCTCAAGGCGTCGATCGAGACTGTCGCGCCGACCGCTGCACACGATTCGCTCATCGCCGAGGGGAACGACCCTTGTTGGGTGCACGTCCGGTGGACCCTCTCTCGCGATACGCTGACGCGAGCGGAAGCCGCCTTGGGTGTGCAGTGGCACCATGCGGTTCCCATTCTGCGAATCCTGGATTTGGCGGGAGACGACGCAGGGGCTTCGGTGCAAACGCGCCTCCGTGACGTTGAAATTCACGGCGATGTTGACCACTGGTACCTGCCCGTTGAACCCGCACCCCGTCGCTACCGAATTCAGATCGGTTACCGAGCGCCGAGCGGCCTGTTTTTCGTGATGGCTCAATCGAACCGCGTGCAGACTCCGCGACCAGGGGCTCATTCGCTCCGAGCTCGCTTGCGAAAGGAAACGGGCCGGATCAACGGCTCACCAAAAGTCTCGCTCGATCTCGAAAAGCGACCGACTTACGATCTGCGGGCTCTGCCGACCTCCAAGCTTCCCATCCCGCGCGTCGCCCCCAACGGAAACGGCTCAGAAGACGGCGAAGTGCAGGTGCCGGCTGAGCCTCCGGTCGAGCTGCGTTTGCACGCCGAATTGATCCTGCATGGGTCGACTGATCCTCAGGTTGAGCTGAAGCTGCTGGGCGAGCGAGTTGCCGTGAGCCGCGACGGAACCTTTTCGCAGCGATTCACTCTCCCGGAAGGACGTCAAGTCATCGACGCGGTGGCCACCACACGCAACGGTTGCCATCAGAGGACGATCGTGCTGGGCATCGAGCGGAACACCAAAGAGCTCGAACCCCAATGGTTTGACCAGATCGAGTCGTAGTCGTCGTCGCGACCTGCTCAGCCTGGTGCCAGCAGCAAATGGCCGACAGCCAGTCGGCTAGAGCGGCTTGAGATCGCGCTGCGGCCACAATATCCTCAATGTCGCGCCTTGCAGTTTCAGTCGCCGACGTCCGGCTCCTTCGAAGCTTCCTGCTGTCGAACGGTAACCAGATCCGGCCGGCCAGCGCTCGCCAGAACGTCTGCTGTGAATCCCCATTGAGGATCCCATGTTCGGCCTCTTGCCAAAGAATCTCGAATTCTTTGACTGCTTCGACAACGCGGTGAAGAACGCCGTTCACTCTGCGGAACTGCTTTCCGAATATGCCAAGGTCGGCGATTACCGTCGTAACGAACTCGTGACGGCGATCATGGATGCCGAACACGCGGGCGATCGGGTCACGCACGAGACCCTCGACCGGCTGGAGCAGACCTATATCACGCCTATCGATCGCGAGGACGTCTACAGCCTGATCACCCGCATCGACGATGTGGTCGACATGATCGACGCGGTGGCCCAGCGGATGATGTTCTACAAGATCGAATCAGTCCGCAAAGATTTCGTCAATCAGTGCGAGGTCCTGGTGAAGGCGTGCCGACTGATGGCTGACGCCGTGGGCGCCTTGCGGCGGATGAAAGAGCTGCGGCATCCGAAAAACGGCACGTCGCTGGACCAATTGATCATTGCAGTGCACGAAGCCGAGGAAGAAGGGGACGCGATCCACCATCACTTCCTGGCCGAGCTGTTCGATTGCGGGCTCGACGCGTTCCAAGTCATCAAGTGGAAAGAACTCTATCAACTCGTCGAGGAAGCCATTGATTATTGCGACGACGTCGCTTGCGTCGTCCATCGCATCACGCTGAAAAATGTTTGACCCACCGGCGCCACTCGTTTCGCTGTGAGCGGCGCTCTCACCCTTCTTGCTGGCCATCGGTTCAACGCCTCTAGCGCTTTCAGAGGATCGTCGACGCATGCCCGCTCCAGCTCAAACTCGTCGCGGCGCATGGTTTGCGCTTAGCGTTTTGTTCGCGATTAACCTGCTGAATTTCTACGACCGCCAGATTGGCGGAGCCGTTAATGAGCCGGTTGCCAAAGAGTGGGGGCTGAGCTTCAGCCAGCTCGGCAACCTGGCCATGGCTTTCACACTGATTTACGCGATCGTGGGCGTGCCGCTCGGCCGACTGGCGGACAGCACCTCTCGGACACGCATTCTCAGCATCGGGGTTGCCGTTTGGAGCTTGCTCACGGCAGTTTCCGGCATGACGTGGAGCTACGGCTCGATGTTCGCGACTCGCTTGGGGGTGGGCATCGGGGAGGCGAGTTGTGCTCCGGCAGCCAATTCGCTCGTTGGCGACCTGTTTCCGCCCCGACAGCGGGGCCGCGCGCTGTCGATCTTCATGCTTGGGTTGCCGATCGGAATCTTCTTGAGCAATGCAATTAGCGGCGCACTCACCGCCAAGTACGGGTGGCGAACTGCGTTTTACGTCGCGTGCGTTCCGGGACTCTTGTGTGCCGTCGCCGCGCTACTGATCCACGAGCCGGCCCGAGGCAGCTCCGAACACAGTGGTGCGCCGTCCGCCCCGGTCAAGCCGCGGCCCCAGCGTCCCGGTTCGCCCTACCTGATCGTGCTTGGAACGCCGACGATTGTCTGGATCATCGTCTCAGGCGCCCTGCACAACTTCAATATGTACGCCACCAACTCGTTCCTTCCCGGACTGATCAAACTACGACACGGTGTCGGCGATCGAGATGCCGGGTTGATCGCTGGCATTGTGCTCGGAGCCGTCGGCGTGGTCGGCATGCTGGGCGGAGGCTGGCTGGCCGATGTGATGCAGCGGTCGCGGTCCAACGGCCGACTTCTCGTGGCTTCCGGTGCGATGTTTCTGTCGGCTCCCTTGATCTATTTGGGATTGGACCAGCCCCACGGTTCGATCACGGCCTTCATGATCTTCACTGGAACTGGGGTGATGTTTCTCTACGTCTATTACGCCAGCGTCTATGCGGCCATCCAAGATGTGATCGAACCCGGTTTGCGTGGAACAGCGATGGCCCTCTACTTCTTTGCCATGTACCTGGTCGGCGGAGCGTTCGGCCCCACGGTTACCGGAAAGATGGGAGACCTCTTCGCCCGGCGCGCGATGGTGGCAGCCGGCGTGTCCGCAAGCACCACTCCGGTCCCCGACCAGTTTCGCGAGATCGGCCTGCACGAGGCGTTTTATATCGTCCCCGCGCTCTGCGCGGCACTGTGCATCGTGCTGTTTGCCGCTTCACGAACCGTCGGCGCTGATATGCGGAAACTGAATGATTGGTACGACCAAGCGGAAAACGCGGCCACGGTCCAGCCGACCGCCGTCACCGCTGGCGAGGTCGCGGCGGGACGATGAATTAGGCCGGCGGTCGACTTAGCTCCGCTTGAGTGACCAACGTGCCGCGAGTCAGAGTCCCGAGCTCGCGAAGATTTCCGCTGGCGAAATGCTTCGTCGCTCGCGAACGGACTGATAGCAGGCCTCGACCAGTGCCATGGTCTGCAGATTGTCTTCGCCGCTGAGTTCTGGCTGACCCCCTTCTTCGAGCGCACACAAGAGCTCTGCCATCGGACCGGCGAAGGCGTCGGGAAACCAGACCTCGGGCCAAGTTGGGCGCAACCACTGGCCTGGATGACGCACCGTGGTCCATTCGAGAGTGCTCGGCGTGCGCTTCGGATAGTCGGGCCAGCCAATTGTGCCTCGCGCCAATCCATCAGTCCCTTCGACTCGCCAATGGATGCCGATATCGCTTGCAGCCCCCTCGGCAGACGGACCGGCCCAAACATCGTCCCAGGCCGCCGCCCGTAGGCAGTTTTCGTACTCGAGGATGTAGAGGCAGATTCCGTCCTCGTGCGGAAACTGCCGCGCTGTGCGCGGATCGGGCCGTACGCTGGCGAACACGCGGTCCGGGTTCCCAAACAGAAAGCGGAACGCATCGAGGTGATGAATGCTCATTATCCGCAGAGTGACCCAGCCTTGCCGCTGCTGCCACGGCATCCAGTGTGGAATGGCCCGCATATCGATCGTGGCGAAGACGGGCGTGCCGAGTCGGCCTCGAACCAACAAATCGCGGCAGGCGCGAATCGACTGGTCGTAGCGCATGTTTTGATTGACGGCCAGGGTGATGCCGGCGTCCTTGCAAAGCGAGACTATTTCGCGGGCCTGATCGAAATTCACTCCCAACGGCTTTTGCGCGAGAATCCCGCGCACATGGTCGGAGTGCTGCACGGCTTCCCGAACCACTTCGATTTGGATATCCGGCGGAACCGCAATGTCGACCACGTCGACCCGCCGATCGGCCAGCAGAGCGCGGTAGTCGTCGTAGATCGCCGGAATGTCGTGACGCGCTGCCACGTCGGCGGCGCGTTGCGGCGTCCGAGAGGCGATCGCGACCGGCTCAAAGCCCGCGTTGCGATACGCCACCAAATGGCACTCATCCATGATGAAGCCGGCGCCGATGCAACCGATCCCGACGGCTTTGGTTCGGGGCATGCGCGGCAAGTAATCGAGAGGTTCCTGCAAATCGGTCATTCCAGCGGCTCAGGTTGGAGGCTCAGGCGCAGTAGTCGTTTCGCCTGCGCGGTGGGGCGTACCGTGATACGATTGACGTCCATGACTTTCGGGTTGCGCTCTCCACATTGTTTGTCGGCCATCGTCAGTCCGATTGCAATTGGGACCGGGACAGCCAAATCCATTGCCTTCCTGTCTCGTAACCGACTAGCCCCTGTTTTCTCTCGTCAACGCAATTTCTGTTCGCCTCCTATGTCGCGCGTTTTGCCTCATCGCTCTTGATATTGACCGTCCGCCGACAGGGGACATACGATCCCGCGGTTTTTCGGTCGGCCAGAAAGCGGCCATGCGGTTGAGTCTGTCCCAAAGCAGCCTGCTGTGGATTCTCTGCGGGGCGTTTGCGCTGCGGCTGGGGGCAGCGGTCTGGCTGCAGCGCGATCTCGATGTCAAACAACGTCCCTTCCTCATCGCGGGAGACGCCGAGGGATATTGGGAGTTGGGACGGGAAATCGCTCACGGCCAGCCGTACCAACTTTACGACCCACCGCGACGCGTGGAACGCATGCCGGGCTATCCGGCATTCGTGGCCACGTCGATTCGGCTGTCCGAGGCACTCGGGGTACCGGAAGGGCGGCAATACTTTGTCGCCCGGTTATTGATGGCTTTGGTGGGGACCTTGAATTGTGGTTTGGTCGCGTGGCTGGGAGCCGAATTGTTCGACGCAAGCACGGGAAAACTGGCTGCGGCGCTGGTCGCCGTGGCGCCACCGTTGATCGGATTCAGTGTGATCCTGCTGAGTGAAACCCTCTTTGCCACGGGCCTCTTGCTGAGCCTCGTCTGCATGGCACGGCTCGTGCGGAAGGCGGCTGAGGACTGCGCAATCGGGCTTCTTGTGGTACTGGCGGCGTTCACCGGACTGTCGATTGCGATTGCCGTTTATGTGAGGCCGAGTTGGCTGCTCGCAGCCCCCTGCTTCGCTGCGGTGTTTGGTGTCTGGCTGGCTAGGAAACGGTCGGTCTGGCAGGGGACTATCCTCGGCGCGATTGTCGTGCTGGTCGCTTACGGCGCGCTTTCCCCCTGGGCTTACCGCAACCATCAAGCCACGGGACACTGGATTTTCACAACCCTTTGGGTCGGCGCGAGTTTGTACGACGGCTTCAACCCGACAGCCAACGGGGACAGCAATCTCAAATTCGTCGACGAGGATCGGCTCTCCGAGCGAATGTCCGAGTACGAGGTCGATCAGCACTACCGCGCCAAGTCGTTGGACTACATTCGCGAGCATCCCGGCAGCGCCGCGTGGTTGACAGTCGAAAAGCTCAAGCGGTTTTGGATGCCCTGGCCCAACGCGAAGCAGTTCGACGGATTGTTCGCCAAGCTTGCCATCTCTGTCTATTTCATTCCCGTCGTGCTGGCCGCCGGACTGGGATGGCTCGTTGGACCGCGTCAATTTTGGGGTTGGCTGCTAACGTTGGGACCGATCATTTATTTCTGCGCCCTGCACGCCATTTTTTTGGGCTCACTGCGCTACCGACTGCCGGCCGAATATCCGCTGTGCATTGCCTCCGCGATTGGACTCCAGCAAGTTTGGAACTTTCTGTGGCGCGACAAGCTGAAGGCGGCGGGGCAGCTCCCGACCTCACCGGCCAGCGCCTAAAGACCGTCACACCGCTAAAGACCGTCGAGTCGACTTGAGACCGTGAAGCCATGGTCGTCCGCAAAACGTTGCAATGGATTGCGACGCTTCTGCTCCTCGCTGGAGTTGGAGGAGGCGGATACTCATATTGGTTCTTCACGCATAGCGACGAACAGCTCCGTGCGAAGATCTACGAGTTCGTCGGCAAGAAGCTGCCGAACGCGCGGCTCGAAATCGGTCGAGCGTGGTTTTGGGGCCACAAGGTCCACCTGCAAAACGTGCTGCTCTCCGCGAAGGGACTCGATCAACCTCTCGCGCGGTGCGCCGAGATCGTTGTGACTTTGGACGGCGAAGAACTGTCCGACGAGTTGCGGATCGACGTGCGGGCGGTACACGTAGTTCGGCCTGATGTACGCATCACGCGCGACTCTGCCGGGCATTGGAATTGGGAAAAGATTCTGCCGCTGCCAGAACCCGATGACATGTGTCCCGAGGTCGCTTTTGACGACCTGCAGATTGCCTTGCAGCTGGCCCATGGAACGGCGGCGACGGCGGCGTTTCACATTCAACAAGGCGGAGTGCGACTGGTCCCCTCCGCGCGGAAAGTCTTTCAAGTCGAAGCAGACTTCCGGCTGCCGAGCTTGGGAGATATCCATCTTGACGGGGGATTCAATCTCGAAAAGCGCACTTGGCGGCTGGGCGGCGGCACGGCTGCCGGGGCCAACGTGGGCGATCTGGTTGATTCGGCGTTCCGCGCCTTTCCCGACATGAGCGAGCGGCTCGCCGCGCTCGAAAGGACTTTGCACGCCTCCGCGCGTACCGCATCGAACGACCCCGACACAGCGCAAGTCGAGCCGACGGGAGGTACGGCTCGCACGCTCGGTTCGCGTCTATCGGGCCGCGCGAAGATCCAGTTTGAACTCCGGCGGGACACCACCCACGGTCCGCTCGACTATAAGTTCCTGGCCGATCTCGCTCAGTGCGAGATCGAGCATCCGCTGTTACCGGGTGGGCTGCAAGCGGTCGCGGGCAAGGTTTACGCCCACAACGGCACGCTGATTTTGCGCGATATCGAGGCGCAAAACGGAACGATGGGTCTCAATCTGGATGGCCAGATCAACCTTCCGCAGCCACTCGAAGGCAATCGGCTCGAACTCAAAGTCGTCGATTTGCCCCTCGATAACCGGCTGCGATCGCGGCTAAGTCCCGGACTTCAAAGGCTGTATAACACCGTCCGTCCGGAGGGACAGATCGATGCGACCGGGGCCTTCGTCTGTAGCGCCGATGGACACTGGGAGCGAGTCGGCTGGACGATCACAGCCAAACACTGTGCCTTCGCGCACGAGAAGTTTCCCTACCCGCTGACAGACGTCGTCGGCACCGCGCGTCAAAAGGGGGACTCGTTCGTAATCGACCTCAATGGTCGGGGCGGCAGCCGGCCGGTCAAACTGACTGGGCTGGTGAAGCATCCGGGACCTGAGGCTGAAGCCGATTTCGATTTTCAAGTTCAGCAGGTGCCGCTGGACGACGCGGCGCTGATGGCCGCGGCCGCTCAACCTCAGCTGCATAGCACCCTCACGGCGCTCAAGCTTCGCGGTTTGCTGGACATTCACTGCCGGTTTCATCGCCCGGCCGGCCCTGTGGCAAAAATCGACTGGCAGATGGAGGGGCGACTGGCGGACGGGTCGCTCGAATACAACCAGTTTCCCTACCGCATCGCCGATCTATCCGGGCGATTCGGCTTTGATTCGACGAAGGGGACCTGGACCTTCGACGAATTGCAGGGCCGCCACGGCCCCGCCCGCTTGCGGGGCGCGGGCCGATTCGTGAAACGTGGTCCGGCCGACCGCGGCGCCCTGCAACTCGGCATTGACGCGGAGGACGTCGCGATCGAGCGAGACTTCGAGCAGGCCTTTCCCGCTTATGCCCAGAAGCTTTGGGACCTGGTCTATCCGTCCGGCAAGCTCAAGAAAACGCAGATCAAACTGACCTGGAATCCGGGCTCGAAGCCTCACATCGAAGTGCCAGTCGCGATCGTGACCGACGGGGCGATGGAGATCCGCTCGTTTCCCTATCCGCTCGATCACGTGTCGGCCCAGTTCGCGTATGGACCCGATCCGAATTCCAATTGCGACCGAATTCTGATTCTGGGATTTCAAGCGCAGCACGACGAAACCAAGATCCGCATCGACGACCCGACGCAGTCGTATATTCTTTCGCCGGCGGCGGACGATCCGATCGGCGAATGGCGGATCCATCTGCAAGGGCTCAGGGTCGACGGTCTAAATCCCGATCAAACACTGCGCCGCGCCCTGCCGGCGGTCGTACGGACCACTGTCAACGCACTCAATCCACGCGGGAAGGTGTCACTCGAGGGGATGGTCGAGCTGCGCGGGACGCGACGATCGACCGACCGGGTTACCGCGGCTTGGAATTTCGTCACGATTGCTTCCGGCGCGACGATCTCGACCGGTGTCGAGCTCGCCAATGTGAATGGAAAGGTCACATCGTGGGGCAGGTGGGACGGTTACAACGTGCAGGTGCAAGGGGTGATCGATCTCTTGTCCATGTATGGTTTCGGCCATCAGCTCACCTACATTCACGGTCCCTTCAAGTTGAACAACCAAGAATTGGTCGTCGGGTCTGAGAAGGCATTCATCCCTCTGGCGGCAGGCGCGACGGCCGAGCCGATTCCCGATGCTCAGCGGATGACGGCGCGATTCGTCAAAGGCACGATTCAACTCGATGCGACGGCCCATCTCGATGCGGACAAGACTCACTACCGTGTCAAGGCGGCGGTCCACGATGCGAACCTGGGCGAATACGCGCGGCTTTATATTCCGAGCCAGGGATCGCTTCGCGGAAAGATGAACGGCTGGGTGGACCTGTCATCAAACAGCCCCAATCCGAAAGACGTGACCGGGCGTGGCCAGCTCTTGATCCATCCGGCCGCGCTCTACGAATTGCCGGTCTTCGTGCAGATTCTGAAGGCGTTCAGTTTCGCGCCTCCGAACAACACGGCGTTCAACTACGCCCTGGCGAATTTCAGCATTGGCAAGCGTCAGGTCGACTTTCATGAAATCGATCTGATCGGGGACGCCATTAGTCTGCGGGGGCGCGGACTGGCTCGATTTGACGGAGCCTTGCATCTCATGTTTTATTCGCGGCCGGCCGGCGTCTGGCAGCGATCGATCTTCCGCGATTTAGCGAATCAGTTCGGACAGGGTTGGATCGGTGTGCAAGTGACGGGCACCGTGCAGCAGCCGCACGCAACGACGACCGGCCTGCCGCAAATGGACGACGCGTTTCGAAAGTTCCTGGACGCGTTTAACCAGCGGCCGGGCGCGCTCCCGCCGATTACTCCGCCCTGGATGAATCCGTTCCCCACAATGCCGATGGGGAACAATTCACAGTCAGCCAACGTGACCCGCTGACCGCGGAAGCCGGCCGGCATCTCCGCGGGCCGTTTTTGGTGGATGACTCCCTGGCTCGGTCGCTGCTACGAAAGCAACTTCTCGAGGTCCTCGACTGTCAGGTCTTTGAGCAAGTTCGCGTCGGCTTGCAGGATGGCGTCGGCCAGCGAGCGTTTCTGTTCCTGAAGTTCGGCGATCTTTTCCTCGACCGTACCGCGGCAAATTAGCCGGTACGCGAACACTTTTCGCGTCTGGCCCACACGATGCGCCCGGTCGATGGCCTGCGCCTCGACGGCCGGATTCCACCAGGGATCGAGCAGGAAGACGTAGTCCGCCGCAGTCAAATTGAGGCCCAAACCCCCCGCCTTGAGGCTGATCAGGAAGACGCAACAAGCGGGATCGGTCTGGAAGCGGTTGACTCGTTCTCGCCGGTCCCGAGTCTGGCCGTCCAAGTACTCGTAAACGACGCCCCGCCGGTCGAGATGTTTGCGAACGATGGACAGCATGCTGGTGAACTGCGAGAAGACCAGGGCTTTGTGTCCCTCGGAGATCAACTCTTCGAGATCCGGCAGTAACACGTCGAGCTTCGCTGACGATTCCTCGTCGCTCGCCTGGTTCACGAGATGCGGGTGGCAAGCCGCTTGCCGCAGTCGCAGCAGGGCTTCCAGCACGTGCATCTTCGTCTTGCCCAAACCCTGTCGGTCGATTTCTCCGAGCAACGCGAGACGGTACGAGTCGCGCAACTCCTGATAGACCCGACGTTGCTCCTTACGCATGTCGCAATGAATGGTCTGCTCGAGTTTTTCGGGCAGCTCGGAGGCGACCTCTTTTTTGGTGCGGCGCAGGATGAATGGTCGCAGGCCCTGCGACAGCAGGTTTCGCGATTGGTCATCCTGGGTTCCGGCCGCAAATTGCTTGAAGAGCGAACTGCGTCCCAACATCCCCGGGTTCAGAAACTCGAAGATCGACCATAGGTCCCCGAGGTTGTTTTCGATCGGCGTGCCGCTTAGTGCCAGGCGGTGCCGGGCCGACAGCAGGCGACTGGCCTTCGCGATCTGCGAGCCGGCGTTCTTGATCGTCTGAGCCTCGTCGAGCACGACGTATTCGAAGGGGATGTCCTTCAGAATCGAAATATCCCGCCGCAACGTTCCATACGTCGTGAGCACGATGTCGTGCTTTGCCAGATCCGCCCGTTGCGCGGCCCGGCCGATTCCGCTGTATTCGATGGCCTTCAATGTGGGCGCGAACTTGGTGCATTCACTGTGCCAGTTGAACAGCAGCGACTTGGGCACTACGACCAGCGAGGGAATGACCGCTTTGCCGCGCGTTTTTCCGGCCACGACCACGGCCAGGAATTGGATGGTTTTACCGAGACCCATGTCGTCGGCCAGGCAGCCGCCGAACCGCAGATCCTGCAGGAACTTCAGCCAGCCCAGACCCTCTTTCTGATATCCGCGAAGTTCGCCGTGGAAGTCTTGTGGTTCATCGACGGCTTGAATCCTCAGCGGCGAGCCCAATCGCGAACGCAGTTCGAGGAACTGGGTGTCGTAATCGGTTTCCGGGACGGTCGCGAGCAAGGCGTCGAGCATGGTGACCGTGTTCATCGCGTAGCGAACATGATCTTCCTCGGCGGTTCCCAGGGTCGCCAGCAGCGAAAATCGTTCGATCCATTCTTCCGGCAGAATGCCGAGCGAACCGTCGTCGAGTCGGACCGTGGTGTCGCCGCGAGCGACGGCCGACAACAGATCGGGCAGACGAATGGTGCGCCCCTCGAAGTCGACCTGCGCGTGGAGTTCGAACCAATCGACGTTGGATCGCACGCGGAAGCGAAGGTCGGTCGGCTGGCGGACTCGTTTGCCGTCGGCGTGTACCTGCCAGCCCTCGGAGGCCATCGCACGCACGGCTGGGCCTAAGGAGCGGGCGGAAATCTCAACATCGCGGCCTGTGCGTCGCGGATCCAACAATCGACGAAATCCCTGCTCGACGACCTGGGACCAGCGTTGCTCCTCGCGTTCTTTGTTTCGCACGATGCAACGGCCAAGCGCCCGCTGGACGATGGCCCATTGCGAGCTGGAAGCCCGCACCTGCGTTCCAAAGTAATCGAAGGAAACATCGCCTTGCAGGCGATCGCCATGCAACAGCGCACCGCGCGGAGCACGCAGCGTCAGATGCGGAACCGGATCGCAGGTAACTTCCTCGAGCCGCAACTCCTCGGGCAGATCGAGGCGGGGCAGCGCGGGCATGTCGAGCAATTGATCGATGAAGTCTTGTTCTTCGCCACCGGGGACGCGCAGTCGTTCGCCGCGCTCGAGCAACTTCACCCAGGCAAACGCACCGAAATCGCGCAGACGGGCGATCCGCTTCGCAGTCAGCACGAGCCCGCCCGGCACCAGCAGCACGGTTCGCCCCAAGGGGAGAATCTCATTCTCCCGGCAGAGCTGTCCGTCGATGTGCCAGGATGCTTTTGCCCCGGCGGTTAGCGCTTCGTCGTCATCTGATTCCGGCTCTTCGGTCCGGGTGGTCCCAGCGCGGCCTGACTTCGGCTTCGAGTCATCTGATGACGGCTCGTCGACGGGAAGGTCAGAGACTTCGGATTCGTCGCCAACAGACTCAGATAAAGGCGCCTCGCTCGCAGTGGCGTCTTCCGGCACCAGTCGAAGCGATAATTCCCAGGGAGGTCCGTCGTCCCAAGTCAGGGGCGTGTTCGACCGCTCATCGCTGTTGAGATAGCGCACCCGCCCCGTCGCGCACATCAGCGGCATAATCAGCTCGCACAGCTCATGCGGAATGCGGAAGCGGTGCACGGCGCTTTGAATTTCGGCCTGCTGAGCGTGCCAATTGGTGCGCTCGGGCGTTCCTCCCGAAAGATACGCCAGAATCCGCGCGTCGTCCGAGTCGATCGCCTCATCGATGCGATTGGGTCGAAGCCGCAACGGCTTGAGTTTTCCCCACTGCCCGTTTCCGCGGCGCTGACGATGGGAGGTCTGAAGGACCACCTGGCCGATCGAGCGACTTTGGTCGACGTCGATCTCGTAAAAGATCTCTTGCTCGCGTGGACCGGTCGGCTGAGCGGACGGCTCCTGGTCCAGCGTCTGCCGCACCTGCACCAGCCGGGCTTGCCAGCCGGTGGCGGGGATCGACGGCGCCCCGAGAGATCGCACGGGAGCCGTGCTTCCTGGCTCAAAGAAGTCGCCCGGCAAGTCGTCATCGTCGGCCGGCTCATCGTCGAGAACCATCGCTTGCCGGGGCTCCGTGAAGAAGGGGGGGACGTGTCCCGCCTTA
>DASRXU010000275.1:0-6270 GCA_035687365.1 Planctomycetaceae bacterium | reverse complement strand
CCGTTTGCGTCTCGGCAGAATCTCCGCGCGGTTGGCGGTTTGCTTATAATGAAATCGTGGTGTCCGATTGATCCTGAGCGGAGTCATTTTGTGACTGAGTTTGTCGAACCCGTCGGAAAACGGGTCTTGGTTCGCAAGGATGAAAGCCGGCAGAAGACGCGCGGCGGGATCGTGTTGCCGGATGCGGCCGAGATTCCGACCATTACGGGACGAGTCGTGGAAGTGAGCGTGCAAGTCGCGCGCGACGAGGATTTCCCCATCCGCAAGTACGACAAGATCCTGTTTCATCCGAAGAATGCCATTCCGGTCGACTTCGAGCCGGACAATCTGTTGTTTGTCGTGCCCATCGATGACGTCGTTGCTGTCTTTCGACCCTCGCGGAATAAAGGTGCTTCACGCATAGCGAAAGACGAATCGCTGGGCGACGATGAAATCCCCGAGGCCGACGGCCTGGAGCAGGAATGATCGCGCCGTCCCATGGGTGATGTGTCCGATGCGATGCCCGCCTGATTAACCGATCGCGTTGCTGCACCAGTTCTGCAATCATCGCCCCGAGCCTTCGACCGAGTTTGAGCCGCACCTTCCTCCAACATGCTAAGCTATCGAACTGACCCGAGTCGCTTTTCGCCTCTATGCGTCGTGGTTCCATGAATAGTCTCACGGGCGGTTCGTTCCCTCTGTTTCGCATTGCCGGCATCCAGGTCTATTTGCATTGGAGCTGGTTGCTCATCGCCTACTTTGAGATCGTGAATCCGGTCAATAACTATGACTCGATGGTTTGGAATGTCGTCGAGTACATGTCGCTGTTTGGCATTGTGCTCCTACATGAGTTCGGCCACGCGTTGGCTTGCCGGCAAGTCGGCGGGCAAGCCGACCGCATCATGCTCTGGCCGCTCGGCGGCGTCGCTTTCGTACAACCGCCTCCGCGGCCGGGCGCTCTCTTGTGGTGCATTGCCGCTGGGCCTTTGGTCAATCTGATCCTGGTACCCGTCTCCGTGGTCGCGATCGTGATCGCTGGCGTGGCGCAGCTGGGGGGCGTGTTTCCGGATTGTTGGCACTTCTTGAATTCCATCGCGTTGATTAACGGTGGGTTGCTCCTCTTCAATTTGTTGCCGATCTATCCGTTGGACGGCGGGCAGATTCTCCAAGCGTTGCTCTGGTTCGTCATCGGCCGGGCTCGCAGCCTGATGGTGGCCGGGATCATCGGCCTTGCCGCTGCCGCGGGAGCGATATTTTTGGCGATCGTTCGACTGCAGGACACGTGGTTAGCGGTCGTCGCCGCTTTCGTTGCCTGGCAGGCCTGGCGAGGTTTTCGCTTCGGAGTTCAGCTCCAAGGCTTGCAGCCAACGTTGAGTTTGATGAATGAGGGGTTGGCAGCCACTCGTGCGGGGAAATACGACGAAGCGGCGGAGCGGTTTTCTCGGGTCATCGAGGCCGGCGGTGATGCCAACGTGCTGGCTCCGGCTTTGACGAATCGCGGCTTCGTCGAATGCCAGCGCGGAAACTGGTCGCAGGCGCTCGAGGACTATCGCGAAGCGCTGGTCCTGCAACCCCAATTGGCCTCAGCGCACAACAACCTCGCCTGGTTCTTGGCCACCTGCCCCGTCGACGCGCTTCGCAGCGGAAAAGAGGCTGTCGAGCACGCAACCTGGGCGTGCGAAGCGACCGGTTGGTCGAACTCGAACTGCTTGGGGACGCTGGCCGCCGCCTGCGCGGAGGTCGGCGACTTCAACCAGGCCGTGCAGCTGCAGAGCCGAGCGATCGCTGATCCCGCCTATCGGCAAAAGTACGGCGAGGCGACAGTGACGGGTCGGTTGAAACTATATGAGCAAGGCTTGCCGTGCCGACCGTCGTCGGAAATCGGGTAAGCCCAGGACGCACGTCCGACCGCCTCGCCTTAACTTAGTTTCAGCAGTGCCTCCGCGTTCCTGCGGAAGATCTTTTGCTGAACGTCGGCCGGCAGGTTGAGCGACTCGAGGATTTGAAACTGCGGCACGGGTTGGCCCGGCTGAAGATAGTCAGTGCCGAATAGCAGACGATTTTGGCGACGGATGAGAAACTGACGCCCGAAGACCAGGTCGCGGCTGAGGGCTTGGGCGCCCGAGCCTGCCGACAAGTCGCCCCAGAGATTGGGGTAAGTGTCCATCAACTTGTCGATCGCTCCACCCGCCGTCACACGTCGCGGGGCCGAACTCATGAAGTCCGAGGCTTTCGCGTCGCCGGAGATTGAAGCCCACCATCCCGGCCCGTGTCCGATGAACGCGAGTTTTGGGAAGGTCGCGAGCGCGTGAGCCAGACGCGGCAACCCAGGTTGGTCTTTGCCTCGAATGGTGTCCATGTGAAACAGGAGTGGAATGCCAATCTTTTCGCAGACCTCGTAAATCTGCATCATCAGCGGATCGTCGAAGTCGAGGCCCACTTTGTGTTCGCCGAACCCCTTGGCTCCCAAGTCGACATAACGGCGAATGATAGTTTCGAAACCGCGTGCTCCTCCGACGACCGACGTGCGTGGGTCGATCGAGCAGAACGGGATCAGCCGGTCGGGAAATTCCTTCGCGGCCTGGAGTGCCCCCTCGGTGAGGCACAAAAAACTTGACGATTCGGGCGAGGTCAGTGGCAGCACGACTGCCTTCTCGACGTCGTGCTCGTCCATCCAGCGGACCAAGAGCGACGGGGTCAGCTCTTTGTTGCCGTTCCAGATCGTGCCGACGTGCGTATGCACGTCGATATATTTGGACGCTCTCTTGCGCTCAGGAGCGGCCACGGAAGAAACGACCGGGCTTGCGCAACACGCGGCCAATCCAGTCGCGAGCCGCAATTGAAATTCACGTCGGTTCAGCATGCGGAAGGTTCCGCGTGGGGGGTGCTGATGAGGGCGCACCGAAACAATCGTGATCGCCGGCGCAGGTTTTGGCCATGCGACGGTCGGTGGGCAATCCTCGTAACCTATTTCTTCGAGGTGTCTGCCGGCACCTTCGGAGGTTTCACGCCGAGGTCGCCAGTGGTCGAGCCCGCGTCGTCGGCTTTCTTTTTCTTAGGCGGTTTGGGGGCGCTAGTCTTGGTCTCCGCCTTTTTGGCGTCGGAGACATGCTCACCGGCCGGGGGTTTCGTTGCCGCCTGATCGTTGCAACCAATGCCGACGAGTGGTACCGCCATCAGCGACAGGACGGACAGCAGGAACGCAAACTCTCGCACAAGCCTCATTCGAGACGCCCTTTCGATCGGTTCGGAGGACAAGATTTCGAGGTGCCGCCAACGCGCCTCCGTGCGTCAATTTAATTGGCCTGCGCGGAGTTGTGCAACCAACGTCCGGGTCGCCGCGGGCGATACGGTTTTCGAGCACTCCCGGTATGCTGGGAGGTCGCCGATCCTCAAGGGCAGGTCGAACCTGATGCCGAAACGCGTGTTGCTCGCCGGACTGTTTCACGAAACTCACACGTTTCTCGACGGAACGACCGCGCTGGCTGATTTTTCGGTTCGACGCGGGGCCGAACTGTTGGAAGCCACGGGCGACGGCTCGCCGCTTTCCGGCGCACTGGAGGTCGCGACGTCGTGTCGTTGGACTCTCCTGCCGGCGGTCGACCTGCGCGCGACGCCCAGTGCCATCGTCGACGACGCGGTCCTCGATTTCTTTTGGGACCAATTCAGGTCAGCGTACGAAAGGGAGCGCCGCGCAGGCCTTGATGGCATTTTTCTGGTGTTGCATGGGGCGATGGCCTGCACGTCTTTCCGCGATGTCGAAGGAGAACTGATTGACCGGATCCGCTCACTCCCAGGAGCGCGTTCGCTTCCGCTCTGCGGCGTGCTTGATTTGCACGGCAATCTGTCTCGCCGCACGATCGAGCAGTCGCAGGGATTGATCGCGTACCGAATGAACCCGCATACCGATGCGCGCCAGGCCGCGGTGAATGCGGCTCTGCTCTTGGATCGAATTCTGACCACCGGCCAGCAGCCGGTGAGCGTGTTCGAAGCTTGTCCCCTGATGCTGCCCCCGACTGCTACAGGAACGGCGGACGAACCGATGAAAACGCTTGAAGCCATGGCCCGGCAGGCTGAGGAAGATGATCCGAATTTGGCCGCGGTGAACGTGTTCGCCGGTTACTCCTTTGCGGACACGTACGACACCGGGCTGAGCTTTTCGGCCGTGACGTTCGGCGATCCGGAGGACGCGCGTCAATCCTTGCGAAAACTCCGTGATTACGCGCTCGCCAATCGGCAGCTAGCCCATGTCGTCGAGCGGCCCTTAGCCGAGTGCGTGCCGCGGATTCTGGAGTGCATTGCGCGGGGGCGAACGCCGATCGCGATTGTCGAGCCGGCCGACAACATCGGCGGCGGTGCCCCGGGAGACGCACCGACAATCCTCAAAATGCTGATCGAAAATCGAATTGAACGGGCGGCCGTTGTGCTGAACGATCCCGAAGCCATCGGCGCTCTCGCGGGGCTACCCATTGGCCGATCACGACGTTTGCGGCTCGGTGGCAAGGCCAACCGATTGACCGATCCACCGTTGGAGCTTGAAGTGTCGCTGGTTTCGCGGAGTGACGGTCGTTTCCAGCTCGAGGACCGCGAAAGTCACCTGGCCTCGATGTACGGTGTGCGGATCGACATGGGCCCTTGCGCCGTCATCCAGTCGTCCGGTGTCACGATTCTGCTCACGAGCAAAAAGACGCCGCCATTCGATTTGGGCCAATTGCGTAGCCAGGGGATCGAGCCAGAGAAATTGTCTGCAATCGGGGTCAAGGCGGCCGTCGCACACCGCCGCGCCTATGATCGCGTCACGAAGGAAAGCTTCACGGTGGCCACGCCTGGCCCGTGCAGCAGCGATCTGCGCATTTTTCCGTTCCAACACGTGCGCCGACCGATTGTGCCGCTGGACCAGATCGAGTTCTGAGGAGTTTCGTTTGATGGCCGCGTCGAATTTGCGAATTGCAGTCGGCATCTGTCTCTTGGCAGTGACTGCGTTGCCCGAGCGTCTGACTGCTCGCGAGCCAGCGGCGGGACCGAAAGCCCGATCGATCAACGCTGCTCCTCCCGAGCGAGTGAATGCGGAGCGATTTCACCCGCTTGCGATGCCCGATGGGACGATTTGGGGGCTTTCACTGCGCGCTCTGGCCGAGGGTCGGCTCGCGGTGACGGCGCTCATCTCTAAGGACAATGGCCGAACTTGGGGCGACCGACGAACGCTCACGGAATTGCCGCGCGTACATCCTCCCGAGACCGTGTGGGGAGATGTCGTGGCGTGTGTCGATCCCGCGACCAGTGAACTGCATGCATTCCTGCTCAAGTGGGATCAAACGAACGCCAAAGCTCCGTTCCCCAAGCTAGGGCTCTGGCACACGAAATCTGGTCCTCCCTACAAAGCGTGGAACGAACCGACGCAGCTGTTCGACGGCTACATCGGAGGCTTGCTGTCGTCCGTGGTGCGCCGGGACGGAACGATCATCGCCCCCTTCGCCTACATGACGCCCCGCACGTACAGCCAGCCGGCGTCTGGGCTAGCGAGCTGGGTCTTTGTCGGACAACACACCGCGACGACCGTCTGGTCCGCCGATCGTGGGGCGACTTTTCAACGATCGAATGACATCAGCGTGCCGTCCGCCATTCTGCTGGGCAATGAGTGCGGAGCGATCGAGCCGGTGTGCCTGCCGCTGGGAGATGGCAGGACCTGGATGTTGATGCGCACTCAATTGGGCCGCTTGTGGGAGTCGTATTCGGCCGACGGGCGCCACTGGTCATCCGCGCGGCCGTCGCGGTTTCTGGCGTCGGACTCGCCCGCGTCTCTCACGCGGCTGGTCGACGGCCGCATCGTCGCGATCTGGAATTGCTGCCAGCGTTATCCATACGCCTTCGGCGGTCGCCAGGTTCTTCACGCAGCCATCTCGGCTGACGAAGGGACAACGTGGGACGGCTTTCGCGAAGTGCTGCGAGACCCGCGGCGCCTCGAGCCGGCCCTCCCGATTCGGGGTGATTACGGCACTGGTTATCCCGTGGGGGCAGCGACGCGTGACAAAAAACTCGTGTTCGCGGCCGGACAAGGCGCGACCAACGGCGTGTTTCTGCTCGACCCCGAGTGGCTTACGGCGACGCAGGAGCACGAGGACTTCGAACACGGACTCGAGAGCTGGTCGCTGTACGGAACCAAAGGAGTCGAGCTGATTGCCCATCCCCAACGAAAATCGGGGCGTGTGCTCAAGCTCGAGCGAACCGATGTCGAGTTGCCGGCGGCGGCCGTCTGGAATTTCCCGAACGGGCGAGCCGGACGTGTCCGCA
>DASRXU010000274.1:0-17261 GCA_035687365.1 Planctomycetaceae bacterium | reverse complement strand
AAGTGAATCGCGCGCTGGAACTGCTGGATCAGTTGGGGCACGTCACGCTCGCTCCGGCGGCGCGGATAAGCACGGCGGAACTGCTCTCCAAACTTGATTTTTTAATGGGTCTGCGATTTGCCGAGAAGACACGCGGAAAGCGACGATCTTTCGTGCCGGTCGGAGGAATTATTACGATCGGCGACGCCGATAGCCCGATTAGAAAGAAACATGTGAATGGCGTCCGTCCGCCTGTCGCGGACGGAGATAGCGGCGGGAGGATTCCTGCCGCCATTGGCGACAACATGCCCGCCTGTGGTTCCGAAAGTCGTCGACACGAGGATTCTTGTATGGGAAAGGGGGCGGTCGGCTCGACCCCAGCCACCCCGACAGGACGTTGTGCGTTTAAGGCGTGACCAGCCTTGAGTCCAGTCCCAGCAATCGCCGTCGAGTCGTGGCCATTTGTGTGTCCATTCGCGCTTCGGTTCTGATCCGCATTAGCGTGTCCATATTTGAGGGCGAGGGCGTACTGCCGATTCGAATTCACAACATCTTCCGTCTCGAGCAGCTCGAAGAGTTCCGTCACTCGCCGCTCTTGCTCCCTCCGGTATTCGGCCTCGCTCGAGAAAGTCTGATCTCCCAACGTCCACAAATGTCGTCGATCATTCTGACCAGGCATGTCGCACTTCCAGGTTTGGGTTCTTGCAAAAACAAAGGCCCTATCTCTATTTTCCAAATTCTGGAATTCCCACCAGACCGAGTTTCTACGCGCGTAGAAACAAGACGAGAAATTCGGAACCAGTGCCCCAGTCCAGAGCTATCCAATCGAATTCGCGCGACGAGGCCCTGCCTATTCGCGAAGACACGACGAAGGATTTCGAGCCGCGACCGTGAGGGAGCGGGCTATTACGGGTAGAAGCGAGCGTTAGAACCCGCTCCCTCACGAACGTTTTGCATCTACGTCGCAACTCGCCGAGAGGGCTGCAGTTGGACGCGTTGAAGATGGAATCATTGCCGCGTTCCGTTTCCCAAGCCGACGGCTTGCCGTCGCCTGATTTGTGAGCACGCCAGAACGACGGCAAAGCCGTCGGCTTGGGAAAAGTGTGCCTCGCTACGACTTCCCGCGTTGATTCGTTCATCCGGGTTTCGCAACCTCTTGCGCCCGAGATGCAAAATGTTCTCACGGTCGTGGCTCCAAGATTCGACCGAATTCCTGGATAGCCTCAGCGAGCTCAGCCGTGGCACGCAAGACAAAGACTGCCGAATTCAAAGACGCTGCTGCAATCGACGGCCGGGCATCGTTAATCTTGCAGGTCGACGACGCCGCATCGAAAACGGATCAGGCACTTGAGCAGGAGCGGCACGTTATGAACTGACCTTCCCAGTGCGGGGAGGCGTCCGCTTCTCTCCAATGACACGTGGCGTGGCACCCGACGTCTTCCCCCGAGGATCGTGATGGCAAGCCAACGATTCTGGATCGTGCTCGTGCTTTTGTGCTTCTCGATGACCGGCTGTGGCCGGCCCGGGCCGCTGGTCATCGACAAGAAGCAGCCAGATTACGCGCCCTGGTGTGGGCCGAATCGGCGCGTGCAAATCGGCCAGCGGGTCGTGGGTCAGGTCCACGACGGACCCAAGCACAGGCAATTCCTGCTTGACGACACGGGCAAGGAGCATGACCCCGAAAGAATCGCAGAACAGGTCTGGGCCTACCTGGAGCGAACGGGCGACGCCAGGAAAATCGCGGAGGCCTTCGGCAAGGAGGCGTACGTATCGACGATGCCCGTCGTCTCGATCAATCCGATCGTTGTGATTCTCGAGACGCACCAGGACGCAGCCTGGCTCAAGCAACCGCGAGAGATGGCTGACAAAGCGTGGTACTGGCGGGCCCAAATCCAGCCGAACAGCAACCCGCGCTTCAGCGACGGGCTGCAATGGTTCTCATCAGAACTCAAGCAAAAACCGACTCGCTTGGAGTTTTCCAAATCTGGAATTGCCGAAATCGCACTCCCCAACGGCACGCTCAAGCTGATTCGGGAAGGCGACAAGTGCAAAACGATGCGAGAGTAGACGCAAGCCGCCGTCGCTCAACCATGCGCCGGGTGGCACTGGCGGCAGCTTTGAGCCGCCAGTGTTCCCCGCGCAAGTGCGATCACCCGAAGACACTGGTGGGCTGAGTCCCGCCAGGGGCACCCAAACACAGTGGCACCCAACGCACTTCATCGCCAGCACAGCAACCCGAAGATCGTGGCATCAGCGCAGATGTGAACGGCGATTGCCAACCCCAATCCGCCCGTCCACCAACGAAGCAGCCCCAACATCAATCCAAAAACGCCGGCCAACACCGCGCCGAGCGGGCCAGGCGGATAGCCGTGCAAGTGGCCGAGGCCGAACATCGCCGAGGTCGCAACAAGCGCGACGCCGCCACTCCACTCCGCCGCCGCGACCTCCCACAACAGGCCACGAAAAATCAGCTCTTCCAAGACGGCGTTCACCACGCTGAAACAGATGCCGGCCAGCAACACATTGCCGAACGCGGCCACCGGCATCCTCGCGGCCAGATCGGTGACTTCGGGGTGCGCCAACCTCTGGAACGCGACCAACACGACCGAGGTCGTCACGCTCAGGGCCGCAGCAGCCGCCAAGGGCCAACCCCACAAACGGCCGAGAGCGAACCGCGGAGCCGTTCGACGCAGTGGCGGCCAAGCCAGCACAATGCCGCAGTAGGCGAGCAATGGTAGCAAGAGATACCAGGGCCAGTGCAGGGGCGACAAACAAACCGCGACTGCGCCCAGCGCTAGCAGAAATACGGCACCGTGAGCGGCCGCACTCTGTTTGACGGCTGTGTCCAAATCGCTACTCCACTCCGTCAGCGCTTGCCGTCACAATCGCGCGAAGTGAGACCAGGCGATGTGCGTTTTTGTCTCGTCCTTCGCTCGGCTGATCACGAGCGTGGTGGATGTGTTGGCCCGGTTTACCACGATGACTCGGACTTGGACGGGGCGATTTGATGAATCGTCCTGGATCGAGACGGCCTGCGCGTGCCCGCCCTTGACGGGCCCTCCAACATTCTCGGGTTCAGATACAAATTTGTGTTCGTAATAGTTCGTGACCTGCTCGAAGGAATCGCCGGTGGTCAGGACCGCCTTGCACTTGACGGACTGCACGGTGCGATTTCCGCCATCACTCATTTGAGCGCCGCCGAAATCGGCTTTGGGGTACATCCATTCGGCGAGGGAACCCATGAGGGTGATTCGATCCTCGGAAGCCGCTTTGGTCTTGGCCTGATCGATGTACGCGGCACCGAAACCAACGATGAGCAGACTGGCGACGAGTTTTTTGTGCATGGGCTTTACCTTTGATCACCTTCGACACAATGACCGTTTTTCCAGACTCCAAGTCTGGGGAAGTCGGGTCTCCGCCCGTCGACGACAACCACATCGTCCCACACGTCGGTAAATGACTTGTAGTCAAAGTAGCTTCGATCGACGAGTTCGTTCACGTGATTCCAGGTGAATTCGAAGTCGTAGCGGCTGTAGCGACCGGCTCGTGGAGCATCGAACTCGATCGAAAACGTCTTCGGCACCCAGACGTTGCCTGCTTGTTTCCACGTCACTCGCGATTTCGATACCGCGCGATCGTGCCGTAATTCGACAATGTATTCGACCGCCGTAAACCCGTTCTTCGTGTCGATCGCGAGCCGGTGCGTCGCCTCCTCCGACACGAGCGACAAAGTCACGATGTCGTCGTTCTTCCTGACGGCCTGAATTGTGTGCTGCGAGAGACGATTGAACACCTCTTCGATTTTCTCACCATGTGCGGGTGCGCCCGATTGGAATTGGCGGTAGTCGATGACGCCGCAACTGCGAAGATCGAACAGATGGTGACGACTCTCGACGAGTCCCCCCCTGGAAGAATCGGGCCACTGCACGTTGACGCTGCTGCGGCTATTCGCCCCGTCCTCTCTCCAGGAAGCCGAATAATCTTTGTTGCGAACGTACCTGAGCTTAGTATCCCATGGAACCGGGACGATGCCCTCGACGGCCGCCCTCATCGCGGCGGAGTCCTTGCCGCGCAGGGTTTCGGCAGAAATCGAACGCGTGAAAAACGGCTCGTTATTGTCATAGCGGAGCAAATGGCGCGCATCGTCGAACGCGTACAAGCCCCGTAGCGTTGCGTCGACCGTTTCCGCCTGGACTTTCTTTGCGCCCGGAAACGCTCTTTTCGTCAATTTGTGTCCTTGAATTGTGGCCACTCCGGACGAGAAACGCCCCCGCGCCTCCGCCATTGCGCGAAGTGCCTGCCGCGCTTCGATCGTCGAGTCCTTCTGCGGTGCCGCAGAGGAATCGGCAACCGCGCGAGGCAATAGAGATATCACAACCAAAAGCAGGGTCGGCACGACGGACCAATCCGTCAGACGATGCGTGTCGTGCTGTTTGGAGATCATGTCGTGCTCCCCGACAGCGGGTCGCGCCGCGTGGATGTTTTGCCCTGACTCAGATCATAGTTCCGCCGCACCCCCAAGCGATAAAACGCGATAGCGTTCCTACGCAACACTAGGGTGCGGGGCGTTGCACGCGGTAGATCTCGATCAGCAGTTCGTCAGCCGATTTGAATTTCTTCTTTTGCGACGCGACCGAGTCGATCAGCTTGCGAGCGTCGGCCGCGGTGTGGCCCAGGTTGACGAGCGCTTGGAACGTTTCGTCGACGACGTTGTGCGGCGTGCCTTCGACGCTCGGAATGTCGCGGGCCACCATTAGGGCGAAGCGGGCCATGCGACGGCGCAGCTTGGCGACGATTCGTTCGGCGACGGCCGGGCCGATGCCGGGGAGTGCGATCAGCTCTTCGAGATTCTGGTCCTCGATGGCGGCGGCCACTTCGCGCACGGGGCGGACGATCGCGCGCAGTGCTTTGCGGACGCCGACGCCGTCCACCGAGCAGATCAGCTCGAAGAATTCGGCTTCGATGTCGCTCATGAAGCCGACGAGTCGCGGAGTGAGGCGGCCCTGTTGTGGGTTGCCCTCGATGTATTCGATGGTGCGGAGGCTGACCGTTTCGCCGACGCTGGCTTGAAGTTGCCGACGCACGAAGTCGGGCACGAAGACTTCGTACTCGAGCGGGCCGACTTCGAGCGTGGCCGCCGTGTCGGCCAATCGCACGAGTTTGCCGGTAATCTTTGTAATCATGCTGTGGGCGGGACTTGTTAGGCCGAGTTCCTCGACGTCCGCGGGTCGCAATCTCAGCTTCGTCGCAAGATCATGCGGCGAATCGCACGCGATGATACAGACAGAGGGCCAAAGCCGACGCGTCGGCCACGTCGTTGGGCTCGAGCAGACGTTCGAGTCGTAGCTCACGCGTGACGGCGTGCTGCATCTGATCTTTCGACGCGCGGCCGCTGCCGGTGATCAGCCGCTTCACGTTCGTCGGTGCGAAATGGATCACGGTGAGGCCGAACTCGGCGGCGACCATCAGAATCGCTCCGCGGGCGTGGGCCATCAACAGGGCCGACTTCGGGTTTTTGCCCAACGTGAAGACGCGTTCGATGGCCATCGCTTGCGGTCGGAATTCCTGGATCACTTCGCGCAATCCGGTGCCGATCTCGAGCACGCGAGCCGCCAGCGGGATGCCCGTCTTCGAGCGAATGATGCCCGCCTCACGCAGCACGGGGCCGGCGGCGGAGCGTTCGAGCAACGCGTAGCCGGTGCGCCGCAGTCCCGGGTCAACTCCGAGGATGCAGGAGGCTTGGACCGCCGGCTCGCACGCCCGTTCGTTCGCACCGTCAGAGAGGGATGGATTCACGAGTCCCGCCGCCATTTGGTTCCGTCCGGTCGATCTTCCAACGTGATCTTGAGCGCGGTCAGCCCTTTGCGGATCTGATCGGCGACCGCGAAGTTCTTTGTCCTCCGGCTCTCCGCACGCAGCTCGATCAACAGAGCCATCAGTTGATCGGTGAGGCCGTCGACGGCGGCCGCCGCCTTCGCGACCGGCTTGCGGAAGAGGCCCAGGACGTTGCTCAGTTCCTTCATCAGGGTGAGCGCGGTGACTAACTCGGCCTTCGCCTTCTCGTCGGGCGGGCCGCCGGCATCGAGTTTCTTCAAGCCGATGAAGCCATTGACGGCCCGCGAGATGTCGAACAGCACGCCGATCGCGCCGCCCGTATTGAAGTCGTCGTCCAAGGCCGACAAGAACCGTTCGCGAAGCTGCCCCAGTTCCTTGAGGAAATCGGAGGGCTGCGCGCCCAGGTCGGTCGAAGATTCGCGCGACGACGGAACCGGCAGCGTGTAAAAGTCGCGGCCGGTGATTCGCGTGAAGGCCTCGAACAGCCGATAAAACCGCTCTAGGCTTTCGCCCTTTTGGCCGATCTGGGCGTCACTCAGTTCGATGGGGCTGCGGTAGTGCGTCGAGAGGAGGAAGAAGCGAATCGTCTCGGGCGTGAAGGCCGCGAACAGTTCTTTGACAGAGGCGGCCCCTTTCGAGCCGGCGAGCTTGTTGGCCTCTTGCTCCGATTGCGAAGGAGCGACGTCGCCGCGCCGGTCGTGTCCGCCGCCGACCTTGCCCGCCACGGGCCCCGACTGCATCAGGCCGTTGTGCAGCCAATAGCGGGAGAAGGGTTTGCCGCTGGCCGATTCCGATTGGGCCAACTCGTTTTCATGGTGCGGGAACATCAGATCGAGTCCGCCGCCGTGAATGTCGATCGACTCACCCAGCAGCTGCATGCTCATGGCCGAGCACTCGATGTGCCAGCCGGGGCGACCCGGTCCCCACGGGCTGTCCCAGGACGGTTCGCCCGGCTTCGATTTTTTCCACAGCGCGAAGTCAGCCGGATTGCGCTTGCGGTCGTTGGCCTCGACGCGCGTCCCCGCCAGCATCTCTTCGACGCTGCGACGGCTGAGCTTGCCGTAGTCGGAATCCTTCAGCACCTCGAAGTAGACGTCACCGTCCATCGGGTACGCGAATCCCTTTTCGATCAGCCGGCCGATCATCTCCTGCATGGCCGTGATGTACTTGGTCGCGTAGGGAAATTCGTCGACGGTATCGACGCCGACGGTTGCCAGGTTGTCGAAATAGTCCTGCGTCATCTGCCGGGCGAGCGCTTCGACGGTGGTGTTATTCTCGCGAGCCCGGTTGATCAGCTTGTCGTCGACGTCGGTGATGTTGATGACAAACTTCACCTTGTAGCCGCTGTACGTCAGAAAGCGTTTGATCGTGTCGAAGATGACTGGACCGACCATGTGGCCGATGTGGGCCGGCTTGTAGACCGTCGGTCCGCACAGGTACATGCGAACTTCACCCGGCACGACGGTTTTGAAGTCTTCCTTTTGCCGAGTGAGCGTGTTGTAAACTCGCAGAGTCATGAGGCGTTCGCTTCCGATCGATCGCGGATCAAAAGGACCACGGCGTCGGCGGAGATGGCCTCCTTGCGACCGACCGGTCCGACTCCCTCTCCCGTCTTCGCTTTGACGTTCACGTTCTCCGTCGGAATTCCCAACAGCTCAGCCAGACGCTGGCGGATGGCTTTCCGATGTGGAGAGATTCTGGGCTCTTCGGCGGCGATCGTGCAATCGAGATTCACGATCGACCAATGTTTCGAGCGCACTTCCTGCACGGCCGTCGTCAACAACTTGGCCGAATCGACTCCCGCCCACTTCGGATCGGTGTCGGGAAACCATTGCCCGATATCTCCCAGGCCGGCCGCCCCAAACAGAGCGTCGGTGATGGCGTGCAGCAGGACGTCGGCATCGCTGTGGCCGTCCAGGCCGCGCTCGTGCTCAATCGTCACGCCCCCAAGAATCAGGCTCCGACCCCGCGTCAGACGGTGAGTGTCGTGCCCGTGTCCGACTCGCAAGTCCAAGTCCGGCGACTCCTTTAATTCGAGCGCACACGGCCTCGCCAAGAGCAGGATTCCGCATGGCTGCGGGGATCATAACCAGCCCGTTGGGCGCTGACAACTTGTTACGGGGCTTGAAAATCGGGCGACAACAACGAGCTTCGCACCGACCAGAAATAGCCCCCGCCAGCCACAAATTGACAGGATTTAAAGGTTGTCATACACTCCCGCCCTCTCCAAACCTCCCACTCAAATTTCGCACTTCGTTAGGCCGGTTCTCGGCCGCCACATTCGGAACCTCCATGCCGGTTTCGCGACGTACCGTTGCGCTGTCTCTTGCGCTCGCCGGAGGCTGCGCCGCTTGCGGCTGCACGTTCCTCAAGCCGTTCGGCGACGTGTTCGGGTTTTGGCCGCCGGCGACCATCTCGAGCGGCAATGTGCTGCCTCCCTTGCAGCCGTCGCGTGAAGCGGTGCAAATCGACTTCACGTTCGTCGAGCGGCCCGTGGGCGATCCACTCCTCGGCACGGCACTCTGGGGACAAATTGACCAGGTCGGAGCGCTCAGCGCGAGCGAGGCCGAAGCGCTCAAACGGATGGGGCTGAGGGTCGGCAACGCCGGCTCTTCGATCTGCCCAGCCCTCGAGCGAATCTTGAGCGAATCAGCGCCCGCCGACGCGTCGGCTTCCGCCACGCACATCTCGGTGAAGAAAGAAACACTGTGCATCGGCCCGGGCGTCTCGCCGCCGATCACCACCAACTCTGGGAAGAAGTGCACGATCGACGTGCCGTCGATTTCCGGTTCCCAGGAGCGCACGTTCGAAAACTTCAAGAACGTGCTGCGGCTCACGCCTCACCGCCTGCAGGACGAATGGGTGCGGCTGGAGTTTGTTCCCGAAGTTCATTTCGGGCAGGAGCACGTACGCCCCATGTCCGCGACCGTCGGCCTGCAAAGTGTCTGGCAGCCAGAGATGGCGCAGGAAGTCGAGTGCTTCTTGCAGCAACGCTTCTCAGTGAAAATGCACGTCGGCGAAATGGTCGTAATCAGCGCCGACGCCCCCGAAAACGCCCGGCTGTTCGGAACGCACGCGTTCGTGCGCAACCAACCCGGCACCGGCATCCTGCAACGCGTGCTGATCGTGCGGTTGGCCAACATGAGCCGCATCGATCCCGTGTATTCGCAGTCGGGCGGCCTGAACGCGGCCGGACGATAAGTCTCAGGGCTCACGGGTTGATAGCCCCCGACAGGGGGCGGCAGAGCCTAGCCCAGGGCGCGAGCCCTGGGGTTGCGAGCCATTTGAATTCATCTCGCGAACCTCGTCGAGACGGCTGCAGTCGAACGCGTTGATCGTGGAATCATTGCCGCGTTCCGTTTCCCAAGCCGACGGCTTGCCGTCGTCTTATCGGTGAACACGCGAGAACGACGGCGGAGCCGTCGGCTTGGGAAATGTGTGCCTCGCTAGCACATCCCTCGCTGATTCATTCATCCCGGCGCTCCCAACGACTGGCGCCGGAGAGGCAACATGTTCTTACGCCCCGGGCTGGGCTCTTTCGCCCCTTGCGGGGCTTGCTGACGCCGGCTGTGCAACCTCAGCCTTGCGATCCGCTTACCAGCGGTAATAGAGGTGGCCGTGATGACGGCCCCAATAGCCGTAAGCGCGAACCGGCGCTCCGACGACGACCGGCGCGGCCACCGCGTACGGAGCCGCATAGGCGACGGCGGGCGCTGAGTATGAGTAATAGGCCGCCGTAGTCGGATACGCCGGCGGGTAATAGGCCGTCGTGTAGGCCGGCGCGACATAAGTCGTGTAGGCCGGCGCCGCGTAGACGGTCTGATAAACGGGCGACGGATAAACCGGAGCCGCATAGACGGGAGCCCCATAAGCGGGCACGCCGACGACGATCCCCTGAGCTTGGGCCTTCGCGCCGCTCAACAAGGTAACGGCAACCAGGCAGACAGCAAACATTGCAGATTTCATGATCGGTTCCTCTAGGTGGTTGGGCGGCAGCCACAGCTCTGGCGAACCTCGGCGCGTGCATCCGCCGTCGAGTGATCAGATTCTATCCGAGGCATGGGCCGCGTTGCCATCGATTGGGCCCATCCCGCGTTGCGGCGCGTTTGCCGCATGGTCGAACTAACGGCAGATGAACTTCCGAATTCGCCGTTAGAATGACGGCATGTATCGGAAGGTATCCCGGACCTATTTGAATTACGACGATTACACCCCAAATGTTAAAGACGTGGTCGTGGCCAACTGGCCGGCACGGTGTCAAGCTTGCGGCTGCCGCGCTCGGCCGTGTGAATGGCGCGCATACGAAGAAAACGGGCGCCTGTATTTTGAGGGTGAATGCCCCTTATGCGGTAAGAGTCATGCGCTTCCCTACGATGAAATGGATTGAAAGCCTGGACCACCGCTGAACTCCCGTCCCTTTCTGCGCGTCCACTGAAGGCTATGCTGACCGAATTCCCATAAAGCGGAACTCTCGCAGCTACCACCGCTAGAATGACGGGCATGAGCAAAGCGAACGCGCCAGCAGGGTTCGTTATCAAAGCGGTCAGCGCGAGCGGCCTCGAAATGTGGGTGTCGCCCCCGCGCTTCGGCGACCATCGAACATTCGGTCCGCGTGAAAAGCGTGACGTCTTTAAGACACGCGGTGAAGCCCATGCTGTGATCGGCAAGCTGCCTGCGTCCTTCGAGCACGCGGGATTCACGTTCTCGGTCGAATCGATGGATTGAACAACCCTATGGGATTCGTCGTGAAGGGAACCGGAAGGGACTTTGCGGTCAACTGGATCTGCCTGGGCCGCCATCCCCCCGGACCTGCGAGAGAAGCTGTCTCCGCCGCCTGCGCGTCCCGGTTCGCCGCGGACGAATGCCTGAGCGTTCAGCTGTTATTTGCACGGTCGGGGTGGTAGAGTGTTGGATCATCGGATGACTAGATAAAGGGCGACCCGGGCGCGCTTTGGGGAGCCCATTAGCGAGTAAGCCGACGTGATTGAGCATTCCAGAGTGCTCGGTCGCGTCGGTTTTTTTATTTGATCGTGCGGCCATTCGGCAGTTCTTCGGAGGGGTTCAATCCATGCCTTACCTCATCAAAGCAGTTTCAACTTCGGGCATCGTAACCTGGCTCACCCGTCCGGGCACGGAAGAATCCCGCTCAATCGGCAGTCGCCCTCGCGCGGATGTTCTTGCAACCGCTGAGGATGCGTTGGCGGAAATCGCCAGAATGCCAGCGGTGTTCAAGGACGCCGGAATCAAGTTCTCCGTCGTGGAAACCTGCGAAGAAGTTAGAGCCGCGATGTGCGTTCAATCCCCAGCTTTAAGGCGCGAGACTCCCCATGCAATTCGTGGTCAAAGCCGGTAAACGGGATTGGATCGGTGCGACAGCCTGGATCGGCTCCGCCGGCAGGAATGGGAGGCGCGTCCTCGGGACCCGCGAGCAGGCCTAAGTCTTTATAACTCGCGACGAGGCGGCCCGCGCGATTGACACGCTCTCGCACTTGGCCACATCCGGCGTGCAGTTTTCCATTGAACCGCTCGAACAGGCGGTGGGCTTCGACAATCCAGCCGAGGCGGTCTCGAAACGCTGATCTGGCATGGCATGACGAACTGCCGTCGGGAAGACAGCAATGTAGGGCTTTGGTGCGGATGAACACGCAAAACGAACTCGAAGCCGCGATTTGCGAGGGAATCATTCGTTTCGAGCAGGAATACATGGGGCGGAGCACCAAGCACGTTCACGCTTACCTGATCGATGATCTTGTGGTCGTTCGCCTCCAGGGGATTTTGACCCCCGCGGAAAAGCGCCTCGCCACAGTGCTCCCTGCTGAAAAGGGAAGACGCCTGTTGAAACAAGTCCGCACTCATCTGATCGAAACGGCGCGCCCCGTCATGGAAACGATGATTCAGGATGTCACCGGTGTGAAAGTGGTGAGCTTGCACCATGACATCAGCACGACAACCGGCGAAGAGGTCGTGGTGTTCACTCTGGCGTCGGCGCCTTGCGCCCGCGAACCAAAGAAACAGCCCGCCTCTCGTCCCGCACGCATGAGTCGTAGCGCCTAACAGGTCCGGCGCGAAGGGGCTCGCTTCGCGTTTCTGAGTGATTGTCGCCGTCCCTTTGCTTTCGTTGTCCAGTCGTGCAGCAGAACTGAAATAATTCGTCGCTCGCCAACCGGAACTGGTGCGAGCCGTTCAGGACCGAAGGGGAAGATGATGCTCGTCTTGCGGCGCAAAGTTGGTGAACGAATCGTCATTGATGGCCGAATCGAAGTGACCGTCCTGTGCATTCGTGGCGGCAGAGTGCGAGTGGGAGTTGCCGCCCCGCGGAGCGTTCGCGTGCTCCGTCAGGAAGTGCTCCGACCGGAGATCCCGTCCGATCCGACCGCGGCTACCGTCGAGGTCCACGCTATTTCTTAGGGCTGCTTCGCCACGCCGGGCCGTCGGCCCCCGGCCTTCAGCCGGCGAGTTTGTGAGAGGCGGATTCGCCCGGAATGTGATACTTGAGGAACCCACAGTTATTTAGCTGGGGCGACTACGATGGGGGGCTCCGGGACTGGAGCGCGGCCCGGGACTTGTCGACCAGGAAACGCACGACTGGGGTTCTGTCCGAATTCCTCTGCTGGGGGCGCCGGTACATCGGTGCGGCCGATGTACCGCACGACAATTGCGCCTTCGCGGACATCCTTAAATCGCTTCCAAGCGTAAACGGTTCGGCCATCCTGGCCCGAAGTGAACATTTCAGGTGAGTCTGGGTGCCACGCGACGTCGGCTGCATTCGCCGTGCTTTCAATCGCTGGAATGCCGGCATGCTGTGGGCCGTGCAGTCCGTGTCCGACGTAGAAGAGTCCGACGCACATCAACGCCGCAATGGTTCGCCAAAATTTATCTTGCACGACGGGGGCCTCCAAGGGATGGCGAGTAGGGGAAGTTGGCTCGTCAATTCTAATCTCTCGGACTCCGGAGCCGGAAGAAGTCTACGATTGGCTGGCCACCCTGAAATAGCGGGTGTCGGTCATCTATGGGGTGTTCCGCGTGCTCCGATGGGTGATTCACTAATCGTTCCAGGAATGCGCCGGTTTTCATGATCCTTTTGCCTTCGCAGCCGTTCCCTTCAGGGAGACTGCGAAATGAACATCAAGAAATTACTCGTTGATTTTGTAAGCGTGTTCGCTGTAACCCTGATTGTTTCGGCCATCGTAACCTTGCTTTGGGACCTCATCGTCCATGGAACAAGCGCTATAGATTGGGAGACATCGGTTCGTTTCGCTGTCCTTTTCGGCATTATCTTGCCGTGGATGGAGACACGAAGGAGCAAGGAGAAATAGCGACGCGCGCCTGCGCCTTCACATTGGCTCACGGCGCTTCGTCGAATCGCGCGCCTATTGCGTTTGACCCCCGTTGGACGGCTTCCGAGTCCCGTTCGAGTGCGGATGCGTTCCTGAGTGATTTGTCGCGTCCCTTGCGCTCCATCCGCTGCTAGAATGAGGGCATGAGCAATCAACCGAATTCTGTGGCACGACCGCTTCTGACAATCGGCCTGTACGTCGCCATCGGGATCGGAGTAGGCGTCGCACTCGCGCTGCCGAGCGCGCCGGATTGGCGTTTTGACTGGGGCGCCATCCTATTTGGAGCGATCTCCGGCCTGGCTGCTGGAATCGTGGTACGCTCCCGCGCCAAAACGCAGGAATCGTGAATCGGTCGGGACTTCCGTACTCGCGTGCCAATCGCTGACGTGACGGCATGAGCGACGAACCGAGGAAACGGTCGCGGTGGTGGTGCTGTACCCGCTCTCGACGGGGCCTGTCTACTTGTTGGGGTGCCATGCCCACGGCTCGGCGTGAGACCGTCCGGGAATTCGGCCGGGTGCCACGGCTGAGACGTTTCGGCTCAGCCGTGCGTTTTCGCCGGAGATATCAAGCTCTCGTCGAAGTGGACGTCGCGCTTTGCAAACACGCTAGCACGTCGCTCGTTGAAGACACGGCTGAGCGAGCTCAGCCGTGGCACCCCGATGCACTTCGCGAATTGCCGGACGGTCTCACCCAGAGCTGTGGACATGGCACCCAGCGAATTGATCTCAGCACGATCTGCGCACCAGATTTGCGTAGGCAGGCGTCAATTGGAAGGCATCGAAAACGCTTGCTGATCGGCGCGGTTACATAGTTTGTAAAGTACGGGAAGTACCGCGCCGCCGCCGATGGATTGGATGCTCTGGCTGAAATATCGGACCGATCCGTCGCAGAGAGCGATTTGGGCACCGTTGAGATGTTGCGAGCTGATGTCGCCGGGGTAGCCGACACGGAAGACGGTGGCATTGGGTGCAATCGGGGCCGAGCCGGTCCAGCCCAGCCCGTTGCCATTGATTCCGAATAACGGAGTAAAACAAACGTCGGAGGCTACCGTGCTGCCGGACATCTCGTCGACGTTGGCGGCGTCGGCACTGGCCCAGTACGCGTAACAAGAGAGACCTGAACCTTCGGTGCACAGCGTGTTTGCGGATCCGGTCGAACAGGTGTAGCCGGCGTGCTCGGCCAAGAGGGCCGTGTGGGACGTGCCATCGGCGATGTCGGCGATCCGAATGCGGCTGTCCTGGAACATCACGCCGCCGTTGTCGACGGCCTTGAGCAGGGCCGTGTTGATGTTTGCTCCACCCGAGTTGTTCCAAACTCCCATTCCATCCGAGAGCCCCGGCAGTGGCGGCGACACGCTGAGGTTGGGCATCCCGGAATTCGCGAGGTAATTCGAGATGGCGCCCGGCGTCCCGCGATGGTTCGTGTCGCCCACCGCACCGAACAGGCTCGCGCCACTGGCAACGCAACGTATGACGCTGACCGGAGCGCGATCACCCGAAGAGGGGCACTTGAACAGGGCGAGCGGCAACTGGCATTGATCGACGTTGCGGTTTGGCGCCGTGCCGGTCGTGTCGGACATCAAAGCGTGAAAATTGACGAGATCGGAAGTTAAACCGTTCTCCAAGTAAGGCAACAGCAGCATGCCCCACGAAGCCTGGTTCTCGGCTAACCAACCGCAGGGAAAGACGGCGGTCGAATCGTGGTAGTTGTGGCAGGCCAGGGCGAGTTGCTTCAGGTGATTTTTGCACTCCGTGCGCCGGGCGGACTCACGGGCGGCTTGCACGGCCGGCAGGAGCAACGCGATCAGGACTGCGATGATCGCGATTACGACGAGCAGTTCGACGAGGGTGAAGCCAGTCGTTTTGGCGCGCTCGGGCCCGGTGGATGTTGTCGTAAAAAGCTCCTTAAGAGCTAGAGACGGGCCCGGCAGGAGAGCAAGAAACCGCGCGACGCAAAGTGCCCGTGACACTATGCTCGTGGAGAGGCACGAAAGCAATCGGGAGAAACACTCAAAATCGCGTGCCCCAACACGGCTTTTCGTGAGCTCTACGCCACCCACTTCTTCTTGACACGATCGTAACGCAGCCTTCACGATGGCGGCGTAGCATGATGGATTCGCGAAGGAACTATTAATGATGAGCAAACTGGTGATGATGACCAAACTGGCGAGAGTTGTGTCCCGCGTGATCCTGCTGGCAACCGCGCTCCTCTTTTTCGTGCCGCGATCGAACCAGGCTGCGGCCGCCGACCAGAGCAGGGCGGTGATTCTGATCAGCGTGGACGGTCTGGCCTCCTTTTATCTCGACGATCCACGGGCTGAGATGCCCACGATTCGCGCGCTGGCCGCAGCCGGTGTGCGGGCCGCGCGGATGAAGGCCTCGGCCCCGACGGTGACCTGGCCCAATCACACGACGCTGGTGACGGGCGTGACGCCCGCCCGGCACGGAGTCGTCGGCAACGACTATTTCGATCGCGCTCGTCGCAAGAAAGTGGTCCTGATCTCGGATCCGGAATTCGACAAAGACCAAATCGTGCGGGTGCCGACGATTTACGACGTCGCCAAAGCCAGCGGGCTGGCGACTGCGGCGATTCGGTGGCCGGCAACGCGAAACGCCAAAGCCCTCGACTGGACGCTGCCCGACGTCTTTTCCGATGAGTTGCTGCACCGCTTCACCACGCCGGCGTTGATGGCCGAGTGTAAACAAGCCGGCATCTGGGCCGAGAGCGACGTGATCCGCTACGGGCAGCGCGAGCTGCGCGTCGTCTCCGATGACATGTGCACCCGCATCTTCAATTTCATCCTGCGCCAACATCATCCGAATTTAGCCTTGCTGCACCTCACGCACGTCGACTCCGTCGAACACGTGAAGGGGCCCCGCACGCCGGAAGCGTACGCGGCCATCAAGGCCGCAGACGAACAGGTCCGACAGGTTTGGGACGAAGTGAAACGCGACTATCCGGGCCAAGCGACGCTGATGATCGTTTCCGATCATGGCTTCTCGCCCGTCGAGCGACTGATCCTACCGAATGTGCCTCTCCGCGATGCGAAATTAGTCGACGTCAAGGCGGGCAAAGCAGACGGCGGAGCCGTCCACGTCGTTACCGAGGGGGGCGCCGCGCTGGTCTACGTGCTCGACTCTGCCAACCGCGACTCGACGATCAATCAGGTTGAGCGGCTGTTCGCCGGTGCTGAGGGAATCGATAAAGTCGTCGGGCCGGAAGAACTCAAGCTTCACGGGCTGGCCAAGCCGCAGGAGGACCCGCGCTCGCCCGACCTGGTCCTGTTCGCCCGCGAAGGGTACTCCTTTGATGAGGCAGCAGCGGGCTCGGCCGCGACGGTTCCTCGGCGTGACTTGCGAGGCATGCACGGGCACGATGAGAATCTGCCTTGCATGTACGCGACCTTCGTCGCGTGGGGCGCGGGCATCCAACCGCGGACGACCCTGGGAGAGATTCAAAACACGGATGTCGCGCCGACCATCGCCCACCTCTTGGGTCTGCCGCTGACGGGAGCCGACGGCAAAGCCCTGGCGGCGGCGCTAGCCAAGTGAGGCAGGCTGTTTGAACCCGAGGTCGGTGGCGAGATTGTCTTCACCAATCGCCAACGCAGTCCTAACGCGACCTTCATAATTGTGGCATAGCCTAAGGCCTATGCCGGTGCGGCCAAGCCGGATTGCGGAGCGACGCCTGACCCAAACAGCCGAGCGTGATCCTGATTCGCGTCGCCTTCGTTCTTTAGTGCGTGCGGTTTGACCTTCTTCCGCGGCGGCCCGCGACGCATCCCCGTCCTCAACTGAGTTGGAAGGTGCGCAATGATCTCGTCGCTCTGGCAGGCGCTCGGTGACCTCACAGTGCAACAACAGTTGTGCTTCGGGTTCGCCCTGCTGATCGCGTTTGCCTTCGAGTTCATCAACGGCTTTCACGACACGGCCAACGCAGTGACCACCGTGATCTATACCGGCACGCTGAAACCGATGCCGGCCGTCATCTATTCGGGCTTCTGCAACTTTCTCGGTGTGATGTTGGGAGGAACCGCGGTCGCGTTCGCAATCGTCAACTTGCTGCCCGTCGACGTGTTGATCGAAAGCTCGACAGTCCGCTCGGTGG